>NZ_KV791692.1:0-19471 GCF_001807955.1 Morganella sp. HMSC11D09
GTACGTTACAGAAGGAGATGAAGGATGGATGACGGCCTGATGACAATAAAGGATTACGCGAAAAAACTCAGGCTGTCTGAGGCGACCATTTACCGTAATCCGGAGAAATACCACATGTTCCGGGTCGGTGGTTCATGGAGAGCCAGCGATCAGAGTCTGAAAAAGTTTGAAGAAGACCGCCTTAACAACAATAATGTTTACCGGCTGGCCGTGATAAGCGGCGGGAGAAAAGGAAAATGCCTGTCTACAAAAGGGGTAAAACATACTGGGTCGATGTGTCCGCCCCAGACGGAACGAGAATTAGAAAAACTACTGGCACCGCTGACAAGGTAAAGGCTCAGGAATATCACGATAAGCTTAAGCATGACCTTTGGCAGATGGACAAGCTGAATAAGCAGCCAGAACGATACTTTGAGGAAGTGGTTATTCTGGCGCTCAGGGATGCAGAAGGGCAGTCGTGCTATGTGAATAAACAGATTTATGCCCGTTACTTTTTGGGATTGTTCCGTGGCCGGAAACTGTCGTCAATTCGCTCCGAAGAGATAATGAACTCACTGCCGGATTATAACCCGAAAACCAAACGCCGGTTATCAGGGTCAACAAAAAACCGGTATCTGGCATTCATCATGCGCGGCATTTCACTGGCTCAGAAAATGGGATGGCCGGTTGGTCATGTCCATACAGAAAGATCACGCGAACCAAAGGTAAGAGTCCGGTGGCTGGAACGACATCAGGCCATAGCGCTGATAAACAGCCTGGCGAATGACTGGATGCGAAACGTTGTCTCATTTGCGCTGCTAACCGGCGCACGGAAAACGGAAATATTATCGCTGGAATGGAAGCATGTTGATTTGTCGCGCAGAGTGGCAATCATAACGGCATCGAAAGCAAAATCCGGCAGGGGCAGAGCTATACCGCTAAATGACGATGCAGTGAGCATACTGAGCAATATACCGCATGAAGGTGAGTATGTGTTCGGCGAGGATGGTAAACAGCGCAACGACATTTACAGGCACGATTTCAGACGCGCCATGAATTTGTCAGGTATCGATGATTTCCGTTTTCATGACCTGCGGCACACCTGGGCAAGTTGGCACGTTCAGAACGGAACCCCATTAATGGTACTGAAAGAAATGGGAGGATGGGAGAAGTTGGAAATGGTTAATAAATACGCCCACCTTAGTGGTGAACATTTAGCCAAATACAGCAACGTTGTCACATTTTTGGCACAGAAAGGAAATCAGGCCGGAAAGGAATGTCACCTATCACTTCTAACCGGCTGATTTAAAACGATTAAAAACACTGTCATTTTTTCATATCAGACTTTGCTATCAGAAAAACAGTCTGATGATGTTTAATTAGCGGCAGTCAGTCAGCAGTCGCTGAAATCTGCCGGATCAATAATTCTGTAGTATATCAGTCGTCGTGACCAACTTTTTCAAATTTCGCCTGCGGGTTGCGGGTAATAAACATCGCATCCCCGTAGCTGAAGAAACGGTAACGTTCACGCACCGCCGCTTCATACGCCTGCATGGTGTGCTGATAACCGGCAAAGGCGGAAACCAGCATAATCAGCGTGGATTCCGGCAGATGGAAATTGGTGATCAGCGCATCCACCACCTGATACTCATATCCCGGATAAATAAAGATTTGGGTATCATCAAAGAATGGCGCTATCAGTGCATCCTGTGCCGCTTTCGCCGCACTTTCCAGGGAGCGCACGGATGTTGTGCCGACCGCAATCACTTTATTACCCCGCGCTTTACACGCCAGCACGGCATCAACCACATTCTGCGGCACTTCCGCATATTCGGAGTGCATGATGTGATCTTCGATGTTATCCACACGCACCGGCTGGAAAGTACCCGCCCCGACATGCAGGGTGACAAAGGCCATTTCCACGCCTTTTTCGCGCAGTGCCGCCAGCAGCGGCTCATCAAAGTGCAGCCCGGCAGTCGGTGCGGCCACCGCGCCGGGGCGGTCATTATACACGGTCTGGTATAACTCGCGATCCGACTCTTCATCAGGGCGGTCAATATAAGGTGGCAGCGGCATATGACCAATCTGATTCAGAATGGTCAGCACATCGCGCTCATCATCAAAACGGATTTCAAACAGCGCATCGTGACGCGCCACCATTGTGGCTTTCACGCTCTCATCTTCGCCCAGCAGCAGCTCCGCACCCTCTTTCGGTGCTTTCGATGCGCGGACATGCGCCAGTACACGGTGCTCATCCAGCATCCGCTCCACCAGCACTTCAATCTTTCCGCCGGAGGCTTTGCGGCCGAACATTCTGGCGGGGATCACGCGGGTATCATTAAATACCAGCAGATCACCGGGATTGAGTTTATTCAGCACTTCGGTGAAGATACCGTGGTTCAGTTCACCACTGATACCATCAAGCGATAACAGACGACACTTGCTCCGCTCCGCCTGCGGGTAGCGGGCAATCAGTTCGTCCGGCAGTTCAAAAGTAAAATCGGCAACACGCATGAGATTCTCGGTTTCATCTCAAAAAGAAAAACAGGCGCAATAGTCTAGTGCCCCGGTAAGCAGGGCGCAAGAAATAACCCGCCGACGGCGGAATAAAAGGCTGCGGTATTATGAATTTTCTCGCACATCTCCACCTTGCCTCACTGGCAAACAGCAGTTTTCTCGGCAATCTGATGGCCGATTTTGTCCGCGGCACACCGGAAGAACAGTACAGCGCACCGGTCGCGGCGGGGATCCGGCTGCACCGGCGTATTGATACCCTGACCGATTCACACCCGCTGGTGCGGGAAGCCCGTCAGCTGTTCCGCCCGGAATACCGCCGCTACGCGCCGATCACGCTGGATGTGGTCTGGGATCATTTTCTTTCCCTGCACTGGTCTCAGTTTGAACCGAAAACGTCGCTGACCGATTTCACACAACACGTCCGCACAGTGATTGAGCCACAACTGGCATTTACACCGGTGAAATTTCAGGAGCTGAATGAATTTATGTGGCCGCAGCGCTGGTTAATCCGTTATCAGGAGATCCCCTATATCGGACAGGTGTTGGCGGGGATGGCAAAACGACGTCCGAAACTTGCCGCGCTCAGGGAGACAAATCAGGATTTTACCGATAATTATCAGTCTCTTGAAAAGATATTCTTCCGCTTCTATCCGCAGATGATGGACAGTGTGACAAAGCCGTTTACAGGTCAGTAACGGTTTTTACGTTCATTCACACAATTAGCACTTGAACTTTACTCAAATAACTCTATCTTATTCGGGTAGCAGATAGAATAATGAACTATTGATAGGTAAAACCTATTATATTAATCGGTATTATGATCTTTAATACCATCCCCGGATTCTTTATTCTGTCTGTTGTTTATTGCCATACTCTATATAATCTTACAGGAGTAAATTATGGTTCTGGTAACCCGTCAAGCCCCCGATTTTACAGCTGCAGCCGTTATGGGTAACGGTGAAATTGTTGATAACTTCAATCTGAAAAAACACCTGAACGGCCGTCCGGCTGTTATCTTCTTCTGGCCGATGGACTTCACTTTCGTCTGCCCTTCTGAGCTGATCGCATTCGATCACCGCTATGAAGAATTCAAAAAACGCGGTGTGGAAGTGATTGGTGTGTCTATGGACTCTGAGTTTGTTCATAACGCATGGCGTAACACTGCTATCGACGATGGCGGTATCGGTCCGGTTCAGTATCCGATGATTGCGGATATCAAACATGACATCATGCGAGCTTACGGTGTTGAGTTTCCGGAAGCCGGTGTTGCTCTGCGCGGTTCTTTCCTGGTGGACAAAAACGGTGTTGTCCGTCATCAGGTCGTCAACGACCTGCCGCTGGGCCGTAACGTAGACGAAATGCTGCGTATGGTTGACGCACTGCAATTCCACGAAGAGCACGGCGATGTATGCCCTGCACAGTGGGAAAAAGGTCAGGAAGGTATGAATGCATCTCCGAAAGGCGTTGCTGACTTCCTGAAAAAGAACTCCGGCAAACTGTAAGTTCCGGCAGTTAAGAGATACAAAAACCAGCCTGCGGGCTGGTTTTTTTGTGCCTGAATAACGGGCAAAAAAATACCCCGCACATGACAGGGTATTTTTATAATCCGGACTATCAGGCGTGTTTGTGATTCACTTCCGGCTCAGCGCCCATCAGGCGATCAACCACAATGGAAACCACCAGCACCGCCAGTGACGGCGCAAGCCACGCCAGGTCATATTTAAAGAACGGCAGCGACTCAATCCATGACGGCATATAAGGGCCGAACATTTTAGTGGCTTTCAGAGCACCCATCGTCCCGAGGATCAGGCTGACCAGCATTGCCGGCGCAACCACCCGTCCCGGTTTTTTCCAGAAACGCAGTGTGAAACTCAGCAGGATCAGCACAATACACGGCGGATAAATGGATACCAGCACCGGAATGGAGAATGCAATCAACTTGCTCAGCCCCAGGTTGGAGATCACCATGGAGAACGCACCGAGGATCCACACCAGAGTACGGTAAGAAATCGGCAGATAACGGCTGAAGAATTCCGCACAGGCGCAGGTCAGGCCGATCGCCGTTACCATACAGGCCACAAAAATCAGTACCGCCAGGAAGAAGCTGCCGTAGTTACCGAAAGTATACTGGACATACTCATGCAGAATTTCCGCACCATCGGCAGGGTTCGGGATAATCGACCCGCTGTTTTCCCCTAATTTGAACAGTGCCAGATAGACCAGAGTCAGCAGCACACCGGCAATCAGCCCGGCCCACATGGTATAGCGGGTCAGCAGTGAGGAGTTTTCCACTCCGCGCGAACGGGCGGCATTAACAATGACAATCCCGAAGACCATTGCGCCGAGGGTATCCATGGTCAGATAACCATTAATAAACCCGTTGGAGAACGCCATTTCTTTATACTCCGGCGTTGCCATAATGGCATCACCGGCCGGCCACATGACCGCAGCCACCCCGAGGATAGCCAGAGCCAGCATTTTAACCGGTGCCAGCACATGGCCGACGCTGTCCAGCAATTTACCCGGATACAGAGAAATACCGATCACACAGGCAAAATAGATTACGCTGTAAATCAGCAGGGAAATATCAGATTCTCCGCCTGCCAGCGGCGCAATCCCGATTTTATAAGAAACGGTGGCTGTACGCGGCGTGGCAAACAACGGCCCGACGGACAGATAGGCCACAACAGCCAGCAGCAGCCCGGCGTATTTACCGACTGGTGTACTGAGTGCCTCAATACCGCCACCGACTTTTGCAAGTGCGATCACTGTCAGAACCGGTAAACCAACGCCGGTGATCAGGAACCCGGCTGCCGCCGTCCAGACCATTTCGCCGGCCTGAAGGCCGACCATTGGCGGAAATATAATATTTCCCGCCCCGACAAACAGCGCGAAGGTCATAAAACCTAAGGCTAAAATATCTCGTGAAGTTAAACGATGCGCCATATTATTTTTGTCTGTTACTGTTAATTTAATGTGAAATATTCAATAAAAATATCGGAAATAAAAATCCAACTCCCTGATCTGTCACCGGCGCTATCTCCTGCTGTTTTAACATTCTATTAGCACTACGTTATTCATATTAAGTTAATAACTATAGTGATTATATTTAAAAAACAGTGATATTTGCCAATAACTCACTACAAGTAAAACTTTTATAGCGCAGAAAGGCAATAGTCAAAGCAAAAACCAGAACTATATACCGAAGTCTATTTCCAAAGCAGCGATTGCTGTTATGTAAGCTTCAATAAACACTATATGATTTGTTTATATTTTAATCAGACATTTTAAATCTGCTGAAATTAGCAGCGATTAAATAAAGAAAGCGGCAAAAGCCGCTTTAATGAGAAGACTTAGCGATAAGCCGCGCAGAAATGGTAAAACTGAACTCCGTTCCCTGCCCGGGTTTGCTGGTAATATCCAGATGGGTGTGGTGATGCTGTAAAGCGTGCTTCACTATCGCCAGCCCCAGACCGGAGCCGCCGGTCTGCCGCGAACGGGATTTATCCACGCGGTAAAAACGTTCAGTCAGGCGGGACAGATGTTCCGCCGGAATGCCCGGACCGTTATCTTTCACACTGAACACCGCGTTACCGTTACGCAGCGCCCAGCTGACCTCAATCCGTGTATTTTCCGGAGTATGATTTACCGCGTTATACACCAGGTTCGACATGGCGCTGCGCAGCTCTTCCTCATCCCCGAAAATCTTCAGTTTGTCATCCACCGCAAAGCGGATGTCATGGTTACCCCGGCTGAGCGTCACGGCTTCCTGCTGAAGCATTATCAGCATCCCCGGCACATCCACAACCTGATCCAGCCCGCTTTTGACAGCCACTTCAATTTTTGAGAGCTGCAAAAGCTGTTTAACCATGCCGTCCATACGGCGGGTCTGCTCCTGCATGGTCAGAATCGCTTTTTTATTCATCGGATTATCAAAATCCTGATCCGCGAGCATCTCCAGATAGCCCTGCAAAACCGTCAGCGGCGTGCGCAGTTCGTGACTGACATTGGCAAAGAAATCACGCCGCGAGTTTTCAAGACGGCGTTTTTCCGTCACATCGCGGGCAACCATCAGCAACTGCCCTTCTGAATACGGCATGATGCGCAATTCCATCATGCTGCCGTTATTCAGTTCCAGCGTCAGCGGCAGGGTATAGTCACCTGCAGTCAGATAACGGCTGAAATCCGGGTAACGCAGAAGGTTAAAGATGTGCTGCCCGTTATCATCCGGCCAGCGGAAACCGAGAAGGTGCTGGGCATGTTTGTTACACCAGAAAATATTGCCGTCTTCTGTCATCATCACCACCGCATCCGGCAGGGATTCTGCCCCGCTGCGAAAGCGTTTGATCAGGGTGGCGAGTTCACGGCGGCGCTTGCGGTTACGCTGCTGAAGCTGGTAGATACCGTAAAAAATCGGCTCCCAGCTGCTGCGGCCGGGCGGTGGCAGCATACTGCGATCCAGCCACAGCCAGTCGGACAATTTCAGTAAGTTATAGCTGTGCCAGACGGCAGCGGCAAACAGGGCACCGGCAAGAAACCAGCCGGTATAGCCGAAAAAAAGTGACAAAAAGAGTGCCGGCAGGCAGAAAACCAGTAATTCCAGTACAATTTTTTTCCACGAAAGACGCTCAAGCACGCGCGATCCTCTTGCGGTTTAACATTATTATCAGTAACGGACAGAGAAGCGGTAACCCGTTCCCCGGACTGTCTGTATCATTTTATCGTGTCCGTCCGCTTCCAGCGCCTTGCGCAGGCGGCGGATATGCACATCCACCGTGCGGTCCTCAACATAGACATTTTCCCCCCAGACATAGTTCAGCAGCTGTTCACGGCTGTAAACCCGCTCCGGATGAGTCATAAAGAAGTGCAGCAGTTTGAATTCGGTTGGTCCCATTTCCAGCGGATTCTCATTACTGGTTACGCGGTGGGATGCCGGGTCGAGTGTCAGGCCGTTCATGGCGATAAGGTCATCCGCCGCCATCGGGGAGATGCGCCGCAGAATCGCTTTAACACGGGCCACTAACTCTTTCGGTGAGAAGGGTTTGGTCAGATAATCATCCGCGCCGGTTTCCAGACCTTTGACACGGTCTTCCTCTTCACCGCGCGCTGTCAGCATCATCACCGGGATTTCCCGCAACTGACTGTCCCGTTTCATATGTTTGATAACCTGAATACCAGAACCGCCCGGGATCATCCAGTCCAGCAGGACAAGATCAGGGAAAGGCTCCACCAGCCGGGCAATGGCCGCATCATAATCATCCGCCTCGATAGGCTGATAGCCATTCTGCTCCAGTACAAAACAGACCATTTCACGGATAGGTGCTTCATCTTCAACGACTAAAATTCGTCTTGCCATGGCGTTCCCTGTTTACCGTTAATTTCATTTCATCAGACAGTGCCGCGATTATGCGTCACTTTTGTGACAGATTTATGAATATCAGCCGATACCTCAGCCTGCACCGCAAAGATAATGTCATTAAACTGACATACTACACACAAAATGCGTGTCAGATCGTAAAACACTGGATATTCATCCAATATTTATTTTTACCGCCTGATTTCCGTTATACTCTGTTTTCAGTAAACCGCCTAACGCAATGCGCATTCAGTTCGCCCGGCAGGAATAACCATATATGAAAATCATTCACACATCAGACTGGCATCTCGGACAATATTTTTACACTAAAAACCGGTTACAGGAACATCTGCAGTTTTCAGACTGGCTGATAAACCTGATAAAAGAACAGCAGGCGGATGCCTTGATTGTCGCCGGAGATGTGTTTGATACCGCCTCCCCGCCGAGTTACGCCCGTGAGCTGTATAACCGTTTTGTTGCACAACTGCAACAGACCGGCTGTCATCTGATTGTGCTTGCCGGTAACCATGATGCCGTTGCCACGCTGAATGAATCCCGTGAACTGATGGCCTGCCTGAATGCGGATGTGATTGCCCGGCCGGATCCGGCGCGGGATCTGATCGTACTTTATAATAAGCAGAACCAACCCGGTGCGATTGTCTGTGCTGTGCCGTTTCTGCGGCCGCGCGATATTCTGGAAAGTCAGGCCGGACAATCCGAAGCAGAGAAACAACTGGCACTGCTGACCGCGATACAGACACATTATCAGTCCCTTTATGACAGAGCGGTGGCAAAACGGACTGAGTTGGATACAGATGTCCCAATCATTATGACCGGCCACCTGACAACAGTGGGTGCCAAAACATCGGAATCTGTCCGTGATATTTATATCGGCACACTGGATGCCTTTCCCGCCGGTGCTTTCCCGCCGGCGGATTACATTGCCCTCGGGCATATTCACCGCGCACAGTCCATCGGTGACAGCGGCACCATCCGTTACAGCGGTTCCCCCGTCCCGCTCAGTTTTGATGAATCCGGACAGGAAAAAAGTGTCTTCCTGCTCACCCTGGATAGCAACAGCATTACGGCGATTGATGCGGTACCGGTTCCCTGTTTTCAGCCGATGGTCTGCCTGAAAGGCGATCTGGATACCATCAGTCAGGCGTTTGAACAGTTTCCGCCCCGTGATGAACACACACAGCCGGTCTGGCTGGACATCGAAGTTGCCGGGCGGGATTACCTGCCGGACATTCAGAAACGCATTCAGGCACTGACAGAGCCGCTGGCCGCAGAAGTGATCCTACTGCGGCGCGAGCGCAGACAGATAACCGCAGACAACAGCGAAGCTCTGCGCGAAACCCTGAATGAGCTGACTCCGGATGATGTTTTTGCCCGGCGTCTGGCACTCAGTGATACCGAAGAAGAGGATATTCCGCGTCTCACCACCCTTTTCCGCCGCGTTTGTGAGCAGGTTCGTGACCAGGCAGAGAGTGACAGCAGTGAAATCAGTACCGGTATCAGCGGAAAAAACAATACCCGCACAGACAGCCGGAAAGGAAAAAGTGAATGAAGATCCTGACATTACGGTTTAAAAATATCAATTCACTGCAGGGCGAATGGAAGATTGATTTTACGGCAGAACCCTTTGCCGGAAACGGGTTGTTTGCCATCACCGGCCCGACCGGCGCCGGGAAAACGACTTTACTCGATGCTATCTGTCTCGCGCTCTACCATGAAACCCCGCGCGTAAAAACATCCGCATCCCAGAATGATGTGATGACCCGCCATACTGCGGAATGTCTGGCCGAAGTGGAATTTTCCGTCAAAGGAAAAGCATACCGCGCGTTCTGGAGCCAGCGGCGCGCCAGAGATAAAGCCGACGGTAATCTTCAGCCGCCGAAGGCCGAACTGGCTGAGTGCGCCACCGGAAAAATCCTCTCTGACAAACTGACGCAGGTCAGGGAGAGCATTATTGAGATCACCGGGCTGGATTTTGCCCGTTTTACCCGTTCCGTTCTGTTATCACAGGGAAATTTCGCCGCTTTTCTGAATGCTGATGATAATGAACGGGCAGATTTGCTGGAAGAACTGACCGGTACGGAAATTTACCGTCTGATTTCCCGTCAGGTTTATGAAGACTACAAAGCCGCGCAACAGGCGTTGTCTCTGCTGGAAGCGCAGACTGGTGCTATCCGGCTGATGACAGATGATGAACGGCTTACGTGTCAGGCTGAACTGACCACACTGCAGACGGATGAGCAGGCTCAGCTTATCCGCCAGACACAGTTACAGGCCGCACTGCAATGGTGGCAGCACCGCGACACACTGAATACAGAAACAGAACAGCGGCAACAGCAGCATGCCGCTGTTATGCAGCAGATACAGGATGCCCGGCCGCAGCTTGACCGGCTTGCCCGCGCCAAACCGGCGGAAAAACTGCGTCCGGCCAAGGAGGCGGTGCAGAACAGTGCCGTCTTAAGTGCACAGCTGACCACCCGTATGCAGGAACTGGCACAAACAACAGAGAGCACCACCCGCTCGCTGCAGCCACTGAGCAGTCAGTGTGAGGAACAACAACAGTTACTCACCGGGCTGAAACAGCAACATCAGCAACTGGAAACACTGGCAGAGAACGAAATCAGGCCGCTGGATAACCGGCTGCAGTTGCTGAACAGTCAGTCTGATGCACTGAAACAGCAATATCAGGCACAGTTGCAGGAACAGCAGGCACTGCAAAACCAGTCAGCACAACTTCAGCAACAGCTGGCGCAAACCCGTGACAGTTATGCGCTCAGCACACAGTTCAGACAGGAAAATGCGCAGAAAGCAGAGCTTCCGTCTGCCATTGTTCAGTGGCGGCATGAGTTGCACACCCGGCAGGAATACCGGACTCAGATTTCCGCACTGACAGAACAGCAGCAGGTGGGGGAAGTTCAGCAACAGTCACTGACCGCAGCACACACAGAAATGACAAATAAACTGGCTGCCCGCAATCAGTCTGTTCTGCCGCTGAAAACAGAGCTGACGGCCTTACAAACCACATTGCAGCAGGCCCGGCAGACTGAACCGGACCAGCAGTTAACCACGCAACTGCAACAGACCGGTGAAAAACGCGGATTACTGCAAAAACTGGCATCACTGGCACCGGAAATCGCCCTGCTGACCCGTAACCGGGAAAACCTTCTGCAACAACAGCATGCCTCTCAGGAAGAGATTAAAACGCTGACAGAATGGATTGCACAACAAGAACCGGTTCTGGCCGACCAGCAGACACATCTGCATGACCTGACAGCCCGTTACCGGCTGGAGCAAACCATTGTCCGGCTGGAGGCAGAACGTCAGCGTTTACAGGCCGGAGAACCCTGTCCGTTGTGCGGCAGTACCGATCACCCGGCTGTCGCTGACTATCAGCAGGTAGTACCGGATGAAACCGCACAGCGCCTGGAAGCACTGACACACACTGCCAGAGAGGCCGAGAAAACACTGGCAGCGAAGCAATCTCAGCTAGCGTTTACCCGCACACAACACGAAAAACTGAGCAGTACACTGCAGGAAACCGGAGAGATCCTCGCGGCCCATACCGCACAGTGGCAGAAAATCTGTCTTGAGGGCGAATTTGACTCCCTGACAGATTCCCCGGCATCGCTGAATGACATCACTCAGCATTATGACGGGCTGTATCAGCAGCAACAGCAGGCTCAGGAAGCCCGCCGTGCCCTGGAAACTCAGGTATTAACACTGCAAAACCGGTTACAGGCGGAAGAGGCTGAGTGTGAACGGCTGTCACAGGCATTACAGCACAACACTCAGGAACAGCAGTTTCTGTCACAGCAGCAGACGGAACGGGCCGCCCGTCTGACGCAGCTTTATCAGCAGCAACAGACGCTGGAAACCTCACTGACACAAACAGTGACCGCCTTTGGTTACACCATTCCCTCACCGGCAGAAACCGCTGAGTGGCTGGCGCAGCGTCAGCAGGAAAGTGATCAGTTCGCCGCAAATGAACAGCAGATACAGCAAAGTGCACAGCAACTCGCGGAACTGACCGCACAGCAGCAAAATCTGGAGGCTCAGCAGGCAAAACTGACCACACAACTGGCAGAACAGTCCACCGCACTGGCTGCACTGCAACAACAGCACAACGCCGTCACGGAACAACGGCAGGCACTGTTCGGTGATAAAAATATCAGCACGGAATTACAGAAACTGCTTTATCAGCAGCAGGAAACGGAAAACCGCCTGAAAACCCTGATACAGCAGCGCGACAGCCTGCAACAAAACCTCGCAGGGCTCCGGGGGGAAGAAAAGCGGCTGCAACAGCAGATTCTGGATGCACAGGAGCAGCACCACCACAATCAGCAGGTTTTTCAGCAGCAACTGGCAGAAAGCCCGTTTGCCGGTGAGGCTGATTTCCTCGCCGCCCTGCTCAGTGAAGAGGAACACCAACAGTTACAGGCGCTGGAAACAGCGCTTAACCAGGCACAACTGAAAGCCGCCACCAGTCTCGGGGATGCCAGAACCGCGCTGGAGCAGCACCTGTCCGCCCAACCGGAGCCGTTCCGCGAACAGTCCCGGCAACAGCTGACAGAATCACATACCGCCGCCGCACAGCAACTGCGGGAACTGAGCAGCCGTCAGGGGGAATTGCGCGGGCGGCTGACGGCGGATGACAATCTGCGGGTACAGCAGCGCGATTTACTGGATAAAATCACCCGGCATCAGCAGGACGTCACCGACCGCAGCCGCCTCAACATGCTGATAGGCTCTGCCGATGGTGCCAAATTCAGCCGCTTTGCTCAGGGACTGACGCTGGATTATCTGATCCACCTGGCGAACCGGCGGCTGGAGAAACTGCATGGCCGCTATGTGTTGCAGCGCAAAACGGCAGACAGCCTGGAGCTGCAAATCACCGATACCTGGCAGGCAGACACTCAGCGTGATACCAAAACCCTCTCCGGCGGGGAAACGTTCCTGGTCAGTCTGGCGCTCGCACTGGCCTTATCTGATCTTGTCAGTCATAAGACACAGATTGAATCCCTGTTCCTCGATGAAGGCTTCGGCACGCTGGATCAGGAAACTCTCGATATCGCGCTGGATGCGCTCGATAACCTGAATGCCACCGGGAAAACCATCGGCGTTATCAGCCATATTGAAGCTATGAAAGAACGTATTGCAGTGCAGATCTCTGTCAGAAAAATGAACGGACTCGGGATCAGTAAATTATCGCCGGAATATCGTGTTACAACGGCGTGATATTTTCACGCTGTCAGCACACAATGATTAATTCAATGATATTTATTGGAAATTTTTCTGTCGGCCGAATTTTTTGAAACATAAGGTTAAATATTTTCGGTATGTTTTTTGATTCATTGCTTATATGCTGTTCATCATGAACTGAAGAGAGCGCGGAAACCGGTTTTTCCGACAAAAAATTTAACGGAGAGTAACATGTCTAATTCATTTATCGAGTTAATTAAAAAACGCAGAACAATTTACAGCCTTGGTAATAATCTGCCTGTTTCTCAGGATCGTATCGCCGCGCTCATCAAAGAAGCTGTGAAACACAGCCCGACTGCGTTTAACTCACAATCATCCCGCGTCGTGGTGCTGTTTGGTGAGAACCACAAAAAACTGTGGAATATCGTGAAAGATGCACTGCGCGCCATTGTCCCGGCAGACGCGTTTGCTGCGACCGAAGGTAAAATTGATAATGCCTTCCTGTCCGGTGCCGGTACTGTGCTGTTCTTTGAAGACCAGTCCGTTGTCAAAGGCTTACAGGAACAATTCGCACTGTATGCGGATAACTTCCCGATCTGGTCTGAACAGGCCAGCGGTATCGCACAGTTTGCTGTCTGGACTGCACTGTCCGAAGAGAATATCGGTGCCTCCCTGCAGCACTACAACCCGGTGATTGATGAGCAGGTCAGCAAAGCCTGGAATATCCCGGCTGACTGGAAACTGCGCGCACAGTTAGTGTTCGGTTCCATTGAACAGGAAGCCGGCGAAAAAGCCTTTATGGATGATGAAAGCCGCTTCAGAATCTTCAACTAATCTTCCGGACTCAGCCGCGTATTAAACGCAGCTGTTCCCGGACGCATCAGGCGCTTTACCTGTCACAAAGCGCCGTTATTACCTTCTGTTATCGTGTTAAAATATGCCTTGCCCGCCTTGTGCGGGCTTTTTTTTATCAGGCTTTCGGCCACAGCCACGCCGCACCACGGACACCACTGGAGTCACCGTGCACCGCTTTGCGGATCGGCGTATCGCACTCACCACCGAAAACACGGGAGCGCATCAGCGCCGGTACCGTCTGATACAAGCGATCGACGTTACTCATCCCGCCGCCCAGCACAATCACATCCGGGTCCAGCATATTCACGACCTGGCCGAGCGCTTTTGCCAGCCGCTGCTCATAATTCACCATCACCTGTTCAGCCGGTAAGTCGCCCTGTGACAAACGACGGATGATCTCCGCACCTTTGCAGACCTCACCGGTCAGCGCGGTATAATCAGCCATAAAACCGGTGCCGGAGATAAACAGTTCGGTACAACCCTGTTTGCCGCAATAGCAATCCGCCATTCCTTTAAACAGCCGGTCGGCTTCATCCTGCCACGGCAGCGGGTTATGTCCCCACTCCCCGGCCACACCGTTACCACCGCTGTGAACCTGTCCGTTCAGGGCAATCCCCGCACCGCAGCCGGTACCGATAATCACCGCGAAAACGACCGGAAACCCTGCGCCTGCACCATCAACCGCTTCGGAGACCGCCAAACAGTTTGCATCATTTGCCACCCGCACTTCCCGTTGCAGTAATGCACTGAGATCCGCATCAAACGGCTGACCGTTCAGCCAGACCGAATTAGCATTTTTTACCCGTCCGGTGACCGGCGACAGTGTTCCCGGGATCCCTACTCCGACAGTACCGGTCTCTCCGGTGGCGGTTTCTGCATCGTGAACCAGCCCGGCAATCGCCTGTAATGTTTGCTGATAGTCAAAACGCGGCGTATCCGTTCGTTTACGGAATAATTCCTGCCCCTCATTACTGAGTGCGATCACTTCAATTTTGGTGCCGCCCAAATCAATACCGATCCGCATACTGTCCCCTTCTGCTGTGGATTTACGCTCTGTCTTTCATACCTCTGATAATGCAGGGCAGCGGCCTGACAATCAAGTTTCCGCGCGAAGGCATTAGAGCAACGCGGCAAGATCCGTTATCATAGCGGGATGCAATTCTCACCGCGCAATGACCGCGCATCATAAAACAGGACTGTCCGATGTGGTTTAAAAATATACTCGTTTACCGCCTTAGCTCGCCGTTTCCGCTGTCTGCCGATGAGCTGGAAAAACAGCTGGAACACATGGCATTCACGCCGTGCGGCAGTCAGGATATGATGAAAACCGGCTGGGTTTCGCCGATGGGCTCCCGGGGTGATGCACTGACTCACGCTGCCGGTAAACAGATCCTTATCTGTGCTAAAAAAGAAGAAAAAATGCTGCCATCGCCGGTAATTAAACAGGAATTGCAGGCGAAAATTGAAAAGCTGGAACATGAGCAGCATCGCAAACTGAAGAAAACGGAAAAAGATTCCCTGAAAGATGAAGTGGTTCATGCTCTGCTGCCGCGTGCCTTCAGCCGTTTCAGCCAGACCGCCATCTGGATTGATGCGGAACGCGGCCTGATTATCGTCGATGCGGCCAGTGCCAAACGGGCGGAAGATAACCTTGCCCTGTTGCGTAAAACACTCGGCTCTCTGCCGGTGATCCCGCTGACCACCAAAGACCCGATTGAACTGACGCTGACCGAATGGGTGCGCTCCGGTGATTTACCAACCGGTTTTGCCCTGATGGATGAAGCTGAACTGAAAGCCATTCTGGAAGACGGCGGCGTGATCCGCTGTAAGAAACAGGATCTGGTATCAGACGAAATCGCCACCTGCATTGAAGCCGGAAAATGTGTCACCAAACTGGCACTGGACTGGGAAGAGCGGATTCAGTTCCTGATGTCTGATGACGGTTCCTTTAAACGCCTGAAATACAGTGATGATTTAAAAGACAAAAATGAAGATATCGACCGCGAGGATTTTGCTCAGCGGTTTGATGCTGATTTTGTCCTGATGACCGGCGAACTGAGTGCGCTGATCAGCAATACCATTGCCGCCCTCGGCGGTGAAGCGGAACACTGAAAATAAGATCTGCGGGAAGCCCGGTAACAGGCTCCCGCTGATATCCGCTGTTATGCCCACGGCAGCGGGGCTTTTTCATCATTACCGTGCTCGCCGTAATAGAGCGACGGCAGAAAACGGGACAAGTAAGTAAACTCGTTATAGCAGTGCTTCATCAGCCCGAAACCAATCTCATCCGGCAGTTCCGTCAGCGGATCCGCCAGTGACGCCCCGAGTAAAAACCGGCTGCGCAGCACACATCCGAACTCTGTATCATAGGTTATATGCAGCATTTTTCCGTCGATCGGGTAACCGAGCGTATCGGTTTTCACATCATCCCCGAACCCGATATGGGCGCAAACAGCACCGGAAATCTGATGCGTCTGCCGCGCGGCGGCCAGTTTATCCGCATCAAAGAAATCCTGTGCATCGTTGAATTTCAGTGTCGCGCCGACCGGCGGGATCGGCCCGAGAGACTCAACCGCACGGATTGTCGCCCCGATATAACTCTCCCCTTTTTTCCAGACCGAATCCCAGCCGTGATGTGCCACATGATCATGTGGGTGCCACCAGCGGATATGCTGCGTGGTTTCAAAAAACGTGAACCACCACTCCAGCATCCGCCCTTTACAACCGTGCAGGTCGGTTCTGACAGATACTGTCAGCAGCCCTTCTTCGCTGCGTTCCAGACCCATTTCCATCCGCAGTGGTTCAGGAGATAATAACTGGTTAATATCATCCGGTGCCCGGGGTAAGTTTTGTTTTTTCGCTGACATGACGTATACCCCATAATTAAGAAACGATTTTCGTTTCATAATTAATATTGTCCTGTAACGGGTATTTGTCAATTGAGGATCGCACGTATGGCTAATAATGAAGCTGCCACAGAACCCCGCGGACGTGGCCGTCCGGTTGTTCCGGAAGAAGAACTGATTGCAAAAATCCGCGAGGCATCACTTAGTCTGTTGTTATCACAGGGATATTCCGCAATGACGATGGATGCGGTGGCAAAACAGGCGGGTGTCTCCAAAAAGACGCTGTACCGGTTCGCTGATAACCGTGAAGATCTGGCGGAGCAGATAGTGCGCGGCTGGACGGATTCCTTTGTGCCGCTGTTTATGCAGGATGCAAAGACTAAAGATGAATTTTATCAGCTGCTTGAAAACAATCTGACCATCATGAGCCACAAGGTGCTCAGTGCTGAGGCGGCGGGATTATTTTGTCTGCTGAGCAGTGAATTTCCCGGCCGGGAGTTATTGCTGACCCGCTATCAGGCCTGCGGTATTGAGCGCGGACGTGCACTGCTGGCGGAATGGCTGTCCCGGCATCAGGCGTTTCTGCCGCTGCCGGATGCAGCACAAACCAGTGATTTGCTGTTATCGATGGTAATGGCAGAGCCGCTGCGCCAGATTGCCCTGAAACTGGCACCACCGGCACCGGGTTACCCGGTACAGGCGCGGATCCGTGCTGCGGTGGCATTACTGAAACGCTGACGGGCACCGGCAGATAACCGGCGCCCGGAACTGCATTATTTCTGTATCAGATAGCGGATCGTCGGCCCGTCCTGCTGGATGGATAACACGGTGTAGCCGTGGTTTTTGGCATCCAGCGGGATATTGTTGATGGATTGCGGGCAGTCACTCACCACTTCCAGGATCTCTCCGGGTTTCAGTGACGGCATGGCTTCAAGAGTCGCCACTGCCGGATACGGGCACGGCTCACCGACCATATCCAGCCGGTAATCCGGCACAATTGCAGTATTTTCGGTATTCATGGTGTGCTCCTTAATGTGCGGCAGCGGCGACAGTGTCAGCCTGGTTTTTCCGGCGGAAGAAACGTTTCTCCCACATCAGTAACAGGATAAAGGCAAAGGCGAGTAATCCGTAAGTAACCAGCAGACCACCAGCCGGGCCGAAGGTATCCAGCAGGTTGACTTTGTCGTAGTCAGTCGCCAGCCACGGTGCCACGGAATCCCAGTAATAAGCCAGGATCGTCGCGCCGATAATATTGCCCAGACCGACCCACCAGAAATGCACCTGACCTTCCACGGCACGGTACATCCAGCCGGTTTCACAACCACCCGCCAGCACAATACCGAAGCCGAACAGCAACCCGCCGATCACGGCGTTAGGGCCTGCCCAGAAGATTTTCGGCTCTGCGCCCAGTTGCACATAGCTGTAGATGCCGATGGCACTGACCGCCATACCGAGGATAATCGCTTTCGCCATCTGGGTACGCCCGGTGATCCAGACATCACGGAACGCGGAGGTAAAACAGATTTGCGCCCGTTCAATCAGCAGACCAAACCCGATGCCAAACAGCATTGCCATGCCGAGTTTCGGGGATTTAAACAGCGTGAACAGAGACCAGGTGACACACAGCAGGAAGATCAGCATACCAAGACGAAAACGGCGTTTCGCCCGCTGCAAATCCTGTGTCAGCGGTGAGGCTTTGCTGACTTTTTGCAGTTTGACCGGAATGCGGAACATCGGCAGCAGCGTAAATTTTGCGCCGAAGTAAGAGCCTGCGGCGGTTGCCAGTGCAAAGAACCAGGCATGGAGGGAGAATTGCGGGATACCGGTAAAGAAGGCTGCCAGGTTACACCCCATTGCAAGACGTGCCCCGAAACCGGCGATAATGCCGCCGATAACGGCCTGCCAGATACGGATTTTGTGTTGCGGAAGGCGGATTTTGACGTTGTTAGCCCATAAGGCTGCGGCGATACAACCGGCAAACATACCGATAATCATCATGCCGTCGATACGATCCAGGGGCGAGCCCTGCAAACCGATCACCTTAAAATACCCCCAGTTTTCCGGATGAGCGCCGAACAGTTGCAGAATGTGTCCGCCCCAGCGCGTAAACTCTCCGGTGACCGCCCAGAATGTGCCTGTTAATCCGAAGTAGTATGCGGATAAGATGCCGGCGGCGATCACTGCGGGCAACGGCTGCCAGAACCTGACAAGATACGTTGATTTAAATGTAGACCAGTTCATTTTTTTACCAAAAAAATCCCGACAGCGTCGGGAATCGATGTCGGAGTACGTGTGTACCAGTAGGATCTTTATATGTGATCCACCGGAGAATCATACTCCTGTATAAGATAATTCGCTTATTAATATTTTTAAAAATACTGGCATGTCCTCGGCGCTTTATGCTTTCTTTTTTTTACCGGTCAGGTCTTCTGAATACTCACTGTGTGCCGAAAAGAATAAAACATCAAACCATCTTCTTTCAGATTCGGGCAGCGGGATAACCGGCAAAGCGGAAAGACGCTGACACATCCTTGTTCGCTCGGATCGCGCCATCCCTGGCGCTTGACGCTTTCCTTTTTTTGCCGGTTAACCCCTCATGTACTTCAACTCTGTTAAAAACAGAAAACAGAAAACAGAAAACAGAAAAATCAATCTGCTAAATCATCCGGTTTGTGGCAAGGCGGCGAAGTGAGGATATCCC
>NZ_KV791692.1:19491-224267 GCF_001807955.1 Morganella sp. HMSC11D09
ACACAGCCACAGGCCGGAGGATGACGCAGATTCGCAGATCAGCAGATGCGGGGCAGCGGCTCGTTATACGGAAGATCCAACAGCCTGGTCGCGCCGAAAATCCCCTGCACTTTCACCTGTTTTGCTTCTGTTACCTGCCCGATGGTACAGGCGTCCTGACCCAGAGGGCTGTTACGGAGGGCTGCCAGCACGGCGGCTTCGGCTTCCGGGGCTGTGACAATCACCACTTTACCTTCATTGGCAAAATTGAGTGCCTCCAGCCCCAACAGCTCGCACACACCACGTACTGCAGTTTTCAGCGGCAGTTTCTGTTCTTCGATATTCATACCGCATTGTGAAGCATCGGCAAACTCATGCAGGATAGCGGTGACGCCGCCACGGGTGGCATCACGGACAGCTCTGATGCCGTCAATCGCCCGCAAAGGTGCAAGCATCGGCTCCAGAACCGCACAGTCGCTGCGCAGATCAGCATCCAGCCCGAGGTTCTCGCGCAGATTGAGGATCGCCGCACCATGATCACCCAGTGTGCCGCTGACAATAATTTTATCCCCCGGACGGCATTGTGCTGCTGCCCAGTTCAACTGATGCGGGATCACACCGATACCGGCGGTATTGATAAACACTTTGTCTGCCGCACCGCGCGGCACCACTTTGGTGTCACCGGTCACAATCTGAATACCGTTGGCTTTTGCGGCTTCCGCCATACTGCTGACCAGCTGAGAGAGAATGTCAAACGACAACCCCTCCTCAAGGATAAATCCACAGGAGAGGTAGCGCGGGATTGCGCCACCGACAGACAGATCATTCGCTGTGCCGCACACGGCCAGTTTGCCGATATTGCCGCCGGGAAAAATAATCGGATCAATGACATAGCTGTCGGTGCTGAACGCCAGACGATCACCGGCGGCCTGTAATTCCGCCAGCGGTATTCGTGCCTGATCTTCTTTTTCATTCAGATACGGATTGGAAAATGCCTGCAAAAACAGGGAGTCAATCAGTTGCTGCATCCCCTGTCCGCCGTTGCCCTGGGCCAGGGTGATTTCAGTAATAGGTTTCATGTTATTCTCCGCGCCGATACTGATAATAAGCTGCGCAAGCCCCTTCAGAGGAGACCATCAGTGCGCCGAGTGCCGTTTCCGGTGTGCATGCGTTGCTGAACAGCGGACAGTCCGCCGGTTTGCAGCGGCCTGTTAATACATCCCCGCATCGCGCCTGCGGGTTATCGGCAACAGACTGCGGCTGCGGCCGGAAGCGGCGTTCAGCATCAAATTCATAGTAAGCCGGTGTCAGCTGAATACCGGAGTCCGCGATATTACCCAGTCCGCGCCACTCACTGCTGGCTTTCAGTTCAAAGACTTCCGCCAGTGCTTTCTGTGCCAGCAGATTTCCCTGCTCCGGCACAATGCGGCTGTACTGATTTTCCACCGCCATCGGCGCGTGTTTGTCCTGTGCCTGCTTTTTCAGCTGGCGGATAACCATCAGAATAGCTGTCAGCAGATCCAGCGGCTCAAAGCCGGTCACCACAAACGGTTTGGCGAATTCATCACACAGCGGCTGATACGGCGTGCAGCCAATCACCATACTGACGTGCCCCGGCGCGATAAAGCCGTCGATAAACACATCTTTCTGCTCCAGCAGTGTGCGCAGCGTCGGGATAATGGTGATGTGCTGACAAAAAACGGTGAAATTTATCAGTCCGCTTTTTTTCGCCAGCTGTAACGTGGCCGCCGTACCCGGCATGGTGGTTTCAAAACCAAGGGCGAAGAAGACGACCTCTTTATCCGGATTATCGCGGGCAATAGTCAGTGCATCCAGCGGGGAATAGACAATGCGGATGTCGCTGCCGTGACGGCGGGCATCCAGCAGCGAACCGCCGCGACCGGGAACACGCATGGCATCCCCGAAAGTGCAGAAAATCACCCCCGGGCAGGCCGCGATTTCCAGACAGGCATCAATACGCCCCATCGGCAGCACACAGACCGGGCAGCCCGGCCCGTGAACAAATTCCACGGAATCGGGCAGCAGTTTATCCAGCCCGAACTTAAAGATGGCGTGAGTATGACCGCCGCACACCTCCATAATCTGCAAAGGCTGTTTCAGCGGATGCGGCCACGAAGCCATCTCTTCCCGGATCTGCGCCAGCAGTTTTTCTGCCAGTGCCGGATCACGGAACTCATCAACAAAACGCATAGAAATCCCTTATTCCGCCGCACCGCGCTGCTGATTCACCTTGCTCAGGCGCTCCTGTAACCAGGCAACCCATTCATCCATTCCTTCACCGGTAGTGGCAGACAGAACAATGACATCGATATCCGGATTCACACGGCGTGCCGCATTCACACAGGCTTCAATATTGACATTCACATACGGCAGCAGGTCGATTTTGTTAATCAGCATCAGGTCTGCGGCAGCAAACATATGCGGGTATTTCAGTGGCTTATCTTCACCTTCTGTCACTGACAGAATTGCCACCTTATGCTGTTCACCCAGATCAAAACCGGCCGGGCAGACCAGGTTACCGACGTTTTCGATAAATAACAGGCTGTTATCTTTCAGTCCGAGGTGATGCATGGCGTCATGCACCATCTGCGCATCCAGGTGACACCCTTTGCCGGTATTGACCTGAATCGCCGGTACGCCGGTTGCGCGGATCCGCTCAGCATCATTGGTGGTTTGCTGGTCGCCTTCAATCACAGCACATGGAACTTTGTCTTTCAGGTAATTGAGTGTGCGGGTCAGTAATGTGGTTTTGCCGGAGCCGGGACTGGATACCAGGTTCAGCGCCAGAATGCCCTGCTCCTGTAAATGTTCGCGGTTATGGACGGCGATTTGGTTGTTTTTATCCAGCACCCCCATCTCAATCTGCACCATCCGTTTCTGGGTCAGGCCCGGCGCGTGTGTGCCCGCTTCGCCCATCCCGTAATGCATATTGTCTTTATCAATTACCGGCGCAAAAGCCGCTGCATGGTCATGACCGTGGTCGTGTTCATGTGAATGATGATGGTCGTGAGCATGTTCGTGCTCATGAGAATGGCTGTGGCCGTGCCCGTGATCATGAGTGTGTTCATGTCCGTGGCTGTGCTCATGACTGTGTCCGTGAGCATGCTCTTCACCGGCTTCACGGCCGTCATAATAATAGTGATTCACATCACCGTTATGATGATAGTGGTGGTGATGAATGATGACGGGGCGGGAATGGTTGTCATGTTCATGATGATGGTGATCATGGCCGTGGTGGTCGTGGCTGTGACCTTCAATCTGCACGTTTCCTTCGCTGCAACCGCATGTGCTGCACATAATCCTGACTCCTGCTCGATTTATTGGCTCCGGCGCGGCATTGTGGTCAGACTCGTGACAGGTGCGGAGCATCTGATCACGCTGTGTCGGGCAGTCAACATAAATAAAATATTACACATAAAAGCCGGTAAACCATTACCAGCTTTTATGTATCCGTTATTAATTATATTAGTAGCAAATCTGCGGAGTGCCCGCTTTGACTTTGCGCAGGTCAGATGGATTTTCCCTGCGCAAAGAGTGATGTGTTTACGCGAAACTCAGTGGACAAACACCACGTAAACGGCAGCAGCCACAATAAAGCGGTAGATAGCAAACGGGATAAAGGAGATACGTTTAATCAGTGACAGGAAGGTTTTCATGGCAATCAGCGCCACAATAAACGCAGCCAGGAAACCGACCGCAAACATCGGAATATCCGAGTTGCTCAGGAAATGCCAGCTCTTGTATAAATCCAGTGCTGTCGCGCCCATCATCATCGGTACGGCCAGAATAAAGGAAAACTCTGATGCAGTGTAACGGTTGATCCCCATCAGCATACCGCCGGAGATGGTGGCACCCGAACGGGAGAATCCCGGCCACAGAGCCAGGCACTGGAAACAGCCGATGGCAAACGCCTGACGGTAGCTGATATCATCAAGACCAGTAGCCTGCACCTTCTTCGGCTTAAAGACTTCAGCCACAATCAGCAGGATACCGCCCGCAACCAGCGCGTACATCACATTCACCGGATTAAACAGAGACTTAATCTGATCCCGCAGCAGTAAACCGAGAACCACCGCCGGTAACATAGCAATAATAATGTGGAGTAAATTCAGTTTTCCCTGAGTCTGTCCTTCATGGGGAACCCGGCCGAAGTGAATACCGATAAGGGCAAACATCCGCCGCCAGAACAGGAAAACCACCGCCAGGATGGAACCGAGCTGGATAACCACTTCAAACGTTTTTGCTTTATCGCCGGTAAAGCCGATAAGCTCAGCAACAATAATCATATGACCGGTTGATGACACCGGCAGAAATTCGGTTAATCCTTCAACAACCCCGAGAATCAATGCATGCAGTAAACTTGTGATATCGCCCATATAACGCCCTGTATGGCAGATAAAATAAGGCACTCCCGGACGCGGGAATGCCGGATACGGAGAACAGCATATGACGCAAGTGTGACAATTTCATGACACCCTCAGCGCTTTTATGACAGTTCCGCTGACGGCATTATGACAACATCAGGCCGCACTTCGTTCAATAATGACACCCACTTCTTCCGCCTGTGCCACCGCACCCGGTTTGGCCACGCGGATACGAACCCAAGGGGTGCCGAACTCAGTCAGTAATAATGACGCCACTTCTTCCGCCACACGTTCCACCAGAGCGAACTGTCTTGTCTGCACATAATCCAGAATTGCAGTGCTGACGCTGGCATAATCGAGACAATGTTCCACATCGTCACTCTCAGATGCGCGTTTGTTATCCCAGTGCATTTCGATATCGAGCACTAATTTCTGCGTAATATCCTTTTCCCAGTCGTAAGCACCAATCGTTGTAAAAACAACAAGTTTCTTAATAAAAACAACATCCATCCGCATTTACCTCGTTTTTTTATGCTCATCGGATATCACTTCCCATGAAATATGCGTATTATCCATGGAGGCCAATAACTGTAATTTACCGTCTGTCAGGAGAGAAGCATGAGTGGAATCGCGCTTGGTATGATCATCTTCGCTTATCTGCTGGGATCAATTTCCAGTGCGATCCTGATCTGCCGTCTTGCGGGACTGCCGGATCCGCGGCATCACGGCTCCGGAAACCCGGGGGCGACCAACGTGCTGCGCATCGGCGGCAAACTGGCGGCTGCCGGTGTCCTTATCTGCGACGTACTCAAGGGTATGCTGCCGGTCTGGCTCGCTTACCTCCTGCAAATACCGTATTTTTACCTCGGCATTATCGCCATTGCCGCCTGTTTAGGCCATATTTATCCGGTATTTTTCCACTTTAA
The DNA here is from genome assembly GCF_001807955.1 of Morganella sp. HMSC11D09. Classification (NCBI taxonomy): domain Bacteria; kingdom Pseudomonadati; phylum Pseudomonadota; class Gammaproteobacteria; order Enterobacterales; family Morganellaceae; genus Morganella; species Morganella sp. HMSC11D09. Next base: position 24,782 of record NZ_KV791692.1, read on the forward strand.
AGGCGGAAAAGGCGTGGCAACGGCATTTGGTTCGATTGCCGCCATCGGCTGGGATCTGACCGGACTGGTTGCCGGAACCTGGCTGCTGACCGTGCTGCTGAGTGGTTACTCATCATTAGGCGCGATTGTCAGTGCGCTGGTGGCACCGTTTTATGTCTGGTGGTTCAAACCGGAGTTTACCTTCCCGGTTGCCATGCTCTCCTGCCTGGTGCTTATCCGCCATCATGACAATATTCAGCGGTTGTGGCGCGGACAGGAAAGCCGTATCTGGCAGAAGCTGAAGAAAAAGCGGGCCAAAACGGATAAAGAGATAATCCAGGAAGCGAAAGAGCAGGAAAAAGAGGATTAAAAAAGGCGCTGAAGCGCCTTTTTTGTGTCCGGAAATTATTTGTCCAGCGGCGGTAACTCAGCCAGCGGCCACCGCGGACGGACAGTCACGCCTAATTCACTGCGCATACCGCCTTTGAAGCGGATCATCCCGGCCAGCGCGATCATCGCACCGTTATCCGTACACAGTTCAGGGCGGGCATAGAACGCTTCTCCGCCCAGTTTTTGCAGTGTCTGCGCCATGCGTTCGCGCAGTGTGCGGTTTGCACTCACGCCGCCTGCCATCACCAGCCGTTTAAAGCCGGTCTGCTCCAGCGCGCGTTTGCATTTGATCACCAGCGTATCGACCACCGCGTCTTCAAAAGCACGGGCGATATCCGCCTTTGTCTGGTCTGAATCATCATTCTGATGAATGGTATTAGCGGCAAAGGTTTTCAGCCCGGAGAAGCTGAAATCCAGCCCCGGCCGGTCAGTCATCGGACGCGGGAAAGTAAAACGTCCCGGCGTGCCCTGTGCTGCCATGCGTGACAGTGCAGGCCCGCCAGGATAATCCAGACCCAGTAATTTGGCTGTTTTATCAAAGGCTTCACCGGCTGCATCATCGATAGATTCACCCAGCAGCGTGTATTCACCGATACCGGTCACACTGATTAACTGCGTATGACCGCCGGATACCAGCAGCGCGACAAACGGAAACTCCGGCTGATGTTCTTCCAGCATCGGTGCCAGCAGATGGCCTTCCATATGGTGAACCGGCACCGCCGGGACATTCCAGGAAAACGCCAGCGCACGGCCGACTGTCGCCCCGACCATCAGCGCCCCGACCAGCCCCGGTCCTGCGGTATAGGCCACCGCATCAATATCCTGTGCCGTCAGACCGGCTTCTTTCAGCGCAGCCTGAATCAGCGGCACTGTTTTCCGGATATGGTCACGGGATGCCAGTTCCGGCACCACGCCGCCGTAATCTGCGTGGACTTTGATCTGGCTGTATAACTGATTAGCCAGCAAACCGGCTTCATCATCATAAATTGCGATTCCGGTTTCATCGCAGGACGTTTCAATGCCTAACACTCGCATGGGACTTAACTCGCTGGAACAAAAACTGACGGGACTGGCGGCGGACAGCAGGAAGCAAATCCGTCTCCGCAAAGAGAACAGTGTATCACCATAATGGCGTGCTGACAGGTATTAAGGTGAAATACGGGGCTTTTCTGCCGTATTTTTATTCAGCAAAAACCGCTTATTCACAGGATGAACACAGTTATCCACATACTTTTCCCCTGCATAACGGATTTCTGTTGCTGACAAATCGCCGCGTATCCGCTATAATCTGCACCCTCTGTAAAACCCCTGTCGGGTGTGCGGATCCGGTCTTGGCGGTAACACCTGACCATATCCGGGGTATTTCTCTGTCTGATTATCCACAGCACTTTACAACGTGGGTCACATTGAAGTAAAATTCCGCACCATTTTAAAGACAACTGGCATAACGCCAGTACAGACCTATTTATTGAGGTGAGAGGCACATGCCGGTAATTAAAGTACGTGAAAACGAGCCATTTGACGTTGCACTGCGTCGTTTCAAACGTTCCTGCGAAAAAGCAGGCGTATTAGCTGAAGTACGTCGTCGTGAGTTTTATGAAAAACCAACGACTGTACGTAAACGCGCTAAAGCATCTGCTGTTAAGCGTCACGCTAAGAAACTGGCTCGCGAAAACGCACGTCGCACTCGTCTGTACTAATCGCTGCGGCCGCGCCGCAACTTAGTCAGACCGCAGTAGTTGCAGTTAATGGCCGTGTTTCCGGAAGGAAGCGCGGCTTATTATCGTTATCAGACAGGCGAAAAAGGGGTTATGGCCGGGCGCATTCCACGCACATTTATCAACGACTTATTAGCGAGAACCGATATCATCGATCTTATCGATGTCAGGGTGCCGCTGAAAAAACACGGTAAAAATCACCAGGCGTGTTGTCCTTTCCACAACGAAAAAACTCCCTCTTTTACAGTCAGCAGCGATAAACAGTTTTACCACTGCTTCGGCTGTGGTGCCCACGGCAATGCTATTGATTTTTTAATTAATTATGACCGGCTCGAGTTTGTCGAGGCGATCGAAGAATTAGCAGCAATGCACGGGCTGGATGTTCCTTATGAAACCGGAAGCGGCAGCAGCCAGATAGAAAAACATCAGCGCCAGAACCTGTATCAGCTGATGGAAAAACTGGACAGCTTTTACCGCCATGCATTACAGGCCGATAACGCCGGTCATGCCCGTGAGTATCTGAACCGCCGGGGTCTGAGTCAGGAAATTATCAGCCGGTTTGCAATCGGCTATGCCCCCGCCGGATGGGACAACGTTCTCAAACGCTTTGCCCGCAGTGAGGATGATCGTCAGCAGTTGCTGGATGCCGGCATGTTAGTGGTCAATGATAACGGCCGCTGCTATGACCGTTTCCGGGAACGTGTGATGTTTCCTATCCGCGACCGGCGCGGCCGGGTAATTGCCTTCGGCGGACGTGTTCTTGATGACGCACTGCCGAAATACCTGAATTCACCGGAAACCGATATTTTTCATAAGGGCCGCCAGTTATTCGGGCTGTATGAAGCGCAGCAGAATAACCGCGAACTGTCCCGCATCCTTGTGGTGGAAGGCTATATGGATGTGGTTGCCCTGGCACAGTTCGGTATTGATTATGCGGTGGCCTCACTCGGGACATCGACAACGGCAGAGCACATACAGTTGCTCTATCGGACATCTGATACCATAATTTGTTGTTATGACGGAGACCGCGCCGGACGTGAAGCCGCCTGGCGGGCACTCGAAACTGCTCTTCCCCATCTTAATGACGGGCGGCAGCTTCGTTTTATGTTTTTACCGGACGGCGACGATCCGGATTCACTGGTGCGCCGCGAAGGCCGTGAAGCCTTCGAGCAGCGGCAGAATGAGGCACACAGTCTGTCTCAGTTTCTGTTCGATACCCTGCTGCGCCAGGTGGATATGAGCACCCCGGAGGGGCGCAGCAAGCTGAATGCCCTCGCCATGCCGCTGATAAGCCGCGTGCCGGGTGAAGCCCAACAGGCGTTTTTATTGCAGGATCTGGGCAATTTACTCGGATTACCGGATATCACGCAGCTCAAACAGGCGGTCCGCCAGAGTGAAAACAGTCCCGGTTATCAGGCTCCGAAACTGAAACCGACTACCATGCGGATCCTGATTGCCCTGCTGGTGCAGAATCCGCAGTTTGCACAATTAGTGCCGCCGCTGGAATCCATTGATACCAGCCGTATTGCCGGTTTTTCATTATTCAGGGAGCTGATTGATACCTGTTTATCACAGCCCGGGCTGACCACCGGTCAGTTACTGGAACACTACCGTGATAATAAATTAGCGCCACAGCTTGAAAAACTGGCCGGATGGAACGATATAGAGATAGATGAGATAGCAGAAAAAACCTTCAAAGATGCCTTAAATCATCTGGTGGTATCTGCTCTCAATGACAGATTTAACTTCCTGATCGCCAAAGAGCGGACAGAAGGTCTGACCCCTGAAGAGCGCAATGAAGTGAGTCTTCTCGTGCGGGTCCGGCAATAAGTATTATTATTAAACTATGATGAATATAACGGCTTAAGTGCCGCAGACAGCAGGAACAGCCCTGCATGCCATGTCACCAAGGTTCATGGCCGAAGAAAAGAAATCCTTGATTGTTATTGTTGCTGGCTAAGTTGTTTTGCCGACCAACACAAACCTAAATACTCAGAAGTGTGGATACCGTCTTATGGAGCAAAACCCGCAGTCACAGCTGAAACTTCTTGTCACCCGTGGTAAGGAGCAAGGCTATCTGACCTATGCTGAAGTCAATGACCATCTGCCTGAAGATATCGTCGATTCTGATCAGATCGAAGATATTATCCAGATGATCAATGACATGGGCATTCAGGTAATGGAAGAAGCACCTGATGCTGATGATCTGATGCTGGCAGAGAATTCAACAGACACCGATGATGATGCAGCCGAAGCTGCAGCACAAGTCCTCTCAAGTGTAGAATCGGAAATTGGCCGGACCACTGACCCTGTACGTATGTATATGCGTGAAATGGGGACGGTAGAACTGTTGACCCGCGAAGGCGAAATTGACATTGCCAAGCGCATCGAAGATGGCATCAATCAGGTTCAGTGTTCCGTTGCTGAATATCCTGAGGCAATCACGTATTTACTCGATCAGTACGACCGCGTTGAAGCAGGCGAAGTCCGTCTTTCTGACCTGATTACCGGCTTTGTTGACCCGAACGCGGAAGAAGATCTGGCACCAACCGCAACCAACATCGGTTCTGAGCTGCCGGCCGAAGAATTAAACAAAGATGACGACGACGAAGACGAAGAAGAAGAGGATGACAGTGACAGCGATGACGATAACAGCATCGATCCTGAACTGGCTCGTCAGAAATTCGAAGCGCTGCGTGTGCAGCATGAAAAAGCGCGTCAGCAGATTAAAATTCACGGCCGCGACCACCCGAACACCAATGCGGAAATCCAGCAGCTCTCTGAAGTTTTCAAAGAGTTCCGTTTAGTTCCGAAGCAGTTTGACCATCTGGTCAACAACATGCGTGAAATGATGGATCGTGTCCGTCAGCAGGAACGCTACATCATGAAACTCTGCGTTGAGCAGAGCAAAATGCCGAAGAAAAACTTCATCACCCTGTTCACCGGCAATGAAACCAGTGATTCCTGGTTTACTGCTGCTGTCGCGATGAACAAACCGTGGTCTGAAAAACTGCAGGATGTCGCGGAAGAAGTTGAACGCAGCCTGCAACGTCTGCGTCAGATTGAAGAAGAAACCGGCCTGACCATTGAACAGGTCAAAGATATTAACCGCCGCATGTCTATCGGTGAAGCGAAAGCCCGCCGTGCGAAAAAAGAGATGGTTGAGGCGAACTTACGTCTGGTTATCTCTATCGCGAAAAAATACACCAACCGTGGCCTGCAGTTCCTGGATCTGATTCAGGAAGGTAACATCGGTCTGATGAAAGCGGTTGATAAATTTGAATACCGTCGTGGTTATAAGTTCTCAACCTATGCCACCTGGTGGATCCGTCAGGCGATTACCCGCTCTATCGCGGACCAGGCGCGTACTATCCGTATCCCGGTGCATATGATTGAGACTATCAACAAACTCAACCGTATCTCCCGTCAGATGCTTCAGGAGATGGGCCGTGAGCCGTCACCGGAAGAACTGGCAGAGCGGATGCTGATGCCGGAAGATAAAATCCGCAAAGTGCTGAAAATCGCCAAAGAGCCAATCTCAATGGAAACACCGATTGGTGATGATGAAGATTCGCACTTAGGGGATTTCATCGAGGATACTACCCTCGAACTGCCGCTGGATTCCGCCACCTCAGAGAGCCTGCGTTCCGCGACTCACGAAGTGCTGGCCGGCCTGACCCCGCGTGAAGCGAAAGTTCTGCGTATGCGTTTCGGTATTGATATGAATACTGACCACACGCTGGAAGAAGTAGGTAAACAGTTTGACGTTACCCGCGAACGTATCCGTCAGATTGAAGCGAAGGCACTGCGCAAACTGCGCCACCCGAGCCGTTCTGAAGTGTTACGCAGCTTCCTGGACGAATAATCCGCTTCAGGATCAGAGCATTATCAGGCGCCGTTTAACGGCGCCTTTTTTTATGCTTATTCATTGCCGGACAAGAAGTAATTCACTTACACAATTGATATTCAGAAATCATTTTTGACAGGCAATATTCCGCTCATAAAACAGTCAGATAGACAAGAAACGCTAGACCCCGCAGACAACTGGCAGTATAATCTCACCCACTTCGGCCCCTTAGCTCAGTTGGTTAGAGCACGCGACTCATAATCGCTTGGTCACTGGTTCAAGTCCAGTAGGGGCCACCAAATTTTTACTGATTTATCAGTGTATTAAGCCACTCTTCACAGGGTGGCTTTTTTACATCAGGTGCTGAGTGTCGCAAAAGTGATCCACCAATTTTTTGATTTGTGTGCCAATATCAGGCAGGTAATGCAAATATCCCTGCAAACCTTACTAATGATATTCATAAATCTCAGGGATATTGTTATTCTGAATATCTCTCGGAAACGAATGCAATATATTAAATCTTCTTTGTCAGGTTAATTTTCCGCCCAAACTTCGCTTCTTTGTATCATCTCCCGTTTGTTATTCAGATAACGATTTTTCCGCATCAAAAAACCGATTACACCGGATATTCTCCGATAATAACAGGCTGTTTTCATTTATTTTTCTGTTGGCCGGATAACATTGAATTACTTCTTTATTCCGTTACACTAAGTCAAATTTTTATTTTCTGTCTTCCTGTTTATTTAAGATTAATCCGTATAAGGACTGATATGACAAAGCAACGTAAACTGGGGCTTGCTCTGCTTATTGCTATTGCATTGTCCGGCGGGGCCTGGCTGACGTATTCTGTGACGTCCGGCAGCACCCCGGCAGATAAAGGCTATGAGCTGTATTTATCCGGGGATACTGACGGGGCATTCCGTTATTTTTCCGCAGAAGCGGAAAAGGATCCGCAGGCAGCCTATGCATTGTCTGTGATGTATCTCAACGGCTACGATGCACCGGCCAATGCGTTACTCGGTTATCAGTGGCTGGAACGGGCCGCGAATGCCGGTAATAAAAGTGCCTTATACAACCTCGGTTATTACCGCTATCACGGTATAACACAGGATACCGCGCGGGATCAGTACGGTATTACCTCCCTGAAAGCCGCGGCACAGGCCGGTGTCCATGAGGCTCAGGAATTACTGGGCACTATTTATCTTCTCGATAAATACGGCAATATTCCGTCAGATGCAGAACAGGCGCGGAAATATATGACAGCAGCCGCAGATCAGGGGTCGTTTTTTGCAAAATTCGCGCTGGGCTATATCGCGTATGAATATGATAAAGATTATAAAAAAGCGGTCGGTATTCTGACACCGTTGCTCAGCGAGCAATTTACCCTGCCTGCTATGCTGCTTTCCGGAATATATGAAAAAGGCGGTCACGGAATAGAAGCCGATCCCGGACAGGCAAAAAAATACCGCTATATGGCATTTTCACAAATCAGCTCACTCAGTGAAGATGATTTGATGCCGAAAGCATTATCCCTTTTTGGCTCAGAAACGGCAGATGAAATAACCGCCCGGCTGGCAAAACTGGAGAAAATGGCGGAGAACGGCAATCAGTATGCCCGTTATGCCCTCTATGACACTTATATGCAGGGAGCGGGTGTTATCGCAGATAAAGAAAAAGCCCTCCGCTATTTACAGCCGCTGATTAATCAAAAAGATCCGAAAGCCCTTTATACCTGGTATCTTGATACCAAAACAAACCCTGAATATCTGACAGCCGCAGCTGATGCCGGATATCCCGATGCCCTTTATCTCCTTTATCAAATCCACCGTAATATCCGTTTTGATGATGCCTTCGGTTATGACCGGGAACGTGCGGCGAAATACCTGAAACAGGCTGCGAATACCGGACATCACGATGCATTAATCGATATTATTGAGGATATTACCAGCAGCTATCAGTTTCCGGATAACGACACCAACGCACAGGTATCTGCCTATTTAGCCAAATTACTGGAAAAATATCCGGATGACCCGGAGGCGCTGATGCTGGCTTCCGCACGTTACGGTGATCAGGAAGGGAATATTTATGATCCGGTTCGCGCCTTTGAACTGAATAAAAAATCGGCTGAATTATCTCCCCTGCCGGATTCACAGGATCAACTGGCCTATAAGTACGCCAGAGGTATCGGTATTGAGCAGGATATGAAAAAAGCAATCGGGATCTATAAATCCCTGCTGAGAGATCCCTATTTTCAGGATAAGGCTTACCGGCGTTTAACAGATCTCTATTTTTCCTTTGATACCGGCGGTGAAATTGATGAAAAAGAGATTATCGCGTTCCTGAAAAAAGATATCGAAGAAAATGATAACTACCGCCAGGCGTATTTTTATGCCGATTATCTGTTGCAGGAAGATCCGGTAAAAAACCGTAAACAGGCTATGGAACTGTATCTGAAAGCCGGCGAATATACCCCCAGTGCCGATGTTCACCTGGCAAAATCGCTTATTTCTCTCAATACCGGCAATAATGAACAGGCTTTAAAGCTGGCGCTGGAAATAATGAAAAGCGGATATGCCCGCTCCCTGCTGACGGAAAAAGAATGGCATGATGTCACGCAGATTGTATTCTCCGAAGGCAAAAACAACCTCCTTGCCAGACAATTCTGGGTCCTGCTTGCCCTGCGGGATAATAACGCTGAAGCGCAGAAACTGATTGAACCGCTGCTGGGTCAGGATCCGGTTGTCACGTATTACTATGCGAAGCTGAAACTGGAAGATGCAGAAGATAAACCGGATATGACCGATGAGATCCTGCGTCCGGATATTGAGCTGATGATGAAAGCGGCAGCGCTGGGCAACACGGACGCCGGTGAATACATGGTAAATCGTCTGAAGAGCGCGACCCGCTCCGGTACACAGAGTAACCTGAATCAGACGTTTCTGCGGGTAACCGGACTGACGGAACGCGATATTGTGCCCCGGCTGACACAGTGTGCCGATGCCGGAGGATGGGCCTGTATGTATGAATTGGGCGAGATCTATTATGAGGGTAAATACGGTGTAAAAGCTGACCTGAATACCTCCGTCGCCTGGTACGAAAAAATTCCTGATCGCGATTACCGTTTCACAGAATCACGCCTGAGCAAAGTCAAAAAGAGCCGTGACACCCTGGCAGACCTGAATGCCCGTGTACAGAAAGGGGATGCTGAAGCCGCCTATGAATTATCTTATGCATGGAGAAACGGCAACCACGGCCTGATTCAGGATCCGGAAAAATCACGGTATTACCTGAAAATGGCAGCGAAAGGCGGTAATGAAGATGCCATCACCACACTGATTGATGACTACAAAAGCGCAGACACACTCAGCCCGGAGGATAAAAAACTGCTGCTGTCGCTGTACGACAAACTCCCGGGAACCGGCAATAACAGCTATCTGCGTGATCTGGGTACACAGTACCTGCAGGGCAGCAATCTTGTCAGCGCAGATCGTCAGAAAGCCCGTTATTATTTCAGCAAAGCCGGTGATTACGGTGCTCACGAGCTGAAAGCAATGGATCAGTTTGAAATAAATGTAAAACTGGCGGATGAAAGCCCGAATGCTGCTTATGAAACCGGTTATGCTTATTTTCTCGGACGCGGCACACAAAAAGATCTGCAGCAAGCCCTGCCATACTTGCAAAAGGCAGCAGATGCCGGTCATAACTATGCCACAATCCTGCTGGCAGATACCTATGAAAAGGGAGAGTACGATAAAGAGACACAGCGCCGGATTATCACACCGGACTGGGAAAAAGCCATTGTCCTGATACGTGCCTACAAAGGGCCGCGTGATGTATCAGAAAATATTGCATTCTATGAGGGTACGATAAAACCGGCACTGGCCGGAGACAGCAGCGCCATGAACGCCGCCGGGGAACACTATAAGAGCAGCGGCTATTATGATACCGCCCGCTACTGGTTTGAAAAAAGCGCGGAAAGCGGTTATCTGCCTGCATTCTGCGCTCTGGCCGGGGCGACTGAAACCAATGACGGTAAAATGGCGGTATTACGCCGCGGTGCGGAGAAAGGTGACAGTTGCTGCGATACCATGCTGGCCATCATGCAACTCAGAGAGAACAGCATTACACAGGATTCACCGGAGTGGACCGGTATTATCACCCGGGTGGAAAACGGTCTGAAAAACAGTGATGAAGAGGTGTCAAAAGCCGCGTTTGAAGCACTGACTCAGCTGTATCGCGGCACTCTCAGCGATGACAACGGCAGCTCTCTGTATAAGGCAGACAACAAAAAATATCTCACACTGCTGGAATCGGAGGCAGATAAACGGGCCGATGCACAAATCGACCTGTTCTATTATTACCGGCAGAATAATGACATGGATAAAGCACTGTCTTATCTGCAAAAAGGCCATGATAGCGGCGATATCGCTGCGACAGAAACACTCTACGAATACTATATGTCGCCGGAATATTGCCGCCGTGACGATGCCGATCCCGCTAAAGCGGAGCAGTATCTGACGGAGTGGCTGAAAAAATCGGACTATCCGGAAAATACCGATAACCATATGCTGATGCCGCCGGAAGAGCGGACCAAAGCCATGGGTGATGCGTGGCTTGAAGGCTTCTGTAACCGGGCACCGGATCCTGACAAAGCTATCGCGTGGTATACCCGCTCATTGACGTATAACAACACACATGCCCTGAAAGGTATGTATGACGCGCAGATAGTGAAGAAGAATGCTCCGGAAACCTATTACTACGGTTCACTCGCCGGTGTCAGCTCCCGGGAGGGGGACGACCTTATCGCCACACTGACGGATGCAGAACGCAACACCGTGCTGCAGCGTATTAAGAAAAAGCAGGTGTATGAGCAATACGGTCGTTATGAACAGGAAATTGAAGCGAAGCGGCAAAAAGCAGAAAGCGGTGACGGCCCGGCCGCATTCTCGCTGGGGGTAAACTATGCCCGTGGCGAACGCGTTCCGGAAGATACGGAAAAAATGATCTATTACTATGAGCTGGCCGGTAAAAACGGGTACGCCAGAGCCTACAACGTGCTGGGTAATCTCTACCGTAAACCGAATGAGCGCGGGATCCCGGTCGACGGTAAAAAAGCCCTCGCGTATTTTGATGCGGGGGCCAAACTGGGCGACAGCAATACCGCACACCTCGCCGGGGATATGCTCTATTTCGGTCAGGCCGGGCTGGAAAAAGATTATCCGCAGGCTGCCCGCTATTATGAAATGACCTCTCTTGAACAGGGCAGTCATCATGAAATGGCGAAATACAAAGTCGCGTGGATGTACTATCACAAAATGGCCGGTACCGGCAGCGATGATGATCTGCGAAAAGCACGGGATAACCTGATATTGTCGGCAAAATACGGCAATAAAGATGCCGAAGAAGCTTTAAAAGAGTGGGATTTCTCACGTATCAGCGATAAAAATAAATAAGCGGTTTTATTATCAGCGCTCTCCCGGAATGTGATTTGTTCCGGGAGGGTGTTTACAATTCACCTCTCCCTCACCCCCAGAATATCCACCTGAATCATCCGTGAATCGGCACGGCCGTGGTCATCCACGGCGCGGATACGGTAGCGTCCGGCGGCTTCCGGTTTCCATTCCAGCGGGCGGCGGCTGGTGCTGTTACCGAGGTATGCATCACCGGCAAACCAGTAAATCACACTGCTGTCATTATCGGCGGTGGCGGTAAAAAACAGGGAGGATGGCTGGTTTGCTGTCCGCCGCAGTGTGTAAGTGGTGTTGCGCAGCGGAGAGGTAATTTGTGGCGGAGTACTGCCGATCAGGCTGTTGCCGCCTTTGCAGTGTGCGACAGACGGCGGGGTTTTCTTCGGCAGACCGGCCAGGGCAAACACCCGCGCCAGGTCAGACGGCCAGTATTCATAGATATCAATATTCACCTGGTCAGGATCATAAGGCGGACAGACCACATCGCCGGTGATTTTATCCGTCGCCACCGGGCGGTAGATGGTATCAACCGCAATGGGGGATTTACCCGGGATAAACCAGGTTTTGCCCCGCCGCTGACACCACTGCGTCGGCAGGTTGCCGCTGGCCAGACAAACCTCCACCTGACGGAGATTTTCCGGCAGCGGAAAGTCAGGCTCCCGCAGTGCCGGGTACTCCGCCATAATGTTGTCGATAATATTGAAAAACAGCGGTGCGGCAGCTTCCGCACCAATCAGCGCACTGTTTCCGGTGCCGTCAAAGTTCCCGAGCCAGACCACCAGCACATACGGGCCGGTGATACCGCTGCTCCAGGCATCACGGAATCCCCAGGAAGTGCCGGTTTTCCAGTACACCGGCAGTGTCATCGGTTTTTGTGCGAGGGTGTTACCGGGGCGGCGGTGCTGCCCCAGCATATCCAGGGTGATAAATGCCGCTTCATCACTCAGCAAACGGACCGGCGCAGCCGGCTGTTCGGATTCAATCATCCGCAGCGGGCGCAGAACGCCCCGGTTTGCGAGGATCGCATAGAGTTTTGCCAGCTCCTGCGCGGTCACTTCACCGCCGCCCAGGACCAGCGACAGTCCGTAGTGCTTTTCCCCCGCCATCCCGGAGAGCCCGGCCAGACGGAGAAACTGATAGAGATTCGGTTTGCTGAGTTTTGCCGCGATATCCACCGCCGGAATATTACGGCTGTAGTTCAGTGCCTGTGTTGCCGGCAGCGGCCCCATAAAGCGCAGGTCAAAGTTCTCCGGCGCGTAGCTGCCGAAGGTGGACGGCACATCTTTAAGAATGGTCAGCGGATGCAGCACGCCCTGCTCCAGCCCGAGGGCGTAAATAAAGGGTTTCAGTGCCGAGCCGGGAGAGCGTTTGGCGTTGGTGCCGTTCACCTGGCCGTGGATCTCCGTGTTGTAATAATCCGCCGAACCCACCAGCGCCCGCACGCCCATATCACGGGTATCAACAAGAAGCACCGCCGCGTTGTGCAATCCCGCCTGCTGACGGCGGGCGATAAAAGCAGCCACCTGTTTTTCGGCAATACGCTGAAGATTCACATCCAGCGTGGTAACCACTGTCTGTGGTTTTTCAGCACTGAACCGGTTCTGCCGGGCTATCTGCTCAATCAGATGCGGGGCGATGTAAGGCATCTGTTCCGGCTGGCGCAGCATCAGCGGCAGTTCAAACAGTGCCGCCATATTTTCATCGTCCGGATGCTCTTCCCGCCAGTGCTGCCAGAGCCGGTTGCGTGCCTGCATCAGCGGCTGGCTGATATCCGCGCCTCCCGGTGTGACACGATATCCCGGCGACTGCGGCAGTACCGCCAGCGTCAGGGCTTCCGGCAGCGTTAAATCCGCCGGTTTTTTATTGAAATAGACCAGTGAGGCTGCCCCGGCGCTCTCAATATTCCGGCCATAGGGGGCATAGTTAAGATAGGCTTCCAGAATGTCGTGTTTGGAATAGCTCAGTTCCAGCTGCACAGCCCGCAGGATCTGTTCGGTTTTCCCCCGCAGGGTGCGGGTGTTGAGATGCCAGCGCATCCGTGCCAGCTGCATGGTGATGGTTGAGCCGCCCTGAAGCCGCTCCCCGCTGATATAACTGACAAAAAAACCGCGCGTGAGGCTGTACGGATTAAACCCGGGATGGAGATAAAACCAGCGATCCTCATAACGCAGCGTCCCCTCTGTCAGCAGGGGGGACATCTCTTCCAGCGGTGTCCACAGCCGGTAGCGGTCATCGTTTGCCAGCGTCAGGCGCAGCAGTGTGCCGTTGCGGTCATAATAGGCAACCGACAGAGGCACACCTTCTGACAACGGCGGATGCGGCCAGAGGCGGAATCCGGTCAGAAACAGCGCCAGCAGGATAATCACTGCCGCCAGGTTCTGTAAAATACGCCGGATGCCATTCATTCTGACCGATACCGCCCGTGTATTCAGGGTTTATCTGCAACAGGCGGCAGAACCGTAAAGACCCCGGCTGCCGCAGACTGCGCCTGAATCTCCCGGTCGTACATGGCTTCGCCGAACGCCGGCGGAATGATAAAGCGCCCTGTATTCACCGGTTTTATCTGATAGATAAATTCCTGACTATCCGCCGCAGCACTGCCGTAGATAAGCACTCTGTCCTCACGGGCATCCGTGAAGTCCGGCACCCAGCGGCGGCCGGTGCTGAACGGGAGCTGTGACAGTTGCAGGCTGTCCGTCGCTTCCGGATCCTGGCGCACCACCTCAAACCCGCCCGGCAGCAAATCCGCCACCACAATATTATTCAGCCCCTGTTTGGCATTGGCGCGGATATGCAGGCGAACGTAGACTTTTTCACCCTGCGCCGCTCTGGTTATCACCTCACCTTTTTCATTCAGATAATCACGGCTGATTTCCAGCCCTTTCGCCACTGCAGCCTGCGGCGGTGTGCGGTCAAAACCGAATTCTGTCACCACATACCAGGCCGGGTTATCCGACGGATTATCAAAGCGGATTTCACTGACACCGTCGCTGAATTTTCCGGTCGCGGAGGCATTTTTCATCACCGAAATCACTTCAGGCGCTTCTGTGCCTTTCAGAACGCTGATAGTGAGTTCACCGGCTTGTGCCCCGCTCTGCTGCATATGACGGCTGTAGTATTCCATTGCCAGAATACTCATGGCCGCTGAATAGGTGGTGTAACGCTCCTCTTTAAAGCGCAGCACCATGTTTTCCAGCAGTTGCGGCGGGATAGCAGACACTTTTTCCGGGAAGTGACGGACGATCAGATAGAGCCGTGTGCTGTCCTGCACCAGCGGATCGAGGTAGCTCCGTGTCCACCATGCTTTGCTGTAAGCCGTGTTCAGGGCTTTCCAGGTCGGCGCCAGCATCATATCCGCCTGTTTATCCATCTTCAGCATTTTGTAGGATGCCGCGAGATACAGCGCGCCAGGATCTGCCTGCCACGAATCCGGATAACTGCTCTGCATCCGTGTCTGCACCTCAGCCAGCAGCCCGGTGGTGACTTCGCCCTGACGGGTCAGCAGGTAGACAGCAAAGGCGCGCATCCGCAGATCATCCTGCGTATTGAGCATCGGGTTCGCCGCCACTTTCTTCAGGTAAATATTGGCGGAGCCGAGCAGCGATTCCTGCACCGGATACCCCGCGTCCTGTGCTTCCAGCAGGAACTGCACCACATACAGCGTGACAAACGGATCGGTTTCCGGCATCGCCTGCCATTCGCCGATACCCCCCTGGCCGTTCTGCCGCGTCAGCAGTGTGGTCATGGTCTGTTGCAGTTGTTTGCGGATCTCCGTCTGTGACTGCAGTGTGCTGATTTCCGGATTCCGCTGACTGAACAGCAGCGGAATGGCGCGGCTGGTGATCTGCTCCGAGCAGTTATACGGATAGTTATCCAGATACTGCGACAGCGCCTCACTCATCACCATCGGCGAGTATGACACCCGCGCATCCCGTTTGGCGTAGTTATCAAACATCTGCCGCAGCGCCGTCACCCGTTGCTGTTTACCGTCCATCCGTCCGAGAGACGAGCGGGTGCGGTAAGCCGAGGCCGGACGGACTGACAGGTTCTGCGTGCGGACCGCCGATTTGTCCCCGGAAGTGACACGGAAAGTGATATCCGCCGTACCCGGCAGCGCATTGGCTTTCAGGCGGAACGACAGTACCGTTTCTTTTTTCTCACCGAGCGTGATCTGCTCACGGTTGCTGCCGGTGATTTCCAGTGCCGGATCGGCGCTGACGGTGACATCCAGCGGCACCGCTTCGCCGTTCAGGCCGGTCAGGTTATTGACGATACCGAGAGAGACATCAAACTCATCCCCCGGAGAGACCATGGCCGGAATATTCGGTGTCAGCACAAAATCATCCCGTACCGTGGTGCTGCTCTGTGTGTGGCCGATGCGGTCAGGTGAAACCGATACTGCCATCACGCGGATCTTACCGTTGAAATAATCCGGCACCTGATAATTAAAGACCGCGTCGCCATCAACGGTGGTGATCCCCGACCAGTAGGCCACCGGTTCATCCCGCTTGCGTTTGAACGGATTAAGGTGCAGATCGATGCCCTCTCCGGCATCCCCGCCCGGTGCTGCGGTCAGCGCCATCATTTTGCTGAATTCCGGCAGGATCAGGTCAAGGATCTGGGTGCTTTTCACTTCCAGCGCCCGTTTGCGGAAGAAATAGTCGAGCGGATCTTTCAGGCGGTAACGCGCCACCTGCAATATGCCCTCATCAATGGCAAAGACCACCACATTCTGCGGCGAGGTGGTTTTCACATGAACCGCCAGGTTTTCACCCGGTTTCATCACATCCGGCGATGTCAGCGTGATCCCCGCGTTAAACGCCTCATGGCTGACGCGGAACGGCTGTACACCGAAGCTCAGCGGACTCATAAAGATTTCATCGGAGTTAATATCACGGACAAACTGCACGTTAACATAGCCGTTGCCGGTCAGTTCTGCCGGTACGCGGATTTTCTGCACCGAGTTGGTGGTGTCCGCACGGAACCACACCCACTGATACACTTTGTCGCGCTCAATGGTGATAATGCCGCTGCCGGTGTACGGTGCGCTGACGGCAATTTCAATCTCTTCGCCCGGTTTGAATTCCTCTTTATTCAGCGTCAGCTGCAGTTCCGCATTGCGATCCAGCGAGCGGGTGATGTTCGCGTTACCGGCGACGGTGTAGTCGGTTCTGTTCAGCACATTACCGTCCGCATCTTCCGCCTGTAAGATAAAGTGGCCGGGTTTCGAGGTGTTCAGTGTGATATCAGTGCCGGCGCTGCTGATGGTCAGCGGTTGCTCATCAATCCGGGTTTCTTTCAGTCCGGACTGATATTTGAAGACCCCGGACGGCTGGCGCATCAGCACGGAAATGTATTTCTGCTCCAGAAGTACCAGTTTCAGATTGCTTTTTTCAATACGGGTCAGTGACGGATCCACCGCAATCAGATTCAGCATCCGCACCGCATCCTTATTGATGTAATCCGTGTCACCGTCCGCTTTGATACCCACCAGCGAATCATGCGGAGAGACCAGTACCCGCGCCGCTGCCGTGACTGAACGGCCGCTGCCCGGCTCAAATGCTTCGGTGAACAGCTGTAACTGATAGGTCGCTTCCGCGTAGTTTTCCAGCCCTAACGCCAGCGGGGCGGCACCGTTTTCATCGGTGGTGCGCTCTTCCAGCTGCGTTTCAAAGTTATCCGTACTGCGGCTGTTTTCATAGAAACGGTAATCCGGATACTGCGTGAATGACGGATAAACCGGCCGCATGGTCATTTTTGTCGCAATACGGCGATTCTGCGCCGGGGTGCCGAACAGGTTCTGCACATCAACCGCCGCCTGTAATTCCTCCGGTTTCACCCAGCCCTGCTGACGATCCGGTGTCAGTTTCAGCGCCACTTTCATGCTGTCCGGCTCAAACTCTTTCACCACCACGGTGGTGGTGCCGAGCAGGCGCAGATCATCTTCATCTTTACCTTCCAGATAGAGATAGATATTCCAGTCGCCGGTCGGAGAGTTTTCCGATGTGGTGTAGCTCAGTTCGCTGAAACCGGTGGCATCCAGAATAATCTGCTGTGAATGCATCAGAGTATCACGCGGGTCGCGGATCTCCGCCCGCAGCGGGATGCCGGTCAGCGGGGTTTTCCAGTCATAGGTGCGGGTGATAAGACCTGCATGAAAGGTTTCCCCCGGCCGGTAAATACCGCGATCAGAGAAGAGATAGCTGCTGAGGGTGCGCGGATCTTCCGGGGTTTCGTCGCCGTAAATATCAAAGCGCGAGAAATCCGGCTGGCGGTCATACCAGGCGTTGACCGGCAGGAAGGAAACATCCCCCTCTTTTTCCGCCAGGAACATCACCGCCATCTGCTCATTGCGGAAATCATGCAGCGGCGGGAATGCGGCGTGGCCGTCACTGCCGGTTGTACGGCTCAGCAGTGTGGTGCCGTTTTTGGCCACTACAGAGACTTTCGCACCACTGACCGGCTCGCCGGTATACACGGACTGTACGAACACATCCCGCGAGCCGTCGGGGGAGGATTTCGCGATGATCCCCATATCAGTGACCACCACAAAGCGCGAGTCGAGAACCGCATCCTCTTCGTAATCCTCATCCCCTTCGTCATGGCTTTCCGCTTCCGGGGTTTCCGCCGGTTTAGCCGGATCCCATGCCCGCAGGCTCAGCAGGAATATGCCGCGTTTTGCGGACGGGTCGGCTGAGAGGTATTTGCTCAGGTCGATACCTTTGTACTGAATATCACCGGGGTTGGCGGCAGACAGCGCCGTCTGGTAAGTAAAGTGCTCTGTAAAGTATTCATCACTCAGACGGTTAAAATCCGTTGAGGTAAAGTTTTTATCCTTAAAGGAGACGATATGCTGTAACTGGCCCGGGATCACCCGTTTCACATCCAGCTGCAGGCCCGGGAAGTTACGTGCCGCGACGGTGATCTGTTTTTCACCTTTCATCGACAGCAGTGCCCCGTCAGACATAAAACGCAGTGTTTTCGGGTAATCCGGGATGCGTACCGGCAGATAGCGTGATGTTTTCAGGTAATAACCGCCCGCCGAACTCATACCGCCGGTGATTTCCACCAGCAGCCAGCGGTTGGCCGGGGCGTTATAACTGAAGCTGAATGCCGCCTGATTCTCCTGCTCGCTGTCATCCGGAGTCAGCGTCACCGGCTCTGATAAGGCAATGACTTTTTCGCTGATATCATCTGATTTCCAGTCGTCGTAAATCCCCTCAGAATTATAATCAGGGTGTTTTTCCGGCAGCAGACGGGCACGAACCGCTTTTGTGATCTGTTTTTCATTCACCGGGTCAGAGAATGACACAATCAGGGCGCGGCGATCTTTTCCGTCATCTGATTCCACCAGCTGACTATCGATGCCCGTCACATCCAGACTGTAGCGGTTCGGCACGATCACGCGGAAGGTTTCATCTTTGTCCGTGGTATTGGCCGGAACGGCCGCCCCGACACCGGCTCTGACTGTCAGCAACACTTCGCTGTCTGTATCATTGAGTGCCAGCTGCCCGGAGTGGATCCAGGCTTTGAGTTTTTTATCATCATAAGTGACGGTATACGGCACCGGCTTGCCGTCACGGGTCATAGACAGACGCGATTCCAGATTTTTGACATCAGCGGGGGCATTGAAGGTCAGGCCGATGATGGCGTGTTTTTTCATCGGATCTTGCGGATCCTGATAGAACTCCGCCCGGCCGCCACGATAATAAAACTCAGGGGTGGTAAAGGTTTTTTGTTTCTCTGTTAACGCCACCTGCGGAGCCAGCAGTGTTTTGGCATCCATATCGACGGTGTAGGTTTTCCCCATCGGGAAGGTTTTTTTCGCCGTGAATACCAGCTTGCGGTCATTACGCCACTGCCATTCACCTTCCGTTGCCGGGGTCAGGGTAATACCGGCGGTGACCGGTTTGCCGATCAGCGTTACCGGTGCGGCAGAGCGGGAGAATGTCACCACAACAATCTGCGCTGAATTATCATCACGGTTATAATTAACCGCCGAAGGGCGCTGCACAGACGCGGAAATATCCTGCACCACCAGCGGCGCAACATCCACCGGCTTCGGTTTGTTCTGATACCAGTGCCAGGTGTAATAACTGCCCGCTGCCACCGCAGCAGTCAGCAATAATAAGGCAGATATGGTTTTCGGATAGCGGTTTACACCCCGCTCCAGCCGGGCAAGCTGATTACCGGCAAAGGTCACCCAGCCCGGCACCGCCCAGCGGATCCGTCCGGTGAACGGGCGCAGCAGAAAACCCAGCAGAGTAAAGAGATAAACAAGACTGCGAGCCGCCAGACGCAGCAAAATAAAAGGTAAGCGGAGGATAAAACGCAGAACGTCCATGACAACATTTTCCTCTGTGTGTTGAGACTGACATCAGTTTGCCGCAGCACACAGTGAAATCCGGTTCAGCCGGAAGCTGTCAGTACCCGATACTCTCATCCTCCATAAAACAGCCCATAAAGCAAATTATTGTATAAGGAATAATCTTAAATTACGGCCCCGGCGTATCCGCAGGGGCCTGTTCAGGGAAAAAATTATTCCAGTGCACTCAAAATAGCCTGTGCGGCTTTGACTCTTTCGGTATTCGGGTAGTTTTTATTCGCCAGAATCACAATCGCCACCTGTTTTTCCGGAATAAAGGCCACATAGGCGCCGAAACCAGTTGTTGCCCCCGTTTTATGCACCCAGGAAGCACGGTTATACGGCTGAACCTGGTTGTCTGTTACCGGGTGCGGCTGCAATGCGACCTCGTTGGTCACGCCGTTAATGATCATATCTTTCTGCTGCGGCCAGTCATACATTTCCCAGCCCAGCCCCTGGTTAATCGCGGCGGTTTTATAGTAGCGGGTCTGTGCAAGATACATTGCCATTTCCAGATCCGCATTACCGGCCCGTGACGGCTCCATATTCATTTCCGCCCAGCGCAGCATATCTTTTGAGGCGGATTTCACGCCGTAAGATTCCGCATCAAGCTGTCCCGGCGACACGCGGACCGGTTTTTTGTTTTTATAACCGTACGCATACTGGCTTTGCGCACTTTCCGGCACAGTAATAAAGGTGTGAGATAACCCCAGCGGTGCCAGGATCCGTGCAGTCAGCAACTGCTCATACGGCATCCCCGCCGCGTTTGCGGTCAGAGCACCAAACAGGCCGATACTGCTGTTTGCATACAGACGCATATCGCCCGGTTTCCGGGACGGCTGCCACTGCTGATAGAAATTCAGCAGATCCGCACGGCTTTTTACCGCATCCGGCACCTGTAACGGCAGTCCGCCTGCGGTATAGGTAGCCAGATCCAGCAATGTGATCCCCTTCCACTGCGGCAGAGCCAGCTCCGGCTGGTATTTTGCCGCCGGATCATTCAGCGCCGTCTCTTTTTTCGCCACAGAAACCGCACCCAGCACACCTGTGAAAGTTTTACTTACAGATCCGAGCTCAAATAGTGTATTTTCAGTGACCGGCTGTTTTGCCTGAATATCGGCAAAACCATAATTGAAATAATAGGGCTTACCCTTTACGGAGACGGCAACCGCCATCCCGGGAATATCCTGCTGTGCCATCAGCGGTTTAATGGTGCTGTCCACCACCGCCGCGACATTATCAGCGGCAGAAAACCCCGGGGCGGAAAACGCCAGCAGAGCGGAAATCAGTGTTGCAGATAACGATTTTTTCATCAGAATTAACCTTCCGTGTGTGAGTGACGGCGGCAAGTATCGTCAGATTCACCAGACAGAACAAACGGTTAATTATAACAAGAGCCTAAAGAAAAACTTACAGGTGGATTATGGTCAGACGTTATCTCCCCCTTAACCCGCTGCGCGCCTTTGAGGCCGCCGCCCGTCATCTCAGTTTTACCCGTGCGGCGATTGAGCTGAATGTCACCCATGCCGCCGTCAGCCAGCAGGTCAGGGCTCTGGAAGAACAACTCGGCTGTGTGCTGTTTACCCGCGTCTCACGCGGACTGGTGCTGACCCATGAAGGTGAGGGATTACTGCCGGTGCTCAATGAGGCGTTTGACCGGATTGCGGATACTCTGGAGTGTTTTTCTCACGGGCAGTTCCGTGAGCGGATGAAAGTCGGTGCGGTGGGAACATTTGCCGCAGGCTGGCTGCTGCCGCGTCTGACCGGATTTTATGACAGCCATCCGCATATTGATCTGCATATTTCCACCCATAATAACCATGTGGATCCGGCGGCGGAAGGGCATGATTATACGATCCGTTTCGGTAACGGCGCGTGGCATGAGTCAGATGCGGAACTGATTTTCAGTGCACCACACGCTCCGCTGTGCTCACCGGCCATTGCAGAACAGTTACAGCAGCCGGATGATGTTCACCGCTTTACCCTGCTGCGCTCATTCCGCCGGGATGAATGGAGCCGCTGGCTGGATTGTGCGGGCGGCACACCGCCTTCCCCGTCACAACCGGTAATGGTGTTCGATACCTCACTGGCCATGGCCGAGGCGGCACAACTGGGTGCCGGGGTAGCGATCGCACCGGTATGTATGTTCAGCCGCCTGTTACAGTCAGGCGCACTGGTACAGCCGTTTGCCGCAGAAATCACCCTCGGCGGCTACTGGCTGACCCGGTTACAGTCCCGTACGGAAACCCCGGCCATGCAGCAATTCGCCCGCTGGCTGCTGAATACGGCGGCGGAGTAAAACTCACTCACCTTCCAGGCTTTTTACCCGTAAATCATCACCTTCACTGATGCGCAGCCGTTCACTGCCGCAGTGCGGACAGCATCCGGCGTGCTGCATGATTTCGGCCTCACGGCTGCAATCCCAGCACCATGCCTGTGCCGGGATAACATCAATATGCAGTGTGCAGCCCTGCGCCACGGTATCACGGCAGGCGATATCAAAACAGAAATGCAGTGCACTCTCCTCAACATCCGCCAGTGCGCCGACTTCCAGCCAGACATCCGTTACCCGCGCAATGCCGTGCTGTTCAGCCTGTTCGCGGATAATGTCCGCCGCACTCATGCACAGGGATAACTCATGCATGCCGGGGTACCGGTTTTCCGGTAAACAGCGCCCTGCGCCCGGCCATCGCCGGAGCATCCGGGTCCGTAACCGGCAGTGAAAGCAGCATACGCGCACTGTCATCCGCCAGCCGCATCCCTTCCTGCGGTGACAGTGTATGCGGAAGCGGCGACAGCAGCGAACACGCCAGATACTGAGATACGCCCTCCAGCTCACCGACGGTGAATGTCATGATGCCGTACGGCAGCCGCAGGCCGATTTTTTCACTGACTTTACGCTGCGGCCAGAGCTGCTCCGGCCCCGGAAAAATCACGGCACTGAACATCCACGGCGTGATCACACAACCCGTCCACTGCCCTTCAAACAGCGTCAGTTCCGTGACATAAACCGGCATTGACGGGTGCAGGAAGGTGAGATCGTGCATAGTATCCGCCGCTACTTTTTCAAACGCGTTGCGGATCTGCTCTGCCGGGCTGTGCATAACGCCCTGAATATCCTCAGACATCTGCCGTCTCCTTCTTCACCGCCTCAACACCTGATTCACGCAGTACAGCCAGCACCTGCTGCAGTACCGGTTCAACGGCAGCCTGCAGTTGCGGGGTCAGACCGATATCCGGCTCCAGCGAGGCCGGAACCACGCCCACCAGCGTCAGTTTGGCGGGGAATTCCCCGGTAAACCGCAGCGCGGACAAGACATCGGATAACCCCAGCTGATGCGGGGAGATTTTATTAGTGAACAGCGCCGGAACCTCCTCATCCCGCAGAATGCGGATGGTGCCCGGGGCGCTTTTCGCCGTCACAATAGCGTCAGTGATAATCAGATGATCCCGCCCGGCCATGCTGTCGAGCAGTTCCATCCCCGCCGTGCCGCCGTCCATCACTTCCACATAATCCGGCAGGATATAGCGCTCCGCCAGTGCTTCCGCGATATGCACGCCGATGGCTTCGTCAGTCAGCAGAATATTGCCGACACCTAATACCAGAATCCGCATTACAGCACCTTCACTGATACCGTTTCACGGCCATCAACATCAACAATATGAACCGCACATGCCATACACGGGTCGAATGAGTGGATAGTGCGCACTACTTCCAGCGGTTTTTCCGGATCAGCAATTTTCAGCCCGACCAGCGACTGCTCATACGGCCCCGCCACATTATCGTGATTGCGCGGCCCGCAGTTCCAGGTGGACGGTACCACCGCCTGATAGTTCTCAATCACGCCGTCTTTGATCACCACCCAGTGCGATAACATGCCGCGTGGTGCTTCCAGGAAACCCACGCCTTTTATCACGCCGGTGGCCGGGAATTCCGGTTTCACATAAGTGATATGATCCCCGGTACCGATATTGGCGATCAGCGCGGCATACTGGTTCTGCAACACCGCCTGTAATTCACAGCAGTGCACCGTACGGCCGATAATCCGCCCGAGTGTGGAATGCAGCTGTTTCACCTCCAGCGTGTTGCCGGTCAGGGTCTGGTAAACCGCGATAATTTCATTCAGTTTTTCGGCTGTGCCGGGGTGTTTTGCCGCCAGTTTACAGAACATATTGGCCAGCGGGCCGACTTCCACGGTTTTGCCGTACAGCGTCGGTGATTTCACCCACGAGTATTTACCGTCCGGATCCCAGCCGGTGTATTTCGGCTCAGTTGTGCCTTCCCACGGTTTCTGCGGCGCTTCATCCTGATACCAGGAGTGCGGAGAACTTTCCTGAATCCCTTCCAGCAGGAAAGCATCCGTCTGGGAATCGATCGGGCGGAAAGTCGCTAAGTCAGTGTTTTCAATGTAGCCGCCCGGGAACAGGAAACTGCCGTTTTTGCCGTCGGTCGGGAATTCCGGGGTGCTCAGGTAGTTCACTGCGCCCTGCCCGGTTTCAAACCACTGCGGGTAAAATGCAGCAATGACCGCAGTATCAATTTTATAAACCTGCTCAACGAAATCATTCAGCTTGTCGATAAATGATTTGATATACATCAGGCGTTCCAGGTTCAGCACACCGATACCGTCGGGGTTAATCGGGTTTGCCACGCCGCCGACCGCCAGGTTCTGAATGTGCGGCGTTTTGCCACCCAGCAGCGCCACAATACGGTTAGCATCGCGCTGGCATTCCAGCGCCTGTAAATAGTGTGCGACGGCAATCAGGTTCACTTCCGGCGGCAACTGCATCGCCGGGTGTCCCCAGTAGCCGTTGGCAAAAATCCCCAACTGCCCGCTCTCCACCAGTGCTTTGATTTTATCCTGCACTCTGACGAATTCCTGCGTGCTGTTAAGCGGCCAGTCAGACACATCGTTCAGCATGGCAGAGGCTTTTGCCGGATCCGCTTTCAGTGCGGAGGTAATATCCACCCAGTCCAGCGCGGAGAGCTGATAAAAGTGGACGATATGGTCATGGGTGGTGTGCGCCGCCAGAATGATATTGCGGATATACTGCGCATTAACCGGCACATCCAGGTTCAGGGCATTTTCCACGGCACGCACCGATGCCAGCGCGTGTGTGGTGGTACAGACGCCGCAGATGCGCTGGAGGATCATCCACGCATCACGCGGATCTTTCCCTTTGACGATTTTTTCCATTCCGCGCCACATGGTGCCTGACGCCCAGGCTTTGGTGACCACACCATCGCCGATTTCACAGTCAATGCGTAAATGTCCTTCGATACGGGTAACCGGATCAATCGTAATTCTCTGGCTCATGACTTGCTTGCCTCATGATAAGGGTGAGCTGCGGTTTTATTGACTGCAGGGAGTATCGGTAACAGGCGGATCAGGAAAAGGTAAGCGCAGATCTCAACAGCCACGAAACCAATGGAAATTAACAGTTCTTCCGTCGCCGGGAAGTAGTGATAGCCATTGCCGGGATCAAACGCCAGCAATGAATAGGCGAGACGCCATGCCGCACAGCCGAGCATCATGCTCAGTGCGCCAATGTAGAGCAGCCGGGAGTCACGGCGGAACGCCGGGATACTGAAGACCGCCAGTGCAATCACCATCAGCACAATCTCGCACCAGAACAGCACAGAGTAATAATCCCCCGCGAAAGCCAGTCCGAGCTTGCCGCGGTAGATCAGTTCCCCGAAGCGCAGCACCAGAAACAGAGCCATCAGCACACTGACGGTCAGTGCCAGCTTGCCGAACAGGCGTTTTTCATCGTGGCCGTTGCCTTTCAGGCCGCTCTGTACCAGGGAGCCCTCAAATACCACAATGGAGAATCCCATAATAAAAGCGGTGAGCAGAGAGAACAGCGGCAGCATTTCATAGCTCTGCCACAGCGGATGCACTTTATAGCCCGCCGCAATCATCAGGGAACCCATTGAAGACTGGTGCATGGCCGGTAACAGTGCGCCGAGCGCTATCACAAAGAACATGATTTTGTTCAGCCGCTTAAGGGAGACTTTCCAGCCCATGCGCTCACAGAACGCCGGTGCCAGTTCCAGTGCCATCACGCCGATATAAATCGTCATACAGACCGCGGTTTCCAGCAGGACGGAGTTAACGTTGAAAATACCCGGAATAAAGAAGTTCGGCATATTCCAGTAACGGCCGAGGTCAATGGTGATAGACAATCCGCCCAGTGAATACCCCAGCAGGCTTGCCAGCAGCGCCGGACGCACCAGCGGGTGATATTCCCCTTTGTTGAACACATACACCGCCCACGCCAGCGCCCAGCCGCCGCAGGCAAAACCGGTGCCGATCAGCAGGTCAAACGCAATCCAGATCCCCCACGGATAACCGCCGTTCAGATCAGAGACTGACCCCAGCCCGAAGACCAGACGTTTGACGATAAGCAGAACGCAGAGGATAACAAGCGGCCCGAAAATGATGATCGGCTTACTGAATAATTTGCCGCCGAGGGGTTTGGGATCATGACTCATGATCATCACCTCCGTCGTGAGTGTCATTTTTGCTGTTGCGGCGCACCAGCACAGTGAGCCCGGCCAGTACCGCCAGCGGCAGGATCATCCCTTTGTACAGCGTGTGCTGGATGTTTTCAGAGCGGGCTCCGGTGGAGAGTTCAGCCAGTTCCGGCAACTGCAGATTTTTATACGGCACGCCGGTCAGTACCATCACCTGGGTTCCGCCACCCTCTTTTTCACCGTACAGATGCGGGTAATAGGAAGGCACGGGATGTTTGTAGTTATCGCCGGTTTTCAGTGTCTGGCGCGGATAGGCATATTCCTCTCCGGCTGTCAGCCCGAGACGGTTTTTCGCCTCACTCATCAGATCTTCGCGGGTGCCGAAGATAATCGCCCCGGTCGGACACACTTCCACACAGCCGGGTAAACCACCTTTATCGAGCAGTTCAACACCCTTCTGGTTACAGAGTTCACACTTGTGGATCATACCGAACGGGTTGTCGTAATCGTATTTCGGCACATCATACGGGCAGCCGACCATGCAGTAGCGGCAGCCGGTGCAGATATCTTTGTCATAATGCACAATACCGGTGACCGGATGCTTTTTCAGCGCACCGACCGGGCAGACGGAGACACAGTTCGGATCGACACAATGCATACATTGCTTCTTGATGTAGGCATAGCCGTCCTTTTCCTGATCTTTGTGTTCGCCGGTACCGCTCGTCCACACCTGGATAATGTTGTTGGTGTACGGCGACAGCTTGTCATTGTTAGACCACGTCTGCGCCCCTTCCGGATTACGGCCGGGGAAGTTGATATCCTGGCATTTGGTCACACACGCCTGGCAGCCGACACACAGAGTGGAGTCATACAGCATGCCTAATGCACCGGGGATAGGCGGGCGGTTCTCCGCCGCCGCGTGGCTCACGGATGTATTACCCAGCAGTAATGCCCCGCCGGAAGCCACTTTAATAAAGTCACGCCTGTTCACAGTTACTCTCCCCGCGGATCGCCGGACCGGTTTTTCTTCTGCTGGCGGCCCAGCTCACGGACAGCCATCACACTGACACCGGCCACCAGACCAACCACGCCGCCAAGCAGACCGATAGCGCCGCCCGATACCGAACCGCCCTCTTTCAGTTCCACATCCGGTTTTTCAGAACGCGGTGTCTGGTTCTGTACCCCGGCGAGCTGGTGGATCCCTTTGTGGAAACCCACTCCGGCCTCGTTACAGCCATAGCAGGGATGCCCGATAGCCACCGGCCACACGCCGCCGACATCACAGAACTGCAGTGTGGAGCAGTTGCCGTGCGTTTCCGGTCCTTTGCAGCCGAGGTGATAGAGGCACCAGCCTTCACGGTGACCGTGGTCGCCGAATGCTTTGGCAAAACGTCCGGCGTCAAAGTGAGCGCGGCGCTCGCAGTGTTCGTGGATCAGACGACCGTAAGCAAACAGCGGCCGGTTTTTGTCATCCAGCCCCGGGGCTTTGCCATAAGTGATGATGTGGGCAACCGTTGCCAGGAAGTTATGCGGGTTAGGCGGGCAGCCCGGAATATTAATCACGGTTTTGCCGGGCAGAACCGCTTCCAGTGATGCCGCGCCGGTCGGGTTATCACCGGCAGCAGCCACACCGCCCCAGGCGGCACAAGAGCCGATGGCAATAATTGCGGCAGCGCCCTCCGCTGCCCGGCGGATGTGATCGGCAATCGGCTCGCCGGCAATCATGCAGTAAATGCCGTTATCCTTCAGCGGTACAGAGCCGTCCACCACCAGCACATATTTGCCTTTGTATTTCTCAATCGCATTGTGCTTATTGGCTTCCGCCTGATGACCGAATGCTGCCGAGAGTACCTCGTGGTACTCCAGCGAAATCATATCAAGGATGAGATTTTCGATGGTCGGGTGCGTCGCCCGGAGCAGGGACTCAGTGCAACCGGTACACTCCTGTGCAGATATCCAGATGACGGGGGGACAATCCTTACGGCTGACGGACGCCGCGATTTCGGCAGATGCATTTGCACTGAGACCCATGGTGGCCGCTAAGGCCGCACAGAGTTTCAGAAAGCTTCGCCGGTCAATACCCTCAGAAGTGATATCAGAAGTAATAAAGGTATTATCTTCGATCATTCTCTATATTCCATTGTGTTAATTTAATATTAATATAATCCGGTTATTATTAAATTACTGAGACACGGAACATAATCAATAAACAAAAAAATAAAATCTGAAATATTATTTTACAGATAATGAGAATTTTTTCTATTTTTAACATTTAATCTATTTATCGGTTTTATTAATTTATATCAATTTAATATATAGCGCACCGGCTACCCGCAATGAGAATGGCGGAATTTTTCACTACCGACAGGAAAACAGGCAGCATTTACCATCTGCTTCTCACCCGTTATTCAGATACAACCCTGCGTGTTTTCAGAATTAACTGAATCAGGGTGAATAATGAATTTCACATAACCACAGCCATTTAAAATAAAAATGAAATACATTCTCATCCGGTGTTATTTAATCGGTTAAGCTCAAATAAATGCTATTTTCAATAAAGTCACGCAGTTATTTATCACTAAAAAAATCAATTTCCATAATATGGAGAGTTATTTATTTTGATTTAAATCAATTAATATTAAATATCTTATTTTTCTTCCGGGATAAATCAAATCTAATTAATCAGCTATTATCACCACAAAAAGAGTAAAAATAGTGAATAACACCTGAAAATGCATAATAAGACGATTATCCTTGTAAAACAGTCAGCTATTTATACGTAGGCGGACAATTTATATTCTGTTTATTATTCGTTTTAATAGTGATGATCACCTGAAACAATCATTTCATTTTCATCCTTTCTGTCTTTTTTAATGAGATGAGCATCAAAACCGATGCCGCCCGCTCATTCAGCGGCTTCCCGGGGGGGAATTACCGGTTCTGATAGTCAGTAAAACACAACGGCCCGGATCCCGGGCCGTTTTTCTATCTGTTACTAACTGATCAGACCGTGTACCAGAATCACACCGATACAGATCGGTCCCACATAACGCCAGACCAGTAATAAACTCTGACGTTTCAGTCCGGTAATATTTTCCGGAATCAGCGCATTCGCTTTACGTGACCAGCCGAAAATCAGGCAGACAGCAATACCGAACAGCGGCATCAGAATATTGGATGTCAGGTAATCGAGGATATCAAAAATCGTTTTCCCGCCAAGCGTCACATCACTTAACGGCCCGAAAGATAATGACACCGGGATCCCCATCAGCATAATCGATGCCGTCACCACCAGGCCCGCTCTGCGGCGTGTCCACTGAAAACGCATCTGAACATACGCCACAATGTGTTCCAGCAGTGAGATAGCGGATGTCAGCGCCGCCATCAGCAACAGGACAAAGAACGTCACTGCCAGCACAGATCCGCCCGGCAGATGGGCAAAGTACACCGGCATGGTCATAAAGGTCAGACCCGGACCGGCATTCGCTTCCAGACCGGCCGCCGCTAATGCAGGGAAAATCATCAGTCCGGCCAGCACACACACCATGCAGGAGAGGATCACCACCCACATACTGGAGTTGGCAATGCTTTTGTTATCAGACAAATACGCGCTGTATGTAATGTGGATCCCCAGACCGATAGAGAGGGAGAAGAAAGCCAGCCCCAGCGCATCCAGCACGCCTTTGCCGGTCAGTTTGCTGAAATCCGGATACAGGAATAATTTCAGTCCGGCGGATGAGCCGGGTAAGCTAATCCCGACGATAATCAGCACGATCATAATAATAAACAGTAACGGCATCATCACTTTCACGGATTTTTCCAGTCCGCGCTGCACCCCGGCCAGTACCACAAAGCAGGTCATCCCCGCAAACACCAGGTGAGCAATCACCGGCCACCACGGGTTACTGATAAAGCGGGTGAAAATGCCGGTCAGCTGGCTGCTGTCGGTAATGTTCAGCTCACCGGCGGCGGCCATTACGGTGTAACCGATAGTCCAGCCGCCGACCACGCTGTAGAAGCTGTAAATACACCAGGAGCTGAATACACCAATCACCCCGATCCACGCCCAGTGGCGTCCCATCATTTTTTTAAAGGCGTTGACGGCTTCACTGCGGGTGCTGCTGCCGAGGATATTTTCAGCCAGTAATACCGCGAGACCGATAACAAAGCTGAATAAGAGGAAAACAACCAGGAAGGCGCCACCGCCGTTATTGGCGGCTACATACGAAAATTTCCAGATGGCGCCGATGCCGATGGCAGACCCGGCAGCGGCTAAGATATGACCAAAACGGGATGTCCATTGCTGACTCATACGGCCTCCTGCGGTGTTATCTGAGAGACAGAAGCGGCGGCAGAACAACAGACCGATCGTGAAACTGCGCTGATAATAATCCTTGCGGTAAAACCTGACATCATAGGAACTCTCCCGAAAAAAACAGTTCCACCAGCAGGTTTACACGCACAAAAAAGCCACCTTACTGGTGGCTTATGAAGAAAAACAGATAAACGAAGCCACCTAACTGAGTAGTAGGTTTAGGCTTAGCTGACGGTTCATCATGCGGTTCATCGGTTTACTCTTCTCTGAAAATCATTAATTTTTGCTTCACAGGCAGTGCCGTTATATGACACTGCCTTGACGCTCTTTTTCTCTTATACCACAAACAGAAAAGAAAAAAACACCCTTTTTTATTCTGCACTCATGGTTTTAAGCATTTTTGCAAATGCATCGATATGATGACGCTGCGTCACCGGGTTCATAAAGACCGCCTTTTCCCCCGGAATATACGCGAACCGGTTATGCTCCGCATAGGCCGAGCAGGCGATAGAATCCACCCAGTTGGTAAACAGTCCTGCTTTACCGCGTTTCAGGAACAGCTCACGATGCCAGCGGCTGTTGCGCACCATCATGTCATAGGCCGTTTTATCTCCGGCACAGGTCAGTTCGTGTGCAAACATTGCCTGCGGATCATTCACCAGTTTCGGTGAATAGAGACGGAAACCGACACTCGGACCCTGGTTTTCCGGCACCATCACACAGGCATTGCCCATGGATAGCAGTTGGTTGCGCATGTAGTTCGCATTTTGCAGACAGTGCGCAATGATGGTCTGATAACCCTCAACCCCCAGATAATGCAATCCGGCATAAGCCCCGAACACACCGACACCGCTGCGGCTGCATTCAATGGTGGATTGCAGGTGAGTCTGCCCTTCCAGCGCATGCTCAAAATAGGTGAAGTTTTCCGGGTCATTTTCCAGTGCTTTGAAATCATCACCGTCACGCACCATCACCAGACTCGAGGTATACGGCACATAACCCCATTTGTGGAAGTCGATAGTGATGGAATCTGCATATTTCAGCTGTTTAAATTTCTCAACATTGTGACGCAGACCAGCCAGGGTGGCATCGTTAATCGCCAGCGGGTTGGTGTTAAAATCATAATCAATAAAGAAAATAATCGGCCAGCCGACCGCCGCATCCACGTGAATATGCGGTTTTTCTGTAATTTCGAACTCTTCACACAGGCGGTTGCGCAGATCATAAACCTGTTTGATTTCATCGACACCAAAGGTATCGGTTGTTCCCGCGGTCAGCAGGATCACCGGGATCTTACAGTGGACGGTATAGCAGGCACGGATTTGCTGCTCCAGATCCGCCAGGTCAATGGTGTTATCTGACGCCACCCGGATACGGATTGTTTTATTTGTGATATCCACACCTAACAGGGACAGGTTAGTCATATTGGAGTAGTGACCGCCCTGTGAGTTGATGATCCGGAAATCCTGATCAACGGACATCCCGAGATGTTTTGACTGTTTCAGCGATTTACGGATCCCGAAGAGATAGCCGTACAGATTGCACATGGTTCCGCCCTGGGTGAACAGACCGGATGCTTTGTCCGCATCATAGCCAATCAGATTGGCCACTTTACGGATAACGGTTTTTTCCATGTTATCCGCCACACCGGAGTATTCGCAGTACACCATGTTCGGGTTACCCAGCAAGCCCAGCATAGAGCCGTAAACTGCCGGGTCTGACGGCATGGCGATAACGTTTTCCACGGCCAGCGGGTTTTCCCAGTTTTTGCACAGCGCGGACGCAAACACCAGTAAATCATCCTGCCCTTCTCCCGGACGGATCACGTTCTGACGGACATGTGACTCACCGGCCAGTTGTGCAAAAAGATCCTTACCCTGCGGATAGCGGTTGATCTGCTGCACATCCGCGTCGGTGGTCTGGCGGAACTGAGTAATTGCCTGAATTTGCGGGTGATTAAAAATCGGCCATTTGCCGGGATCCCGGCTGAAGAAATCACTGATGACGTTTTGGTATTTAACTTCGAAATCTTTATTTAACGCATTCGCAGAGGCGAGCGTGATAAGTTCTGACTGATTCACAATGAGCTCCAAAATAGTAAATTACGCTGAGGTAATGTCATTACTTTGCGCCAAACTCATTGCATTTTAAATGATCTCAGAACTATAAATCACGTTACGAAATTAATAATAAAATCATAAATATCAATAATATATATACATTCAATGCATTTTATGATGACTAATAATTTTTCATAAATGTCGATACGATCACAATTTTTTACTCTGTAAAATAAACATAATTCAGTTTTTAAATTCATAAATTAAGCGAAAATACAGTTTTATATTCCACAAAACAAAGCAAATTACAAATTATTAACAGAAAAAAGAAGACGGGTCATTAATATTGTTTAGTTTTCATTACTATTTTTCTCTGTTGTTATTTCTCTTCTGCTGAAAAACCACGGTTATTTTGCCGGTTTTTCCGTTTTTTGCAGTGGTTATTCCCTCCGGCAAGATAAAATACCGGCGGATAATAAAAATCCCCTGAATATTACTAATGAATCCCGGCAGCCCGTTTTCCGTCGGTGGCAGCAAATACACGAATAACAGTATGATTTTAAATAATAATTTAATTTTCATCGTATTTACCGGTGATAATACAACCAATTGTTGTATTTTTGTAACAGCCGGATTTCCACGGAATCCTTAAATTCCGTTAAGACTGCTGCCCGGCGATAAGCTTTTTTTAATTTTTATCTTTATTCTGCCGTTAAAATGGGTGAATTGTTTCACTGTGTAATAATTTCATTCATTAAAGGCACTACTATGTCCGGCCTCCTGCTGTTCAAACAACTACTCACCAAAGAATGCTGTCCCGGTATGCACTGGGACTCCGCCCGTAACCGCTTAAAATTCGCGGCCCGCAGCCTGTTTATGCCGCTGTCCACCATGAAATACCTGTCCGGCCTGACAAACACTGCCTGCTGTGATGCTATTCTGAAAAAGCAGCCGCTGCTGCCGACCAAATTACAGCGCCCGTATCTGAGCATTAATTTTCACCGGAAAAACAAATCGGCGGCTATCTGCGACCATTACCGGATCACCAAAGCCGTTCTGCCACCGGCTGTATTCAGCCGTATCTACAGCAATGAGCAGTTTTATCTCTGCCCGGTTGAAGGAAAAGAGAGCCTCTGTCACCTCTGGCTGGATGTGCAGGATGCATTTAACAAAGAGGGCGAGCTGACGCTGGAAATGCGGGATGATGCCGGTGAGATCCTGGCCCGCAGTGCATTCACCCTGCTGAACCTGAATGAAAAACGGTCACTGTTTATCGGCGCGCTCCAGGGCGGCGTCAGTGAGCAGGCTCACAATGCTATCCGGGCGGCGACTAAAAACTGTCACGGTGTATTCCCTAAACGCATTCTGACGGAAGTTATCTGCCTTATCGCCTCACTGTTTCAGTGTCAGCAGATTATTGCCACCAGTAATGAGACCCATATTTACCGCAGCCGCCGTTACCGCCATAAAAAACTGACACAATGGGTGGCCGATTATAATTCGTTCTGGGAATCTGTCGGTGGCACCGCCAATCCGCAGCACGAATATGTAATACCGCTGACCCTGCCGCGTAAACCCATTGATGAAATAGCCAGTAAAAAACGTGCCGAATACCGCCGCCGTTATCAGTTACTGGATAATGTGGCGCAGGCCGTCTGTGAACGCCTGCAACTGCCGCAGCCGGAAAATAAAACAGATGTTCAACATAACATTATTTAAGAAAAATCCTTCATTTACAGCAGGTTTGACCGGTAATTGACATTTCATTACAGAACTTATTGATTTCCCGTAAAATATAATCTGCAAAAGGCTGAATTTAATCTTAATATTGTTTCGGGGCTGCGGGAAAAATTCACTGTCTCCGCTACCCCTAATTTGCTAAAGTGGCCGGATTTACCAGTGTATATATCAGGGGTTCCGGTCATATCCGCAGAAATGCCCCATAACATGAAATAAGCTTACTTCAGATCCGGGAATAATTGATGGAAACAATGCAGCAACTTTTTTTCGCCCTCTGGCATCAGGACTATGAAACCCTGTCAAACCCGTCCCTGCTGTGGGCGATTTACATTATGCTGTTTGCCATTCTCTTCCTGGAAAACGGCCTGCTTCCCGCTGCGTTTTTACCCGGCGACAGCCTGCTGATTCTTGTCGGGGTACTGATCGCCAAAGATACTCTCGATTTCCCGACAACCCTGATTGTCCTCACCGCCGGTGCCAGTCTCGGCTGCTGGGTGGGCTATTTACAGGGGCGCTGGCTCAGTAATACCAAAATAGTGAAAGGCTGGCTGTCTCATCTGCCGCCGCATTACCATCAGCGGGCACACAGTTTATTCCACCGTCACGGCCTTGCGGCGCTGTTAGTCGGCCGTTTTCTGGCGTTTGTCCGTACCCTGCTGCCGATGCTGGCGGGGATCGCCGGTCTGAATTCACGCCGTTTTCAGTTCTTCAACTGGCTGAGCGGCTTCCTGTGGGTCGGTATTTTAACGTCTCTCGGTTACTGCCTCGGTATCAGCCCGATTTTCCGAAAATATGAGCATCATCTGATGAATATTCTGATGCTGATCCCGGTGGTGCTGCTGGTCTTTGGTTTACTCGCCAGCCTGTGGGTGGTGTGGAAACGCAAGCGGACAAAAACGTCTGACGACACTCACGCACAATAAATTACCAGACTATTTTTCCGGCCGGTGCAATTACAGCAGCCGGCCGGGAAACATTATCTCTCTGTCCGCCGTTTCAGCGTCATTTCCTCTGAATTACCCCGTCATCACCCGCAATGTGCAGAACAATACCGGAAAATAAACTATAATTTACCTTTAATTGCAGATAAAAAGCGGTTACTTTGAATCTGTTACGCTATAACCACCACGAGGAGTTCCTATGTCACATCATACAAATGAAGAGTTACGCGCTGAACTGAAATCATTGGCTGACACCCTGGAATCTGTGCTGAATACGGCAGAAAGTAAATCCAAAGAAGAAGTGGATTCACTGAAGAAAAAAGCACAGGCCGCGCTGGAAAATTCCCGTACCCGTCTCGCGGAAGGGAAAGAGCAGGTTGTGCAGCAGACAAAAGAGATCGCAGGCAAAGCCGATAATTATGTCCGCGAAAATCCGTGGACCGGAGTCGGTATCGGTGCCGCTGTCGGTGTGGTGTTAGGTGTTTTACTGGCCCGCCGCTGAGTTATGACCGATCAGGAGCGTCCGCAGGGGCCCGGCAAAGGGCTCCTTGATACACTGACACGTATCGCCGCCATCGTTATCAGCATGGCAGAAACCCGGCTCAGGCTTGTCGCCACTGAGCTGGAGGAAGAGAAATCCAACCTGATCCAGCTGATTCTGCTGGCCGGTGCCGCTCTGCTGCTGACAGCATTCGGTCTGATGAGCCTGATGATTCTGGTTATGTGGGCCGTTGATCCTGTGTACCGCCTGACCGCGGTGATTATCATGACATCTGTTCTGCTCGGCGGGGCACTGATTTTCGCCCTGTGGGCCGTCCGCAAAGCCCGCCGTTCATCCCTGCTGGGCGCAACCCGCGAACAGCTGGCGATCGACAGGCAACTGCTG
This sequence comes from Morganella sp. HMSC11D09, assembly GCF_001807955.1. NCBI lineage: Bacteria > Pseudomonadati > Pseudomonadota > Gammaproteobacteria > Enterobacterales > Morganellaceae > Morganella > Morganella sp. HMSC11D09. Next base: position 60,969 of record NZ_KV791692.1, read on the forward strand.
GAAAGAAAAAAGCAGGAGCAGGATCATGAATAAGCATCTGCGTGCTGAACGCGCCCGCAAAAAGCAGGCACTGATTGACACTATCGCTGCCCAGCGCAGCGATTTGTCACAGGCCACGGATCAGTGGCTGAAAAAAACCGAATCATTTGACCGCACCTGGCAAACATTGTCACAACTGCGTCCGCTGGTTGTCGCCGGTGTCAGCCTGTTTTCCGTCTTTGCTGTCCGCCATCCGAAAAAACTTATCCGCTGGGGACAACGCGCCCTGGGACTGTGGGGTGTTTTCCGCACACTTCAGAGCAGTTTCCCCCGTAACAGGCAGAACTGACGTATCCCGCCCCCCGGATTCAAAATTTTTGATGTTGTTTATTAAGAATTCTTGCTAACAATCCTTCTCATTCGCACTTACTATTATCCCAACGAAACGGATTGGCATATCGTGCCATTTAAACAAAAGAATATGTGACTCAATCGTCATATTTACTATTCAGTATTGTTGAGCTAATAAGGATCTAACAATGAACAACTACGCTATTTTAGTCGCACGTATCATGATGCCTGTCTTATTTATTGTGGCCGGATACGGCAAATTAGGGGATGCTTATGCAGGAACTCAGCAATATATGCAGGCAATGGGTGTTCCGGGGGCATTGCTGCCGTTAACCATTCTGCTTGAACTGGGCGGCGGCCTGGCCATCCTGTTTGGTTTCTTAACCCGCACAACCGCGATTTTCACCTTTGGTTTTACTGTGCTGACCGCCCTGCTGTTCCACAGTAATTTTGCGGAAGGTGCCAACCAGTTAATGTTTATGAAAAACTTTACCATTGCAGGCGGTTATTTACTGCTGGCTGTTACCGGACCGGGTAAATTCAGTATCGATTATTTACTGAAAAAGAAATGGTAATTGCATTCAGGCAAAGCCACACAGCAATATAATAAATAATACTATTGTGAAACATCCGCTCCGGCGGATGTTTCTGAACAGATTTATCAAAAATATGCATCATTTTTTCCGCATAACCCCGGTTCACAATATAGGCATTGGCACAATATGCATATTTAAGGCTGAGAGAACAAATATCCGCTTCATGCTCATAAACGTTGTAATAATTTCCGCCTAATAATGCAACATCCCACTCTCTTTTCTGAAGCGCGGATAAAAAGAGATTAGCCTGCAGAATATGTTCATCATCGCAATAAAAATTGCAGTCATCCTCAACAACCAGCACCGGTCCCCAGTCATTTTCAGCGATCATTTTCATCACAGCGGCATGAGAAAGCGCACATCCCAGAAATCCCGGTTTTTTCTTAACCGCATTAAAGCGGATAATTTTATGGTGGGGGATTTAAATACTTTCCAGTGCTTCCATAATATCGTTTTTGCGATCCGGCCGGGATTCCAGATTGATATAAATGACTTTTTCAATAAAGCTGTGGTCGAGTGCAAAATTCTCATCCGACATAAACCGTTTCAAATCCATGCTGCCTCCTGCAAATACACTGATGACATACCCTTTATTGCCTGTAAATATCCACTGAATGCTAACGGATAAATATCACCGGTCAATCGCTGTTGTTCTTATTATTGATTAACACATTTCCCGGCAGACACCACAACCGGGCTCCGGCACACAAAAAAATACCTGCCGCGGATAGCCGGGCAGGTATCTGATAATGACCGGTGATAGTGCCGGTTTATTTTCCGCTGAACAATTTCGGAATTTCCCGCAGACACCAGGCTTTGGCCTCACCCATGCTGTCGCGGCGCCACGCCATAATTACATTGGTTTCGTGGCTGTATTCGGAACCGATCACTTTCAGGCGGCCTTCCTGAATATCTTTTTCCACCAGCGGGTACGGCATGCTCGCCACACCCAGCCCGGCAAGCAGGGCACGGCGTTTATCATCAATAGAGCTGACCGTCAGGCGCTGTTGTTTGTCCAGCAGTAACACCGTCAGTACCGGACGTTCGCGGGCAGTATCCGCCACGGCAATTCCCCGGTATTTCACCCGGGTGGTATCGGATAACGGCTCCGGCTCTTTGTGGATCGGGTGATCCGGTGCCGCCACATACACATTCACCACAGAATAGAGCGGGCGGGAGTTGATTTCAGAAGAAGTGCGGAAATGCATATCCGGCGCAATCACGATATCGGCACGCCCGGTTTCCAGCCGCTCCCAGGCACCGGCAAGCACTTCGGTGGCAAGGGTCAGCTGAGTGGTGGATTTCTGTGCCAGTTTGTCCACCAGCGGGAACAGCGAGGCCGTCGGGATCAGCGCCTCACAGACGATGGTCAGATGCGGCTCCCAGCCTCTTGCCAGTGCTTCCGCATCACTGGTCAGTTTATCCGCCGCTTCCAGCAGCAGGCGGCCGCGCTCCAGCAGCATCCGCCCGACATTAGTGAATTTTGTCCGGTGACCCGAGCGGTCAAACAGAACAACATCCAGCTCTTCTTCCAGTTTCTGCATGGTATAGCTCAGGGCGGACGGTACACGCCCCAGTTCTTCCGCCGCCGCCGCAAAACTTCCCCGGCGGTCGATGGCATCCATCACGCGCAATGATTCCAGCGTTAACGCTTTGTCTTTACTCATCATTATCTCAGTCAGAAATTTTGAATGTCGCCACCAGATTAACTGGCTAACAATTCAGCGTCCAGCCCTTTATTATTTCACCATGTAGAATAACAGGCAGACCATTATGATTATACACAGAACCGCCGGACAGGCCGGGTCCGCCGACTATGGCTGGTTACAGGCGAAATATGCTTTCTCTTTCGGGCACTATTTTGACCCCGGATTTATGGGGTACGGCCCGCTGAAAGCACTGAATCAGGAGGTACTGGCTCCCGGTGCCGGTTTCCAGCCCAAATCCTATCCCGATGTGGATATTGTAAACCTGATCCTCAGAGGGAAGCACGATATTCGTGATAATGACGGACTGTATCTGGAGAGCAGACAGGATGAGTGTCTGTTTTTCTCACCGCGCAGGGATGTCAGTTACACTGAAACCAATCCCTGTGAGAAATCACCGCTGACCCGGATTCAGATCTGGCTGAAAGCTGCACGCGGCAGCCTGCGCGGCAGTTCACAAAAACTGATGCTGACACAGCAGCCGGTACAGCTGATTGCCTCGCCGGATGGTGAAGACGGCAGTCTTGATTTACAGCAGGGGGTGCGGATTTCCCATATCCTGCTTCCTGCCGGTGAATCCCTGACACTGCCGTTGTACGGTAAACGGGCATTCTATCAGTCGGTTCACGGTACAGTGACGGCGGATGACGGGCAGAAACAGGGGATAATTGAATGCGGTGACGGCGCGTTTATTCAGGACAGCCGGGAAGTGACCTTTCAGGCGAAAACGCCCTGCCGGGCACTGCTTATTGATATTCTGGCCTGACACACGGCCTGAAATGAAACAACCCCGCGTCAGACGCGGGGTTGTGATAGTGAGGAGTCAGCCGTTAAGCCGGGTTCTGTCGTGGACAATCATTCCTCTGGGCCAGCACTCACGCACTGGCTCAAGCAGCCTACCCGGGTTCAGTGCGGGCCGCACCATATGAACCCCTATTTGGCCTTGCTCCGGGTGGAGTTTACCGTGCCACGGACTGTTACCAGCCGCGCGGTGCGCTCTTACCGCACCCTTTCACCCTTACCTGTGCCCTTACGGGCCATCGGCGGTTTGCTCTCTGTTGCACTGGTCGTAGGCTCGCGCCTCCCAGACGTTATCTGGCACCCTGCCCTGTGGAGCCCGGACTTTCCTCCCCTTTACCCGTCTCCCGGAGGGACTACGATAAAGCAGCGATTGCCTGGCTGACTCCGCTGCGGATTATAAGCAGCTTTCCCGCTGATGTACAGAATAACTCCGCTCCGGAAGAGCGGATGGCGGAAAAGGCATCACTCTGCGGCAGAATCCCCGTCCAGGGTGTAACGGTAAAGAGCATTTTTCTTCACGCCGTACAGTTCCGCCACCACCGCAGCCGCTTTTTTCGGCGGCAGTTCTTTCTGCACAATCGCCAGTGCACGCAGAATTTCCGGGCTGAATTCCTCATCCTGCACCGGCTTAGCACCTTCCGCAATCAGTACCATCTCCCCTTTGCGGCGGTTTTCGTCTTCCTTAATCCAGGCCAGCAGTTCCCCGACCGGTTTCCCCTGAATGGATTCCCAGGTTTTGGTCAGCTCCCGCGCCAGCACCACATAACGGTCTTTCCCCCAGACGGTGACCATATCGGCCAGTGTATCCAGAATGCGGTGGGTGGATTCATAAAAAATCAGCGTACGCGGCTCATCGGCCAGCGTCCGCAGTGTGTCCTGCCGGCTTTTGGTTTTGGCCGGCAGAAATCCCTCGTAACAAAAACGGTCAGAGGGCAGACCGGCAGCACTCAGCGCGGTGACAGCCGCACAGGCACCGGGCAGCGGGATCACAGTAAGCCCCGCATCACGGGCGCGGCGGACCAGATGGTAACCGGGATCGTTAATTAAAGGTGTACCTGCATCGGACACTAATGCGATACTGATCCCGGACTGTAATTTGGTAATTAATTGATCTGCTTTATACTGTTCATTATGATCATGCAGCGCAAACAACCGGTTATTAATACCGAAGTGCGAAAGTAATAAGCCGGTATGCCGGGTATCTTCCGCTGCAATCAGATCGACATTCGTGAGCACCTCAAGAGCACGTGCTGTGATGTCATTCAGATTACCGATCGGTGTCGGCACAACATAAAGTGTCGCTGCCGCAACCACGGCTTGATTAGGTTGATTCATTGTTTCGTCCAGATGATCACATTAGAATTGAGCTTTCAGAAAACTATAACCGGGTACAGTATGTTTTCCTTAACTTTATCGCGTTACCGCAGGCAATTACTTTGTACCGCACTCTTTTCCACGCTGGTTCTCTCAGGCTGTACACTTGAGAACCGGCATGCGGGCACAGCCGGCAAAGGCCAGCCGGAAACACAGGTTCAGCAATATCAGAAGATTATTGATGCAGCCGCCGGAAAGCCGTCCGTTGACGCAATCCGTGCTTATATCGCTCAGGAGCCGCTGCTCACTGATCCGGATGCACATCAGCAGAATATTGATGAAACCTGGCTGATGCTAACACGTTTTACCCCCGAAGAGCGCAATAACATTCAGGTTAACGCTGATGAAAGCGTCTTACAGGGCTGGGTTGATCTGCTTATTCTGTATCAGAACAACCAGCAGGATCTGAAAGCGCTTTCCGCCGCACTGGGTGACTGGCAAATCCGTTACCCGGATAACCCGGCCGCCAAATCCCTGCCGCAGGACCTTATCCAGACCCTGAGCAGCACCTACGGCCAGACCGGTAAAAATGCCCGCGTTGCCCTGTTCCTGCCGCTGAGCGGCCAGGCGAAACTGATGGGTGATGCTATCCGTCAGGGCTTTACTGATGCACAAAACGGCGCGGTATACAGTACCGGTTACCGGGTTGCTGATATTCCGGCCGCACAGCCGGTCAGCGCCGTTCCGGCACAGACCACCCTCAGCCCGGCAGATCCGGATAAAGATATCACCACACCGGATGAAGCAAACGGTGCACCGTCAAATGACAGCACCGCAGACGGCGCAACCGCCGCAAGTCCGGTATCTGCCCCGCAGGTACTGCCGTACAGCGGTGAGTCCCGCACTGTCACTGACGTGAAAATCTATGATACCGACAGCAAACCGCTGGCAACTCTGCTGGCGCAGGCACAGGCTGACGGCATGGACCTGATTGTCGGGCCGCTGCTCAAAGGGGATGTGGCCACACTGGCAACCGCAAACACCCCGCTGAACATTCTGGCGCTCAATGAATTAGATACACCAATCGCCCGTCCGAATGTCTGCTACTTCTCACTTTCACCGGAAGATGAAGCCCGCAACGCCGCACAGTTTATCCGTCAGGATAACAAAACCGCGCCGCTGGTACTGACACCGGATAACAGCTTCGGCCGCCGGATCGCACAAAGCTTTGCCGATGAGTGGCAGAAAAATGGTGGTGGTTTGGTACTGCATCAGACCTTCTCCGGCAATCCGGGCAGTTCACTTTCACTGACCGGCGTGCCGGTGCAGCCATCCTCATCAGCGGCAGCGCAGCCGGACGGTACCGTGGTACAGCCGCAGCCTGTCAGCGGCGGTGTGGACTCTGTCTATATTATCGCCACCTCTGATCAGCTGATTTACATCAAACCGGCGCTGGAATTTGCCACCAGTGCGCGCGGACGCCCGGCGTTTTATGCCAGCTCCCGCAGCAATAAAGCCGGAACCGGCAAAGATTTTCAGTTTGAAATGGAAGGGCTGAAACTGACAGATATCCCGCTGATTGCGGGCGGTAATCCGCAGTTACTGAGTCAGGCAGCCGGGAAATTCGGCAACGACTATACCCGTGTCCGCCTCTATGCGATGGGCATGGATGCATGGCGTCTGGCGAATCAGTTCGGTGATATGCAGCGTCATACTCTGCGCATGAATGGCGCCAGCGGAGACATTACTGTCACTGATAACTGCACCGTTTACCGTCACCTGCCGTGGCTGGAGTTTAAGCAGGGTAATCTTGCCCCGCTGGGTGCCGCAAACTAGTCTTTGTCTGAATTTTACAGGTGACAGGATGTCACCTTTATATTGCTGATATACAGGGAACGTATTTATGCTTACGTGGCTGACAGGCCGTCGTCATGAACAATTTGCCCGGCGCTGGCTGGAACAGCAGGGACTGACATTTGTTGCGCAGAATGTCCGTTTCCGCCGGGGCGAAATTGATTTAATTATGCGGGACAGCGGCACCTGGGTGTTTACCGAGGTCCGCTACCGCCGCAATGCACACTATGGCGGAGCGGCTGCCAGTGTCACAAAAACCAAACAGCGCCGCTTACTTTATGCGGCTTCCTGCTGGTTATCTCAGCAACAGCTGAGTATGCTGACCTGTGACTGCCGTTTTGACATTTGCGCCATAACCGGTGACCATATCGACTGGCTGAAAAATGCCTTTGGTCACGCCGACTTTTGTTAATGTCGTTATCCGTTGCTGATAGCAGGACTTATACGTGTTAGACAGAATTAAACAGTGTTTTACTGAAAGTATTCAGACGCAGATTGCAGCCGCAGAAGCCCTGCCGGATGCCATTTCCCGGGCGGCCATGATGATGGTTCAGTCGCTGCTCAACGGCAATAAAATCCTCTGCTGCGGTAACGGCGGGTCGGCGGCGACAGCTTCGCGCTTCGCCACCAGTATGATCCACCGGTTTGAAACCGAACGCCCTAGCCTGCCCGCACTGGCACTGAATACGGATAATGTGGTGATGACCGCAATCGCCGCCAACCGGCAGCAGGATGAAATTTATGCCAAGCAGGTCCGCGCCATCGGCCAGACCGGTGATGTGCTGCTGGCGATATCCACACACGGCAACAGCCGCAATATTATCAAAGCGGTTGAAGCTGCGGTGACCCGTGATATGACCATTGTGGCCCTGACCGGCTACGACGGCGGGGAGCTGGCTGGTCTGCTGGGTCCGCGTGATGCGGAAATCCGCGTACCCTCACAGCACAGTGTCCGCATACAGGAAGTGCATATGCTGACGGTGAATTGTTTATGTGATTTAATCGACAATACCCTTTTCCCCCACCAGGAAGACTAAGGAGATATTATGAGAATTGTGCCCGTGGCAGCACTAATCTGCAGCGCGTTACTGTTACAGGGATGTATCGGCGCAGCACTTGTCGGATCTGCGGCAGTTGCGACCAAAGCCGCATCAGACCCCCGTTCTGTCGGCACACAGGTCGATGACGGCACACTGGAAGCCCGTGTCAGTGGCCAGCTCAATAAAGATAAAGATATCAAACAGCAGCGGATTATTCCGGTGGCTTATCAGGGGAAAGTCCTGCTGATTGGTCAGGCGGAAGATCTCTCTCTGGCTCGGCGGGCAAAAGAGATTGCCGCCAAAGTGGACGGTACCGAACTGGTGTATAACGAAGTCCGCCAGGGAACACCGATTGATTTGGGGACTGCCTCCAAAGACGCCTGGATTACGACAAAAGTCCGTTCCAAGCTGCTGACCAGTGATGCGGTAAAATCCGCGAATATCAAGGTAATCACTGAAAACGGTGAGATTTTCCTGTTAGGGGTGGTTACCCGTCAGGAAGGGGCTGCCGCGGCGAAAGTAGCCAGTGAAACGGATGGCGCGAAAAAAGTCACCACCGCCTTTACCTGGCTGAATTAATTCCGTCTGCTTTCGGAAACCGATAAGAAACCTGACTTAATGTCAGGTTTTTTTATGCCCGTGCCGGATGCCTGCTTTCTGCTCATCCGCCTGAATGCAGATAAAATGCAGGATATATCAATAAATAACAAATAATAAGAATATTATACCAAAACAGTCTGAGCTGCGGTCATTATTATATTTACTTATCATTTTTGTAAAAAAACAAATCAGTAAGATAAATTCATTATACTGCGGCTAATTATCAGCCAGATTATTTTTCTTCAGGAACGTTGTTCCGCCCAGCAACTGCATCTGATGCAATATCCATTGCTGACGCTGGCGGAGATACGCGGAAGGTTTATCCGCATGCAACCGGTGGGGATTCGGCAGCACGGCAGCCAGTAATGCAGCCTCAGCCGCCGTCAGATTTTTCGCGCTTTTGCCGAAAAAGTGCTGCGCCGCCGCTTCGGCACCGAAAATTCCCGGCCCGAACTCCGCGATATTGAGATACACCGTCAGGATCCGTGACTTTGACCAGACCAGCTCAATACCGGGCGTCAGCAGCGTTTCCAGCCCTTTTCGTACCCAGCTGCGGCCATCCCACAGAAACAGGTTCTTGACCGTCTGCTGGCTCAGTGTGGATGCACCGCGTGCCGCCCGGCCTTTCTTACCGCTTTTTGATAGTGCGTCGGAGATAGCACCAAAGTCAAAACCGTGGTGGTGCGGGAAATTCTGATCCTCAGACGCAATCACCGCCAGCTTCATCTGCGGGGAAATAGCGTCTTCACCCGCCCATGTACTGTGAGCGACATAAGAAAAATTGAATGTTGACCATGCCGAAAGCTGCCTTTCCAGCATCACCATAGAGTAAGGGACAGGGAGGAACGCGAACAAAATTATCATTGTTACCCATAACAACATAACAAAAACAACTATTTTTCGCAGAAACCGCAATATCCTCCCCATCATTTTCCTCATTCTTTATCAGGCCATTCCGAGCACTTTCTTCACGAGTTTATCAATCCCGATCTGTGCCTGTGCGATATTCTCAGCCAGCATATAGGCTGGGGTTGTCACGATTTTATGGGTTTCATCTACGACGATATTATCCACCGTGCAATTGACATGTACGCCGCCCATTTCCGCGATCGCCGCCGCAATATCAGAATCATTGCCAATGGTAAGTTGTACTGATGAATTAACGATTTTCGGGATCATCACCGGTGCAATACACATAAATCCCATCGGTTTGCCCTGAGATAACATCCCACGCGTCAATAATAAAAAATATTTATCTATTTCGCAGTCAGCACCTTTTACGGCAAAATCGCACAGATTTTTTGCCGCACCGAAACCGCCCGGAACAATCAGTGCATCCAGCTGTGACGCATCCGCTTCGGCCAGCGGACGGATTTCTCCGCGTGAAATCCGTGCTGACTCTTCCAGCATATTGCGCTTTTCTGATTTTTCCTCACCGGAAAGATGATTGATAACAGTGCGTTGAGGTTCATCCGGTGCAAAAAAATACACCTGTGCGCCGGATTGGGTTAAACTGAGCAGCGAAAGAACGGATTCATGGATTTCACTACCGTCGAAAACACCGCATCCGCTTAAAACGATACCAACAGATTTCATATCTGACTCCTTTTGTAGTAGATTAATGCTTAACCCTTTAGAGGTGCAAACACCAATCTTCATCACAGTTTTTAATGAATCTTGTAACAAAAATACTTATCTTTGCTATGTTGAAGCCTGTATGATGTAAGAGCCTATTTCATCACTCGCCTAAATAACGATAAATAGTTGTCGCGGGTGAACCAGTTTCCCTGGTGTTGGCGCAGTATTCGCGCACCCCAACCTCGGTTGGGGTTATTTTTTACCTGCGATTTGCCAGCCAGTTTCTTAAAATTCCCACCTGACTTTCCCAATCGTGATTCAGTTCATCGACCCACTCCTGCACGTTATCGTCCCATGCCGGTAATTCCGGTGACTGAATCTGCTGTGCAACCTGCCGCAGATGGATAAGCCCGACTGACCCGGCGGCGCCTTTGATTTTATGTCCCTCTTCCGCAATGCCTTTGCGGTCTTTCGCCACCATGTTGGAATTGAGGATCGCCAGATAGCCCGGCATCATTTTTTCAAACACATCCAGGCTGTCTTCAATCAGTTTCGGTCCCACCAGTTCGATGTACTGATTCAGCATCTCCAGATCCAGTGACTGCGCATACACGTCCTCAGACGCCGCTGAGCCGCTTTCCTCCGCAGGCAGTGCCTCACTACCGTCTCCCCAGAATTTCGCTATCATCTGCGTCAGAGCGCCCACAGCGAGAGGTTTGCTCAGCACGTCATCCATACCGGCGTCCAGATACTCTTTTTTATCCTTCAGCACATTGGCGGTCAGTGCCACCAGCGGCGGTAAATCATCCGCCTGATAACGCTGATGCAGCTCACGGGCGATATCCAGTCCGCTCATATCCGGCAGCTGAATATCCAGCAGCACAAGGTCGTACTCCTCCGGCGAGAACATCGCCAGCGCGTCACGGCCGTTCATCGCGACATCCACCGTATTACCCAGTTTTTCCAGGACAGAGCGCGCCACCACCACATTCAGCTCGATATCTTCCACCAGCAGGATATTCAGGGCCGGCAGCAGCAGACCGTCATCGTCCTCCTCCTCCGGAGCCTCCTGGGCCGGTGCGCAGACCGACAGCGTGAAGCAGGAGCCTTTGCCCGGCTCACTGGTCACGGTGATATCACCGCCCATTGCCTGTGCCAGACGGCGGGAGACCGCCAGGCCGATACCGGTACCGGTGGCAGGGCGCCCGCCCGCGCTGTCCGTTACCTGGTAATACATGGCGAAGATTTTTTCCAGCTCATCCTTCGGAATGCCGATACCGGAATCCCGCACCTCAAAGCAGAGCATATCATTGGCTTCACGCCACACTTTCACCGTGATACCGCCTTCGCGGGTGAATTTCACGCCGTTGCCGATAAGATTCCACAGGATCTGGCGCAGACGGGTACCGTCCGCCATGATCACAGACGGTACCGGCTGGATCAGGTCGAGGGTGAACTGCAGCCCTTTCGGCTGCACCAGCAGGCCGGACAGATTTTCCAGATCAGAAATAAATTCGGTGAAATTGACCGGCTGGGTATCGAGGCGGACGTTGCGCCGCTCCAGTTTGTCCATCTCAATCACGTCATTGAAGATATTGCCGAGGGTGACGGCGCTGACATGAATAGTTTTCAGGTAATTTTCCTGTTCCGGATTGAGATCCGTATCCAGCAGAATGCGGCTCAGCCCGACAATCCCGTTCAGCGGCGTACGCAGTTCGTGACTGATGGTGGAGATAAAGGTGGTTTTCTCGCGGCTGGCGTTTTCAATCGCTTCCTGATAACGCTTGCGCTCGGTGATATCACGACCAAAGCCCATCAGGCCGTGGCGTTTGCCGACACTGTCATAGAACGGCACTTTGCGCAGCTCAAAGCAGGCTTTGCGCCCGTCCGGATACACCAGCCACTGCTCATAGGTGAGCGAGACATTATGACGGAATACTTTTTCATCCGTTTCCATCACTTTATCAGCGATTTCCGGTTCATAAATATCGCGCGGGGTCAGGCCGCGCAGCAGTTTTTCACTGCGGCCGGTAAGCAGTTCCATCGCGCGGTTACAGCCGGAAAACTCATTTTTCTCATTGCGGTAATAGACCAGGTCCGGCGAGGCATCAAGGAAAGAGCGCAGCAGGACAGATTGCTGTTCAAACTCGAGCTGGGTCTGTTCGCGGCGGCTGATCTCTTTCTTCAGTTTATCCAGCAGAACAACCTGTTCATCCTCAACTTTTTCGCGCTCGGTAATCTCCTGATTAAGTTGGGTAATGTTCTCTTTCAGCTGTTCGTTGAGTTCGAGATCCCGCTTGCGCATCACTTCCAGTTTACTGACCAGTCTGGACAGGCGCTGGCGGGATTCCTCCAGCTGTTCAACCACCACAGACATAAAATAGACCGCCCACGGCGTGATCAGCAGGCCGAAGAAGACAGAGCGCACCAGGTCAATGCTCTGCACTTCCCCCTGGAGCAGCATGGTGACAGCAATCTGCACCACCATCGCCAGCACCACCAGTCCCGATGCCAGCAATAACGAAAACCGGACCAGGCCCAGTTTCATCAGTAAATCAACATAATATTGTGCTAAACCGCGTAGCAATTTCATATCTGCTCCACCCGCTGAATGAGGGTTAGTATCATAACGTAAAATTGGCGGATAACAGCGTTTCCGGCGCGGATTAAATAAAAAATCAAATTAACCGGTGTTACACGCATCTTCCGCCGGATAATATGGCCGGATTACCACCCGGTACTGTTTTTTTATCTGAATAAAATTAAAAACACGACATTTATCTGCAAATTAGCAGAAACAGAGCAGATAAAATCAGGTTATAAATAAAAATGCCCATGCTGCGCGGTAATAACCCGCAAAAAACAGTGATGTACATCACACAAAAAATCGGCGCTCCGGTTGCGGAATCAGCGGATTAAAATCCTGAAAATAGTTTTTTTTCATTAAATTATCGCAAAAACCATGCTCACATACTGTCAGTTACCTGATATTTGACCGTCACCGTATTTCCCGGTAAGTTGAAAAACGACGTTCCGGATCACCTGTGGTCAGCACCGATATAATAATTATTCGCTTGCCGGTCGCGGCACAAACACACATCACAATACCCTTTGCTGAGATATCTGTCGTCAGCAGGGCTGACTGAGGCCCGGAAACAGCTTTGCCGCAGAAATGCGGCCTAATGTGAGACATGCAAAAGGGGCCACTTATGCTTTATAACCCGTCACAGGATAAGGACAACTGCGGTTTCGGCCTGATTGCCCACCTCGAAGGACAACCCAGCCACAAAGTCGTGCGTACTGCCATCAGCGGGCTGGCGCGGATGCAGCACCGCGGTGCGATCCTCGCCGACGGCAAAACCGGGGACGGCTGCGGTTTATTATTACAAAAACCCGATCGTTTCTTTCAGATGATTGCTGCGGAGAATGAATGGCGGCTGGCGCGTAATTATGCAGTCGGGATGCTGTTTCTCAGTCAGGATCCGGTCATTGCACAAGCCTGCCGCGATATTATCGAAGAAGAGCTGGCGGACGAAACACTGTTTATCGCAGGCTGGCGTAAAGTGCCGGTCAGACCGGAGATCCTCGGCGAAATCGCCCTCGCCGGTATGCCGCAGATTGAGCAGGTCTTTATCAATGCTCCCGCAGGCTGGCGGGCACGGGATCTGGAACGCCGCCTGTTTATGGCGCGCCGCCGGATTGAAAAGCGCATCAGCGACCCGGATTTTTATGTCTGCAGCCTGTCCAATCTGGTGACGATTTATAAAGGGTTGTGCATGGCCGCCGATCTGCCGCGTTTTTATCCGGATCTGGCCGATTTAAGAATGGAATCCGCTATCTGCCTGTTTCACCAGCGTTTTTCAACCAATACCGTTCCACGCTGGCCGCTGGCACAGCCCTTCCGCTATCTCGCCCATAACGGCGAAATCAACACTATCACCGGTAACCGCGAGTGGGCCCGTGCCCGTGCTTATAAATTCCGCACACCGCTGATCCCGGATCTCATCACCGCCGCCCCGTTTGTTAATGAAACCGGTTCGGATTCCAGCTCGCTGGATAATATGCTGGAACTGTTTCTCAACGGCGGGATGGATCTGGTGCGTGCCATGCGGCTGCTGGTGCCGCCTGCCTGGCAGAATCACCCGGATATGGATGATGATCTGCGCGCCTTTTTTGATTTTAACTCCATGCATATGGAGCCGTGGGACGGCCCGGCCGGAATTGTTATCTCTGACGGGCGCTATGCCGCCTGTAACCTCGACCGCAACGGGCTGCGCCCTGCCCGTTATGTCATTACCACAGACAAACTGATCACCTGCGCCTCTGAGATCGGTATCTGGGATTATCAGCCGGATGAAGTCACTGAAAAAGGCCGTGTCGGGCCGGGCGAACTGCTGGTGATTGATACACAGGAAGGCCGTATCCTGCATACCCGCGAGACCGATAACGATCTCAAAACCCGTCATCCGTACAAAGCGTGGCTGGAGAAAAATGTTGTGCGGCTCACGCCGTATCAGGATCTGATGAATAAAACACCGCCGCAGCGCGCCCTCGGTGATGCACAGCTGGCGGTGTATCAGAAGCAGTTCGGTTATACCCTGGAAGAGCTGGAGCAGGTTCTGCGGGTGCTGGGGGAAAACGGCCAGGAAGCCGTGGGTTCAATGGGGGATGATACTCCGTTTGCGGTACTCTCTGCCCGCCCGCGTCTGATTTATGACTATTTCCGCCAGCAGTTTGCCCAGGTAACCAACCCGCCGGTCGATCCGCTGCGGGAAGCCCATGTTATGTCGCTCGCCACCAGCATCGGCCGGGAGATGAATGTCTTCTGCGAAGCGGAAGGCCAGGCACACCGGCTGAGCATGGCCTCACCGGTACTGATGCACACAGATTTTGAACAATTGCTGAGCCGTGATCCGGATTATTACCGCGCGGAACATCTTTCACTCTGTTTTGATCCGCGGGAAACCACACTGGAACAGGCGATCCGCACCCTGTGTGATAATGCGGAAGCCGCTGTCCGCGCCGGTGCTGTACTGGTGGTACTGAGTGACCGGCAGATTTCACCGGACACCCTGCCGATCCCGGCACCGATGGCGGTAGGTGCGGTACAGCAACGACTGGTCAGCCAGAACCTGCGCTGTGACGCCAATATCATCGCCGAAACCGCCGGTGCCCGTGACCCGCACCATTTTGCCGTGCTGCTCGGGTTCGGCGCTACCGCCATCTATCCTTATCTCGCCTGTGAATCCCTGCTGAAACTGTGCAGCGATAACGTCCTCACGCACTCACCGGCTCAGGTATTGCTCAACTACCGCAACGGCATCAACAAAGGACTGTATAAAATCATGTCCAAAATGGGGATCTCTGCCGTCTCCTCATACCGCTGTGCCAAACTGTTTGAAGCGGTCGGCCTGAGTGATTCTGTGGCAGAACTCTGTTTCCGGGGTGTGCCGAACCGGATCGGCGGCGCGGATTTCAGTGATTTCCAGCAGGATCTGCATAACCTGTCCCGCCTCGCCTGGCTGCCGCGCAAACCGCTCGATGCAGGCGGTCTGCTGAAATACATTCATAACAGTGAATATCACGCCTATAACCCGGATGTGATCGCCACATTGCAAAAAGCCGTTCACAGCGGAAATTATGCGGATTATCAGCACTATGCTGCTCTGGTAAACGGCCGTCCGGCAGCCATGCTGCGTGATTTACTGGCACTGCGCACCGATACACAACCCATCAGTATTGATGAAACTGAATCGGCTGAATCCCTGTTTTCCCGCTTTGATACCGCAGCCATGTCTATCGGCGCCCTCAGCCCGGAAGCTCATGAGGCACTGGCTGTCGCCATGAACCGGCTCGGCGGCAGCTCTAACTCCGGCGAAGGCGGTGAGGACCCGGCGCGGTTTGGTACAGAAAAAAACTCTAAAATCAAACAGATGGCCTCCGGCCGCTTTGGTGTGACACCGGGATATCTGCGCAGCGCGCGGGTTATTCAGATTAAAGTGGCACAAGGCGCGAAACCCGGCGAAGGTGGTCAGCTTCCCGGTGATAAAGTCACGCCGTATATCGCCTCGCTGCGCTATTCTGTGCCCGGCGTCACCCTGATTTCCCCGCCGCCGCACCATGATATTTACTCTATCGAAGACCTGGCTCAGCTGATTTTCGATCTCAAACAGGTCAATCCGGAAGCACTGATTTCCGTCAAACTGGTCTCGGAGCCGGGCGTCGGTACCATTGCCACCGGCGTGGCCAAAGCCTATGCCGATTTCATCACCATTTCGGGGTATGACGGCGGCACCGGCGCCAGTCCGCTCACCTCTGTCAAATACGCGGGTACCCCGTGGGAGCTGGGGCTGGCAGAAGCCCAGCAGGCACTGGTGAGCAACGGTCTGCGCCATAAAATCCGCTTACAGACAGACGGCGGACTGAAAACCGGGCTGGATATCATAAAAGCCGCCATTCTCGGCGCGGAAAGCTTTGGTTTCGGTACCGGCCCGATGGTTGCGCTCGGCTGCAAATATCTGCGCATCTGCCACCTGAATAACTGTGCCACCGGCGTGGCAACCCAGGATGAAACGCTGCGCCGCGATCACTATCACGGCCTGCCGGAGCGGGTAATGAACTATTTCCGCTTTATTGCACAGGAAACCCGTGAGCTGATGGCACAACTGGGTGTGAGAAAACTGACCGACCTTATCGGCCGTACTGATTTGCTGGTCAGAATTGAAGGCACCACAGCCCGGCAGCAGAAACTGGATCTGTCCGATTTACTGGTCTCTCCGGTACCGCATGAAGGTGCCGCACTGTTCTGCTCTCAAACTAACCCGCCGTTTGATAAGGGGGAACTGAACCGCCGCATCCTGGAAGATACCCGGACCTGTGTGCAGACACAGCAATCCCGTGCCTTTTATTATGATATCCGCAATACCGACCGCTCGGTGGGCGCTGCGCTCTCCGGCTTTGTGGCGGAGCTGTACGGCAACAGCGGGATCGCCGCTTCACCGCTGAAACTGCATTTTACCGGCACCGCCGGGCAGAGTTTTGGTGTCTGGAATGCCGCAGGTATTGAACTGACACTCACGGGCGATGCCAACGACTATGTCGGTAAAGGCATGGCGGGCGGGCAGATTGTTCTGCATCCGCATCCCGGCTCTGCCTTTGCCGCTCACGACACCACAATTGCCGGAAATACCTGTCTGTATGGTGCCACCGGCGGCAAACTCTACGCCGCAGGCCGTGCCGGAGAGCGCTTTGCTGTCCGTAACTCCGGCGCACTGGCGGTGGTCGAGGGCGTCGGTGATAACGGCTGTGAATATATGACCGGCGGGATTGTCTGTGTGCTCGGCAAAACCGGGATTAACTTCGCGGCCGGGATGACCGGCGGATTCGCTTATCTCTATGATGAGGACGGCACCGCCGCCGGGCGTGTTAATCCGGAAATGGCGGAAACCCGCGATATCAGCGGGCTGCCGGTTCTGCAGGAACATTTGCGCGGCATGCTGGAAGACCACCGCCGCCTGACCGGCTCCGCCAGAGCAGACGCACTTCTCAGAGATTGGACAGAACAGGCCGGGCGGTTTATCCTCGTCAAGCCGAAATCTGCGGATATTCATGCACTTGCCGGGGTAACCCGCCATGCAGACACTGAATTACGGATCCGGGCACAGTAAGGGGAATCAAGATGAGCCGCAATGTTTATCAGTTTATTGAATTACAGCGTACGGATCCGCAAAAGCTCCCGCTGGCACTCCGTAAAACCGAATTTATCGAGATTTATGAGCCGTTTTCGCCGCCGCAGGTGAAAGAGCAGGCGACCCGCTGCCTCGGCTGCGGTAATCCGTATTGTGAATGGAAATGCCCGGTACATAACTATATCCCCAACTGGCTGCGGCTGGCGGAGGAAGGCCGGATTATTGAGGCCGCAGAGCTGTCACACCAGACCAACAGCCTGCCGGAAGTGTGCGGCCGGGTATGTCCGCAGGACCGGTTATGCGAGGGTGCCTGTACCCTGCATGACGAGTTCGGCGCGGTCACCATCGGCAATATTGAACGTTATATCACCGATAAAGCCTTTGAAATGGGCTGGAAACCGGATCTCTCCGCTGTCCGTCCGACCGGAAGAAAGGTCGCGGTAATTGGCGCCGGTCCTGCCGGGCTGGCCTGTGCCGATGTGCTGATCCGCAACGGCGTAACCCCCGTAGTATTTGATAAGCACCCGGAAATCGGCGGGCTTCTCACCTTCGGAATTCCGTCGTTTAAGCTGGAAAAATCCATTATGAAGCGCCGCCGTGAGTTGTTCACAGAGATGGGCGTGGAGTTTCAGCTTAATACCGAGATCGGAAAAGAGATCACGCTCAGTGAGTTACAGCAGAACTATGATGCCGTCTTTATCGGCGCGGGCACCTATCAGCCGATGAGCGGCGGGCTGAAAAATGAAGATGCTGCCGGGGTATACAGCGCCCTGCCGTATCTGATCGGCAATACCCGTCAGGTGATGGGGTTGCCGGATGATGATTCCGCTCCGTTTATTGACCTGAAGAATAAACGCGTCGTGGTACTCGGCGGCGGAGATACGGCAATGGATTGCCTGCGGACCGCCATCCGTCAGGGTGCTGCAGAAGTGACCTGTGTGTACCGCCGGGATGAGGAGAACATGCCGGGCTCGCGCCGTGAGGTGAAAAATGCCAAAGAGGAAGGGGTTAATTTCCGTTTTAACTGTCAGCCATCCGCCATTGAAACCGATGCAACGGGTAACGCCTGTGGTGTCCGCGTATTAACCACCCGGTTGGGTGATGCGGACAGCAGCGGCCGCCGTCAGATTGAAACGGATGATAATTCCGCCTTTGTTATTGATGCCGATGCGGTCATTATCGCGTTCGGTTTCCGGCCGCACGCGATGCCGTGGCTGGACGCTCTCAGTGTCACACGGGATCAGCAGGGCCGGATCAGCGCCCCGGCACAGGCAACTTATCCGTTTGAAACCTCCGTCAGCGGTATTTTTGCCGGCGGGGATGTGGTACGCGGCTCGGATCTGGTGGTTACCGCCATTGCCGAAGGCCGCCGGGCGGCAGAAAGTATTCTCGATTATCTGCACGTATGAGCAGAGTAATTACCTGATCATGCTGCCTTAAATGCAAAAAAGACCGCTTTCGCGGTCTTTTTTATTTATCGGTCTGTTACTTCACGACACGTAAGTTCGGACGGCCACGCGGTGGTTTCGGCGGCTCCGGGTCATCCCCGTCGGTGCTTTCTTCCGCCGGTTTTACCGGTTCGTCGTGGATCAGGGTGATGTTATCCACTGCCGGAGTCAGAATATCTTCTTCTTCCGCAGCCTCATAAGCCACTTCCGGCTCAAACATCATCCCGGCACCGTTTTCACGGGCGTAGACCGCAATAATGGCAGCCATCGGCACATCCACCTGGCGCGGAACACCGCCGAAACGGGCATTAAAACCGACCCACTCGTTGGTCATTTCCAGATTACCCACAGCGCGCGGTGCAATATTCAGGACAATCTGACCATCCTGAGCATACTCCATCGGCACATTCACACCGGGGGTGTTCACATCCACCACCAGATGGGGTGTCAGTTCATTATCCAGTAACCATTCATAGTGCGCCCGCAGCAGATAAGGGCGGCGCGGTGTTAATTCCTGAATATCCATCAGCGGTTAACCCCGTGACTGTAAACGCATCTCACGCTCAGCTTCCGTCAGGGAAGCCAGGAAAGAGTCACGCTCAAACACGCGCTGCATGTAGAACTGCAGGTGTTTGGTATCAGAAGACGGACGTGCGGACAGGTCGATACCCAGTACCGGCAGACGCCATAACAGCGGAGACAGATAGCAATCCACCAGGCTGAATTCTTCATTCATGAAATACGCGTATTCTTTGAATACCGGCGAGACAGCAACCAGCTCTTCCGTTAACTGTTTGCGGGCCTGGTTCGCTTCCTGGGCAGAGCCCTTTTCAATTTTATTCATCAGCGAGTACCAGTCCTGCTCGATGCGGTGCATCATCACACGGCTCTGCGCACGCATCACCGGGTAAACAGGCATCAGCGGCGGATGCGGGAAACGCTCATCAAGGTATTCCATGATAATACGTGAATCATATAAGGTCAGCTCGCGATCCACGAGTGTCGGTACCGTCTGGTATGGGTTCAGATCGATCAGGTCTTGTGGCAGATTGCCTGCTTCGACATGCTCAATTTCAAAACTTACCCCTTTTTCCGCCAGTACAATCCGTACCTGGTGGCTGAAAATATCGGTCGGGCCGGAGAACAGAGTCATTACCGAACGTTTGTTGGCAGCGACAGCCATGAAAACCTCCAAGTTTATCAAAATAAAGGAATGAACAGCGCACTACGCCATTCCTACCTGTAATCTCTCACTGAATCCGGGAAAGAAAACCACAGCGGGCCAATCCGGGCGCGCGGCAGTGTGTTCAGGGGCGAGAAAAATGTTTGTGCCAGTCTACCAGATTTTGCTCAACTTAGGGTGAGTCAGGGCAAAAAATCATTCAAAAACACTAAAAATGGGGGTTAACAGGGACAGATTCATGAAATAAACATGAAATTACAGGTTATATCGGGATAATTTGCGGCAGTTATACGGTTATAAAAAAACCCGCCGGTGGCGGGTTTTTTGTATTCCAACGAAACCAGTGATTAACGTTTGGAGAACTGTGGACGGCGACGTGCTTTGCGCAGACCCACTTTTTTACGTTCAACTTCACGTGCATCACGCGTTACGAAGCCTGCTTTACGCAGCTCAGAACGCAGAGATTCGTCGTACGCCATCAGAGCACGGGTGATACCGTGACGGATTGCGCCTGCCTGACCAGAGATACCACCACCTTTAACAGTAATGTACAGGTCCAGTTTTTCTAACATTTCAACCAGTTCCAGCGGCTGGCGAACTACCATGCGTGCTGTTTCGCGGCCGAAATAGTTTTCGAGGCTGCGTTGGTTGATGACGATGTTACCACTACCCGGCTTAATAAAGACACGAGCGGATGAACTTTTGCGGCGACCAGTGCCGTAGTATTGATTTTCAGCCATTGCCTATAATCCCGATTAAATGTCCAGAACTTGCGGTTGCTGTGCCGCGTGATTGTGCTCGTTACCTGCGTAAACTTTCAGTTTACGGTACATTGCACGACCCAGAGGGCCTTTCGGCAACATGCCTTTCACAGCGATTTCAATAACGCGCTCAGGATGGCGTGCGATCATCTCTTCGAAGGTCGCTTGCTTAATACCACCAACGTAGCCAGTATGGCGATAGTACACTTTGTCTGTACGCTTGTTGCCGGTTACAGCAACTTTTTCTGCGTTCAGAACGATGATGTAATCACCGGTGTCAACGTGAGGAGTATATTCCGCTTTGTGCTTACCGCGCAGACGGCGGGCTAATTCAGTTGCAAGGCGGCCTAAAGTTTTGCCGGTTGCATCAACAACGAACCAGTCGCGTTGTACGCTTTCTGGTTTAGCTGTAAAAGTTTTCATTAAAGCTTACCCAATAAATAAGTTACATGTTGGTGAACCAATGTTCAGAAACTGAGGCTCACACGACGCTTGTCCAGTAAACCTACCCCTTCGAGCAGAATCATCTGGCGCTAGTTGCAGTCTTCTTTGGGAAATAAAGAAAACCGCTGTAACGTGGGGTCGCAAGATTATAGAGAAGTCCCTGCAAAAAATCGACCCCAAATTAAAAAAATTTCCCCGAAACCCTTTTCAGGGGGGCGCATTATACCAGATGCGGCAGTTTCAGGTACTCCTCACTTTGCATTTCCTGCAGCCGGGAGAGGCATCTGGCGAACTCAAAGGACAATAACTGCCCCTGATAGAGAGAATCCATCCCGCTCTGCGCCTGAATAATCAGTTTTACTTTCCGTTCATAAAACTCATCCACCAGCGCCAGAAAGCGCCGTGCCGCATTCTCATTTTCCGTGGTCAGCACCGGAACCTCATACAAAAGCACGGTGTGATAGATTTTCGACAGTGCAATATAATCGAGCTGGCTGCGCGCATCTTCGCACAGTGTCCGGAAGGTCACCGCCAGCACACCGTCCGTTTCCCGCACCACCGGCAACTGACGGTGATTGATGGTCAGCGCCGCCTGTCCGGCTTTCTGTCCGCCGGTCAGCCGGGAGAACATGCTGTCCATTGCCGCTGACGTTTCCGCATCCGCCGGGGTCAGCCACAGATGGGCTTGTGTCAGCGTGCGCAGACGGTAATCAATCCCCGCATCCACATTCAGCACATCACAGTATTTTTTGATCTGCTCAATGGCCGGCAGAAACCGGGCTCGCTGTAATCCGTTGCGGTACAGGTCATCCGGCGGGATATTGGAGGTCGCCACCAGCGCGATACCGCGCTGAAACAGCGCTTCCAGCAGAGTACCGAGGATCATGGCATCCGTGATATCGGAGACAAAAAACTCATCGAAACAGAGAACATCCGTTTCCTGTGCAAAGCCGTCCGCTATGCTCTCCAGCGGATTTTCATGTCCCTGAAGCGCCGTCAGTTCCTCATGCACCCGCAGCATGAAGCGGTGGAAATGCAGCCGCAGCTTGCGCGGCCCGGGCAGACTGTCATAAAACAGATCCATCAGCCAGGTCTTGCCGCGCCCGACCCCGCCCCACATATAAATACCCTGCACCGGCGGACAACTCACCGGCGCGGGGGCTTTTTTCAGCCAGCGGTTCAGGGTGCCGCGCAGCCCTTTTTCCGGCTCAGGGGAGCATGGTGTGCGCATCAGGAGCGCCTGATGCATCTCTGTCAGCCGGTCAACGGTACGCCGCTGCACGTCGTCCGGCGCAAATCCGCTGCCGTTCAGTGCCTGCTGATACAACTCACGCGGTGTTGTGCTCATAAACGGTAATCCCTTAATATTATCAGAGGTTTTTATTGAGATTTTTATGATGTAGCGGCGGGTATTATACCCGGAAATCCGGGATAATGCCGGAAAGCCTCACCTTCACTATTCCCCCCGGACAGCAAATCCGGTTATAGTGACAACAGATTCTAACGCGCATGATGCACTTAAAGGAGTAGCCATGATTTGGGTATATGCACTCATCGGATTAGCAGTTGGTTTAATCATTGGTGCGCTGGCCGTTCGTCTGGGCAGTTCTAAGTTCAGAGAGCAGGAAGCCATGAAACGGGACCTGGAAAAAAACAAGGCCGAACTGGAAGAGTACCGCAAAGAGCTGGTCAGCCACTTTGCCCGCAGTGCAGAACTGCTGGATAATATGGCGAAAGATTACCGCCAGTTATATCAGCACATGGCGAAAAGTTCCTCAGAACTGATGCCGGAACTGTCCGCACAGGATAATCCGTTCAGCTACCGCCTGACGGAAGCTGAAGCCGATAATGACCAGGCGCCGGTAAAAATGCCGCCGCGTGATTATTCAGACGGCTCATCCGGCCTGTTCCGTCCCGTCGAAAACAAAGAAAGCTAATCATTGAAACCGCAGGCGACTGCGGTTTTTTTTCGCCTGAATTCAGCCGCTTAATACTGTCCTTCAAACCATTCCCCGCACTAATCTTCAGTTCACGTAAAGCCTTGTAAAGGTTGTTTTATTTCCGTTGAATGAGGAACTTTTACACACACATAGAGTCATAGGAGTATCTGCGTATGCTGCGGCTTCTTATGCCTGCAGATTCAGCTTATTAATTGATGAGACACAAAACGAATGATGAATAAAAAGAAAAAAAACCTGCTCAGTGCTGTTGCCATCAGCCTCGGGTTATCCCTCGCGGCGCTGCCTGCGGTATCAAATGCGGCCTTACCGGCCAAAATGGCCACCGGTGAATCTCTGCCGAGCCTGGCACCGATGCTGGAAAAAGTGCTGCCCGCTGTAGTCAGCGTGGAAGTTTCCGGTACCGCCGTTGCCCGCCAGCAGGTGCCGGAAGAGTTTAAATTCTTCTTCGGCCCGAATATGCCGTCACAACAGGAAAGTGTCCGTCCGTTCCAGGGACAGGGTTCCGGTGTCATTATTGATGCACAGAAAGGCTATATTCTGACCAACAACCACGTTATTCAGAATGCGGATAAAATTCAGATCCAGCTCAATGACGGCCGTAAATATGACGCGACCTTAATCGGCCGTGATCCGCAGACCGACATTGCCCTGTTACAGGTGAAAAATGCCCCGAATCTGACCGCCATCACCCTGGCGGATTCCGATAAACTGCGCGTCGGTGATTTCACCGTTGCTGTCGGGAACCCGTTTGGTCTGGGTCAGACCGCGACCTCCGGGATTATCTCAGCATTAGGCCGCAGCGGCCTGAATGTGGAAGGGCTGGAAAACTTTATTCAGACCGATGCCTCCATCAACCGGGGTAACTCCGGCGGTGCACTGGTCAATCTCAACGGTGAACTGATCGGTATCAACACCGCGATTCTGGCACCGGGCGGCGGTAATATCGGGATCGGCTTTGCTATCCCGAGTAACATGGCCAAAGACCTGACCTCACAGCTGATTGCCACCGGTGAAGTCAAACGCGGCTCCCTCGGCATCCGCGGTGCTGAAATGAACGCAGATATCGCCAAGGCAATGAGTGTGGAAGCTCAGCGCGGGGCGTTTGTCAGTGAAGTGATCCCGAAATCCGCCGCTGCCAAAGCGGGGATTAAGTCCGGTGACGTGCTGGTCTCAGTTGACGGCAAACGCGTCAGCAGCTTTGCGGAACTGAGAGCCAAAATCGGTACCACCGCACCGGGTAAAGAAGTGAAAATCGGTCTGCTGCGCAAAGGCAAACCGCTGGAAGTCAGCGTGATCCTGGATGACAGCGAAGGCCAGACCACCAAAGCGGAAAACCTGACCACTCTGCTTCAGGGCGCAACCCTGAGCAACGGCAGTAATAAAGAGGGTAATAAAGGCGTGAATATTGACGCGGTACAGAAAGATTCTCCGGCGGCCATGTCCGGCCTTCAGCCGGGAGACCTGATTATCGGCGTCAACAACCAGCGTGTGATGACCATTGTTGAACTGCGCAAAATTATCGACGGCAAGCCAAGCGTGCTGGCACTGAATATTTTACGCGGCGACGACAATATTTATCTGCTGCTGAATAATGCCGGCCGCTGATACATTTTTGCTGTGAATACTGAAACCGCGCCGCGTAACACGGCGCGGTTTTTTATTTCAGGCAGCTCCGGCCTCATAAAAATCCACGGCAGAATTCAGAACCGGTTTTACCACCCCGGCGCGGATCAGATAATCGCCGAAATCCTCCCCATCCGCCCGCTCCTGCGACCAGCGTCCGATAAGCTCATCAAGCACTGATAAAATCACCGCTGAGCTGATATTCTCGCGGTACATGCGCGGGATACGGGTACCGGTACGGTTACCGCCGAGATGCAGATTATAGCGATCCGGCGCTTTGCCGACCAATCCCACCTCCGACAGCATGGCCCTTCCGCAGCCGTTCGGGCAACCGGTGACCCGCAGAACAATCTCTTCATTTCCCACGCCGTGCGAGGACATAATTTTCTCAACCTCTGTGACAAACTCCGGCAGAAACCGCTCCGCTTCCGCCATTGCCAGCGGACAGGTCGGGAATGACACACAAGCCATTGAGTTTTCCCGCAGCGGTGTGACATTGTCGCTGATAAGGCCGTGTGCCCGCGCAAGGGATTCGATACGGGATTTTTCCGCCTCCGGAATACCGGCAATAATCAGGTTTTGATTGGCGGTTAACCGGAAATCTCCCCGGTGGATTCTGGCGATTTCCGCCACGCCGGTTTTCAGCGGTTTGCCCGGCAAATCAATCAGACGCCCGTTTTCAATAAACAGCGTCAGATGCCAGTGGTCATCAATCCCTTTTAACCAGCCGATCTGATCACCACGCAGGGTAAATTCATACGGGCGGATCGGGGAAAACGTGATACCGGCACGCCGTTCGGTTTCCTGTTTAAATGTGTCAACCCCCACCCGCTCCAGCGTGTATTTGGTTTTGGCATTTTTGCGTTCCGTCCGGTTTCCCCAGTCGCGCTGAGTGGTGACAATCGCCTCTGCCACCGCCAGGGTATCTTTCAGCGGGATAAAGCCGAACTCACTGGCCAGACGGGGAAAAGTCGCGGTATCACCGTGAGTCATCGCCAGGCCGCCGCCCACCAGCACATTAAAACCAATCAGTTTACCGTTTTCCTCAATCGCCACAAAATTCATATCATTAGCGTGCAGATCAACATCATTCAGCGGCGGGATCACCACTGAGGTTTTAAATTTACGCGGCAGATAGGTTTCACCTAAGATCGGTTCCTCATCGGTTGCCGCCACTTTTTCTTTATCCAGCCAGATTTCAGCATAAGCGCGGGTGCGCGGCAGCAGATGCTCAGAGATTTTTTTCGCCCACTCATACGCTTCACGGTGCAGGCCGGACTGAACCGGGTTCGAGGTACAGAGCACATTGCGGTTCACATCATTGGCGGTTGCCAGTGAATCCAGCCCCGCCTCATGCAGCATCTGATGCGCCGGTTTGACATCCCCTTTCAGAATGCCGTGGAACTGAAAGGTCTGCCGGTTGGTGATCCGGATACTGCCGTACAGCGTCTGTTCTGCAGCAAATTTGTCTATTCTCAGCCACTGTTCCGGTGTGATCACACCTCCCGGCAAACGGCAGCGCAGCATCATGGCGTGACGCGGCTCCAGTTTCTGTTCTGTGCGTTCCGCCCGGATATCCCTGTCATCCTGCTGATACATGCCGTGAAAGCGGATCAGCAGGAAGTTATCCCCTTCAAATCCGCCGGTCAGACCATTTTTCAGATCCTCTTTGATGGTGCCGCGCAGATAGTTGCTGTCGCGCTTCATTCTTTCGCTGTCGCTCAGTTTGCCTTCCACGATTAAAGGCCCGTTGTATTTATCGCTCATTAATAGACATCCCTCTGGTACCGGCGCGCTGTGCGCAGCTCACTTAAAAACTCATCGGCTGATTCATGATCCCGGTTACCGTACCGGCTGATGATCTCCAGTAATGCATCTTCGGTATCACTGGCCATCAGGCCCGCATTACCGCAGACGTAAATATGTGCGCCGTCCTCAATCCAGCGCCACACGTCCGCTCCCTGCTCGCGCAGTTTGTCCTGAACATAGGTTTTCGCCGGTTTATCCCGCGACCAGGCCAGCGAGATCTGGGTCAGCACACCATCACGCACATAGCGCTGCCATTCGGTCTGATACAGAAAATCCTCGGTAAAATGCTGATTGCCGTAGAAAAGCCAGTTTTTACCGGAGGCACCGTCATTTTCCCGTTGCTGCATAAAGGCACGGAACGGCGCAATACCGGTGCCCGCACCGATCATAATGACCGGCACATCCGGGTCGGCAGGCAGTCGGAAATTATCATTAGACTCAATGAAAACCCGCACATCCCCGCCCTCCTGTATATGATCGGCGAGAAACCCGGAAGCCCCGCCGGTCCGTGCCCGGCCATCTGTGTCATAACGCACCACGCCGACGGTCAGATGAATTTCATCGTCCGCTTCTGCCTGTGATGATGAGATGGAATAGAGTCTCGGGGTCAGCGGCCGGAGAATACCGGCGAAAGCCTGCGCTGAAGGCCGGGAAGGCGCCTGACGCAGCATTTCCGCGACAGGTGTTTTCTGCGCGTAATACAGCGCGGCCTGCTTATCACTGATCAGTGCAGATAACGCGTCATGTTGTGATAACTGTGCGTATTTGCTGACCGTCACCCCGTTATTCTGTGTGAGCTCCAGATGCCGGATCAGCGCCTCGCGCAATGTGCAGGTATTGCCGGACACTGTGATCTCCGTTGCCGCATCTGCATGCAGCAGGCTGATAATTTCATCCGCCAGTGCCGGATCATTCTCAAACCAGACCCCGAGGGAATCCCCGGGCTGATAATGCAGACCCGAATCCCCGGCAGAAATTTCAATATGCCGCACATCCTTCAGGGAATTGCGGCCGGTAATTTTCTGATTAACGGAGAGGGATGCTGTCAGCGGTGCGTCTTTACTGTAACGGTTTTCAGTGACACTGACTGCCTGAGCGGTAGTCTGCGATGGATCTCCCGCCGCAATCCCCCTCTCTTTCAGCACCTGTGTCAGTGCGTCTGTCCACGCCGCTGCCGCAGGCTGATAATCCACATCCGCATCCGCTCTCGGCACAAGTGCGGTTGCCCCGGCTTTTGCCAGCTGAGTATCAAAATCAATACCCGCCTGACAGAATTTTTCGTATGACGAATCTCCCAGCGAGAAAACGGCATACGCTGTTGCGCTGAGATCCGGGCGTTTTGATGAATGCAGATATTTATAAAACGCCACCGCTTCTTCCGGTGGTTCACCGTCCCCCTGAGTGGATGTCACAATAATGACAATCTTCTCCCGGGCGAGCTGTTTATATTTATATTCTCCGGCGTTTACCAAATTAACCGCAAATTTTTCACTGAGAAAACGCGTTTTTAATTCTTCACATACGCGACGTGCATTACCGGTTTGTGACGCGGAAATAATGGTAATAATGTCACTGTCTGTTGTATTTGATGCCGGTAGAATAGCTGTCTGCACAGACGTATTTCCCCGTCCCCACAAATAACCGGATAACCAGGCCAGTTGCTGAGAGGTAAAATCTGCTGTTACCGTCTGCAAAGCCGCAAGCTGCTCCGCAGAAACCGGAAATACCTGTTCCGGTAATATCTGTGCTGCCATAGTCCTGTTACTCCCGCATTGCTCATTGTGGTTATTATTCCGTTATTTCCCAGGTTATCGTATTACGGCTTATTGAGAATAAGAAAATAAAGCCATAACTCATAACTAAATAATCTGATATATCATGACGATTATTTATTAACCGTATATTTTCGGAATTCACACTTAGACAAACAATGAATTACACGTAAAAAATAACGAATTTCTCACCCTTCCTTTTAATTGAAAAATGATCTTCAGCGGGAATATTATTCATGTATAACAAAAAGGCATTTCAATATAAAAAGTAATTCTTTCCCGGAATATATTCTCTGACACTAAATAGATAACTACTCATGACTTCATAAC
The DNA here is from genome assembly GCF_001807955.1 of Morganella sp. HMSC11D09. NCBI lineage: Bacteria > Pseudomonadati > Pseudomonadota > Gammaproteobacteria > Enterobacterales > Morganellaceae > Morganella > Morganella sp. HMSC11D09. Next base: position 89,807 of record NZ_KV791692.1, read on the forward strand.
GGAAGAAAATAATGTCGTTATATCAGCCTCAGAAAAAAAATAAATTAAAGGTCATTTTGTCCTTACTGGCGGCGCTGGCGGTGATAAGCGCATTTATTTACAGCCAGAAAGCGCCTGCACCACAGGCAACCACTGAAAAACCGGTGGTGATCGCTTATCAGGCGATTATCGATCCCGGCAAAATTGCACAGGCAAACCACGCCTATGAGGCCGCCACCGGTAAACAGATTATCTGGAAAAAATTCGACAGCGGCGCGGATGTGCTGACCGCCCTGGCTGCCGGTGAGGCGGATATCGCCAATATGGGCTCCGCGCCGTTTACTGTTGCCGCCAGCCGCGGACTGCCGGTGGAGGTTTTTTATATTTCCGGCATTCCTGACACCGCCGAGGCACTGATTGTCCGCAATGACCGTAATCCGTCAGGCGGACTGGCCGGTAAGAAAATTGCCGTACCTTTTACCTCCACGGCCCATTACAGCCTGCTTGCGACACTGGAGAACCTGAATGTTGATGAAAAATCGGTACAGCTGATTAATCTGCGGCCTGCTGAGATTGCCGCAGCATGGGAGAGAGGTGATATTGATGCAGCCTATGTCTGGGAACCGGCCTTAAGTCAGCTGAAAGCAAACGGACAGATCCTGATTTCCGGCCGCGACGTACGGGCATGGGGTAAACCAACCTATGACCTGTGGGTCGCGGACAGCAAATTTGCTGCACAGCATCCTGATGTTCTGGCGCAGTTTGCCGCCGTTACTGATATTGAGGTTCAGTGGTATCAGCGGAACAAAAATACTATTGCGGACTTTCCTGACATCACAGGCAAAATTGCACGACTGACCGGTGCCCGCCCGGAAGATGTACCAGGCGTGATGGCGGGTAGTGATTATCCCGTTCTGAAAGAACAAAAACAGATCCTGACGACCACCCTGGCGGATGATATCCGCAATACCGCACTGTTTTTACAGCAGCAGGGCAGTATTGATTCGGTTAAAGATTCCTATGCCGGAAATATCAATACGGAGGCCGTCACCACAGCGGCGGGGAAATAATAATGGCGGATATCGTACTGGAGAATATTGATCTGGTTTATCACGGTCAGCCGCAGACAACCTTATCCGGTATTAATTTAACCATTCCGGATAACGGTATTACCGTTATTCTCGGCGCTTCCGGCTGCGGAAAAACATCGCTGCTGAATATTGTTGCCGGGTTTTTAGCGCCCTCCGGCGGAAAAATAACGCGGAACGGAAACGAAATTCGGCATCCCGCCTCTGACAGAGCCGTGGTATTTCAGAATGACGCACTGATGCCCTGGCTGAATGTTTATGAAAATGTCGCACTGGGACTGAAAATTAAAAAGCTTGGTAAGCAGGAAGAAAAAGCGATTGTCGAAGAAAACCTGCAAAAAGTCGGATTACTGCATGCTATCACCGACAATATCTGGTCACTCTCCGGCGGAATGCGTCAGCGGGTCGGTATTGCACGGGCACTGGCTGTAAAGTCTGATTTTATTCTGATGGATGAACCCTTCGGTGCACTCGATGCCGCCAACCGGGAACAGATGCAATCCTTAATTCTGACGCTGTGGCAAAAACAGCAGAGTGCCTTTTTTATTATTACTCATGATATTGAAGAGGCACTGTTAATGGCCACAAGGCTGATATTAATGGCGCCGTATCCCGGCCGGATAATATCCGGAGAAGAACCCCCGTTTTATAAACAATGGTCGCAGGGACGGCGTATCCGTGAGATTAAATCGGATCCGGCGTTTATTCATCACCGCGACACACTATCAGACAAAATAATGGCGTATCAGCGCGGTTAATTAACGGACACGGAGTGACATCAATGGCAGATATAACCGGAAATAAACAACCCCGCCACAGCCGTTTATTACTCAGCATTGTGAGTTTATCCGTGCTGATTACCGGCTGGTGGCTGATTACCGCATTTCAGTGGGTTAATCCGCTCTATTTACCCGCCCCTGCTCAGATAGGACACCAGTTTCTGGCGTTATCCGAATCCGGTTACATGAATGCCACGCTGTGGCAGCACCTGGCGGCCAGCCTTGACCGCATGCTCAAAGCGCTGCTTCTGGCGGTTATCACCGGGATCCCGCTGGGGGTACTGATGGGGCTGAGTTCACGGATACGCGGAATACTGGATCCGGTGGTTGAACTGTACCGCCCGGTTCCCCCGCTCGCCTATCTGCCGCTGATTGTTATCTGGTTCGGGATCGGGGAAACCACCAAGATCCTGCTGATCTGGTTAGCGATTCTCGCTCCGGTCCTGATTTCAACGATGCAGGGCATTATGGCCGCGCCGGGAAACCGGATCCGCGCCGTGCAGTCACTGGGAGCAAACCGGCTTCAGGTACTGAGATATGTGATCCTGCCGTCAGTACTGCCGCAGATGCTGACCGGGATCCGGATTGGTCTCGGCGTGGGCTGGTCAACCCTGGTGGCGGCAGAGCTGGTCGCGGCACAGCAGGGGCTCGGGTTTATGGTGCAGTCCGCCGCGCAGTTTCTTAACACCGGTATTGTCATCACCGGTATCGCAGTGATTGCCGTGGTGGCACTCGCCATCGAACTGGCATTGCGTCATTTGCAGCAGGCATTAGTGCCGTGGTACGGCAAAGAATCTTAACCGACAGAGAGGTAATGAATATGGATATCAGACAATTAACACCCGCTATCGGCGCGCACGTCAGCGGCATTGATCTTAACCTGACACCGGATGCCGCCACGCTGGCCGTATTACAGGATGCCTTACTGGAACATCAGGTGCTGTTTTTCCGCCAGCAGTATATCAAACCGGAAGCTCAGCGGGACTTTGCCGCTGCGCTGGGAGAACTGCATATACATCCGGTTTTTCCTTCACATAAAAATGTGCGGGAACTGATTGTGCTCGACAGCCACCTGCTTGATCTGAAGGATAACGAACTGTGGCACACTGATGTGACATTTCTGGAAAAACCGGCCATGGGCTGTGTGTTATCCGCGGTACAGGTTCCCCCTTTCGGCGGCGATACTCTGTGGGCCAGCCTGACCCGGGCTTATGATGATTTATCACCGCCGTTGCAGGAATTTTTATCCGGCCTGACGGCGGAACATGATATCAGCCTCTCTTTTCCGGACAGCCGTTTTGCGCAGACCGGGGAAGCCAAAGCCGCGCTGGAAAAAGCCCGCCGCGATTTCCCGCCGAGACGTCATCCGCTGGTCAGAACCCATCCGGTCACCGGGAAGAAGGGCTTGTTTGTGACCGCAGGTTTTACCAGCCGGATCTGTGAATTAAGCCCGGAAGAGAGTGATACATTGCTGACGTTCCTGTTTAAACACAGCACACAGCCGAAATATTTTGTCCGCTGGCACTGGCAGGACGGCGATGTGGCGGTCTGGGATAACCGCTGCACCCAGCATCTCGCCAGTTTTGATTACGGCGATTTTCACCGCATTATGCACAGAGCAACCGTGATGGGGGATAAACCCGTTTAACCGGCTGTACCACATGAGACTGTCAGTGACCGGCGGCTGACAGACTCATAACCGTCAGTGATAAATAACCGTCTGATACCGCACCTGTTTATTTGTACCACATCATAAAATACCGCAATTACACACATATAATTTCCCCGGATTATGCTATTCTGCCGGAAGTATCTGCTTCCCGTACTCACAACACCGGTTAAGGACTATGTGGTTTAAATTATTGCGCTCCGTTTTTATGGGACTTCTCGTGGCTGCCCTGCTTCTGGTCAGTGTCCCGTCTATTCGCCCGCAATTTGTGACCCAGTGGTTTACCCATCTGTTTAATAATGACGAACCGGTCAGCTACAACAAAGCGGTACGCCGCGCCGCGCCTGCCGTGGTCAATGTTTACAGCAGTAATATGGGCAGCCTCTCCCAGCAGGGTCCCGAAATGACCTCCCTCGGTTCCGGTGTGATCATGAATGATCAGGGTTATATCCTGACTAACCAGCACGTCATTAAAAACGCCGATCAGATCCTGATCGCCCTGCAATACGGTAATTACGGCCGCCTGTATGAAGGCATGCTGATCGGCGCGGATGATCTGACCGACCTCGCGGTACTGAAAATCAATACCACCGATAAACTGCCGGTGATCCCGATCAACCCGAAGCGTCAGTCTCATGTGGGTGATGTGGTGCTGGCGATCGGCAACCCGTTTAATGTCGGGCAGACAGTTAACCAGGGCATTATCAGTGCAATGGGCCGTGTCGGGCTGAGTCCGACCCGCCGCCAGAATTTTCTCCAGACTGATGCCTCGATTATGGCCGGTAACTCCGGCGGCGCACTCGTCAATACCGAAGGCGAGTTAGTCGGCATCAATACCATGTCTTACGACAGCAATGATCCGTCACGGATGAGTGACAGCATCGGGCTGGCGATCCCCGCAGAGCTTGCCCTGCGCATTATGAATAAACTGATAAAAGACGGCCGTGTGATCCGGGGCTATATCGGCATCACCTCCAAAGAGCTGCCGCCGATCCGGACTAACAACAGTGATATCAATCAGATAACCGGTCTGCGGGTCTTTCAGGTTGCCCGTAACGGCCCGGCGGATAAAGGCGGGATTCAGGTCGGGGATATCATCACCAGCGTCAATAACAAACCGAGCACCTCACCACTCGAAATGATGGATCAGGTGGCGGAACTGAGCCCGGGCAGTGTTGTGCCGGTCACCCTGTTACGCAATGGTCAGATGCGGTCTGTCGATGTGACCATCGAGGAGTTCACTCCCTCCCCCGGCGGACAGGAATAAGACACAAAAAAAGAGCGGATATCCGCTCTTTTCTGTTTATGGCTTACATCAGAGAATTACTCCGCTGAATGAATGCGTTCGATATCCGCACCCAGGCCGCGTAATTTCTCTTCAATATGCTCATAACCGCGATCGATATGATAAATACGATCGACGATTGTGGTACCTTCCGCGATACAACCCGCCAGCACCAGGCTTGCCGATGCACGCAGGTCGGTCGCCATCACCTGAGCACCGGACAGTTTTTCCACGCCGTGGCACAGCACAGAATTACTCTCGATTTCCGCGTGAGCACCCATACGGATCAGTTCCGGAATGTGCATAAAGCGGTTTTCAAAGATGGTTTCCGTGATCATACCGGAGCCTTCAGCCACCAGATTCAGCAGACTGAACTGCGCCTGCATGTCTGTCGGGAAGCCCGGATGCGGCGCGGTACGGAAAGTGACCGCTTTAGGACGCTGCCCTTTCATATCAAGGCTTATCCAGTCGTCACCGGTTTCGATTTCCGCCCCGGCTTCGCGCAGCTTGGCCAGTACCGCATCCAGCGTATCCGGCTTGGCGTTACGGCACAGAATTTTACCGCGTGAAACTGCCGCTGCGATCAGGAATGTCCCGGTTTCAATACGATCCGGCACAACGGTGTGAGAGCCGCCGCCGAGGCGTTCAACACCTTCAATCACCACGTGGTCAGTCCCTGCGCCGGTGATTTTGGCACCCAGCGCATTCAGGAATGCAGCGGTGTCTTCAATTTCCGGTTCACGGGCCGCGTTTTCGATAACGGTTTTGCCTTTCGCCAGGACTGCCGCACACATAATCGTGATGGTGGCACCCACGCTGACTTTGTCCATCACGATAGTGTTACCGGTCAGGCGACCGTCCACTTCCGCTTTGACATACCCTTCATCGAGGGTGATTTTCGCCCCTAACTGCTCTAAACCGGTGATATGCAAATCAACCGGACGGGCACCGATAGCACAGCCGCCCGGCAGAGAAACCTGACCGTGACCAAAACGGGCCACCAGCGGCCCCAGCGCCCAGATAGATGCGCGCATGGTTTTGACCAGATCATAAGGTGCACAATATTCATTAATTGCAGAAGCATCCACACGCAGTGTGGTTCCTTTGCGCTCAATTTTTGCACCCAACCGCGTTAACAGCTTCACAGAGGTGTCGATATCCCGCAGTTCCGGCACATTGTGTAATTCAACCGGTTCTTCCGCCAGAATTGCAGCGAACAGGATAGGCAATGCTGCATTTTTTGCCCCTGAGATAGTCACTTCGCCCTGAAGAACGGAAGGACCTTTTACCCGAAATTTATCCATCTGTAGACACTCTCATTATCATTAATTGCTGCCGCGTTACTTGTCACTGCATTGTCAGCCGCCGCGGTTACAGCCCGCTCAGTTTACGATCCCGTTCCCACTGAGCCGGGGTATAGGCTTTGATAGACAACGCGTGGATACGGTTATCCGCAATATATTCCATCAGCGGCGCATACACGGCCTGCTGCTGTTTAACGCGGCTCATGCCGTCAAAAAGATCGCCGACCGCGATCACCTGAAAATGGCTGCCGTCACCGGTCACAATTGCGTCAGTAAGTGCTAACTTATCCATCAGCACCTGTTTGATTTCATTCGTATCCATAATTTCTCAAATTGGTTATCAGATTGTGTGTTATAGGCACTATCGTAATCGAATATGCCCCGCTCTTAAACCATTAAAAATGCCTCCGGCTGTGGTGACACAACCGGAGGCAGTTACCTTACGGAAAATAACGGCAAATATGTATCTGTCGCGCCGTTATTTACATTATTTTAAATTCACGCGTTCTGACTGAATTCAAACTCAACGCCGTAGAGTGACATCAGCATCTGCAAGTTAGCGCTTACTCCGGATAACACAAACGGCGCTTCCGGGCGCTCTCCCCGCAGACGGACCAGCATGGCCAGCCCGGCAGAATCCACATGACTGAGACCGGAAACATCCACCGTCTGCACGGCGCTCATCTGCTGCTGACGTGCATTCCAGAACGACAGCAGTGTATCGCGATCCAGTTCCCCGTTCAGGACGAGGGTTTCACCCTGTTTTTCCCACGTCAGCGCAGCCGTCATTATTTCTGATCCAGAGTAATCGGGGTTTTCGCGCTGCGCTCAAGCTCAGCAGTCAGACCATCAACACCTTTCTGACGCAGAATAGATGCCCACTCATTTTGTTTGGTGGTGATCATGCTCACGCCTTCGGCAATCATGTCATAAGCCTGCCAGTTACCGGTTTTGGTATTTTTACGCCACTGGAAATCCAGACGGATTGGCGGACGCCCTGCCGGCTCTGTCAGTGTCACACGGATAGCCACGATAGTTTTATCACCCAGCGGTTGTGCAGGATCAATCTGATAAGTCTGGTTAGTGTACATTGCCAGTGCCTGGCCGTATGCCTGTGCCAGATAAGCCTCAAAGGCTTTGAAGTAAGCATCACGCTGTGCCGGCGTCGCATCTTTGTAGTAAGAGCCTAACACCAGTGCACCGGCGTATTTGATCTGCACATACGGCAGTAATTCTTCCTGAACAACAGTGCGCAGATAGTCCGGGTTCTGCCGGATTTGCGCCTGTTCGGCTTTCAGACGGCTGAAGGTTTTCGCCGCCGCATCGTTCATCAGTGTATACGGATTTGTCTGGTCAACAGCTCCGGCAAACGGGGCCATCACCACCAGCATCGCCGCTATCAGTAAACGCTTAAACATAATCAACTCCTGATTAATCACCGGCACTTTCCGCCGTGAAGGTGTCTTCGGTAAACAGTATTATGCAGGATGTCTGCCTCTGCGGGCAAAAACATCCGTTTTTACATTACTTTTCGTATCAGTGCTGTGCAGCCGGTGCCGGGGTATTACCCCCTTCGCCGTCGCCGCTCTTATACAGGAACTGACCGATTAAATCTTCCAGCACCATCGCCGGTTTGGTGTCCTGAATACGGCTGCCGTCTTTCAGCATTTCAGTCATCGGCAGATCCGGATCGGTTGTATTCTCAAACCCTTTACTGAGCGCCAGATACTGCTCACCCAGCAGACCGGAGGTGCGGATAGATAACGAACTGGTGTCCGGAATCTGGTCATACTGACTGTAGATATCCAGCGTCACTTCCGGTTTATAGTCCTTGTCCAGACGGATGTCATTGACGCGGCCAATCACCACACCGCCGATTTTTACCGGTGAACGGGCCTGCAGACCGCCGATATCATCAAAGGTGGCAGACACGCGGTAGGTTTTTTCGCTGCCGACAGAGCGGATATCCGCCACTTTCAGTGCCAGGAAGATAATCGCCGCAATGGCAATTAAGACGAAAAGCCCGACCCAAACTTCATTTTTCTTGCTTTGCATTGTTTAATTCCCGAACATCAGTGCCGTAAGCACAAAATCTAACCCTAACACGGCAAGCGATGAATGAACGACCGTGCGTGTTGTTGCCCGACTAATCCCTTCAGACGTCGGAATAGCATCATACCCGTTGTACAGGGCAATCCAGGTGACGGTGAAGGCGAAAACCACACTCTTGTAAATGCAGTTCATCACATCTTTCTGCCAGTCCACATTGGCCTGCATGGAAGCCCAGTAGAAACCTTCATCGATCCCTTTCCAGTCCACCCCGACCATGACCCCGCCAAGAATACCAACGGCGACAAAAATCATGGATAACAACGGCATACTGATCAAACCGGCCCAGAAACGCGGTGCAATCACACGGCGCAGCGGATCCACCGCCATCATTTCCAGGCTGGATAACTGTTCTGTGGCTTTCATCAGCCCGATTTCCGCGGTCAGCGCAGAACCGGCGCGTCCGGCAAACAGCAGTGCGGTCACCACCGGCCCCAGTTCACGCAGCAGCGACAGCGCCACCATCATGCCAAGGCTGGCTTCCGCACTGAAGGTTTTCAGAACCAGATATCCCTGTAAGGCCAGAACCATCCCGATAAACAGCCCGGATACTGAAATAATCAGCAGGGACTGCACACCGACGCTGTACAGCTGCTTGCGCAGCAACGGCCACTGCCGGGCAAACTGCGGTTTGCCGAACAGCGCACGGAACAGCATGTATCCTGACCGCCCGAAAGACGCACATGTCGCTAACGCGCGGCGTCCCAAAGCAGCAAGTGCCTGTGTCAACATGTCTCGTTTATCCTAATAAATCTGATTGGTAATCACCCGCCGGATAGCGGAAAGGAACCGGTCCGTCAGCAATACCATCCAGGAACTGGCGCACACGCGGTTCGGTGTTCTCCTGCAACTCTTCTGCGGTGCCCTGTGCAATAACGGACTGCTCCGCGACGATATAAGCCTTATCCGCAATACTGAGCACTTCCGGCACATCGTGAGAGACCACGATGCAGGTTACACCCAGCGACTGATTGAGTTCATCAATCAGTTTTACCAGCACACCCATGGTAATCGGATCCTGGCCGACAAACGGCTCATCAAACAGGATAAGATCCGGATCCAGAGCAATGGCCCGCGCCAGTGCCGCACGCCGTGCCATCCCGCCGGAGAGTTCTGACGGCATCAGGTTTGCCGCCCCGCGTAAACCAACCGCTTCCAGTTTCATCATCACGGTTGTCCGGATCAGGGATTCCGGCAGACGGGTATGCTCGCGCAGCGGGAACGCCACGTTGTCATAGACTGTCATATCCGTGAATAATGCGCCGGACTGAAACAGCATGCTCATTTTGCGGCGCGACTGATAGAGTCTGCTGCGGGAAAGTGCCGGGATATTGTCGCCGTCAAACCAGATCTCGCCGCTGTCCGGGCGTAACTGCCCGCCAATCAGGCGTAACAGTGTGGTTTTCCCGATCCCGGACGGCCCCATAATCGCGGTCACTTTGCCGCGCGGCACATCCAGGCTGATATCATTAAACAGCATGCGCGAACCGCGCCGGAAGCACATGTTCCGGATCTCAATAATATTTTCCGTCTGTCGGTTCATGACCTCACAACCTTAACGTTATGTTTTTTGTGTTTCTGCAACACATACAGGACTGACCCATCATAATATAAAAAAATCCGGCAGTTTTCGCCTTTAAATGCGGGTGTTACTGTCTGAATTATTTATCACCCCTGAGTAACGGGGTATAAACAGCGTGATACACAAGTATATCAGCATTTAACATTAACGCTCCCGCCGGGCGCAAAACGTCTGTTTTACTTTTGCGCCTCAGCCCGTACAATACCCTCAATTTCCCGTACTTCATTATTTCTGACTGTTTTTCAGCCCGGAGGAGAGCCATGTTACTCACCAGCATCCTTTTACTGACCGGGTTGATTCTGCTGGTTTATGCCTCTGACCGGATTGTGTACGGCGCGGCGGTTTTCTCCCGTTCTCTCGGCATCTCCCCGTTTATCACCGGTATTCTGGTGGCCGGTCCCGGTACGTCGCTGCCGGAACTGCTGACCTCCGCCGGTGCGGTGCTTGAAGGGCAGCCGGATCTGGCGCTCGGCACCATTATCGGATCCAATATTACCAATTTACTGCTGATTGCAGGCCTCGCCGCCCTTATCCGCCCGCTGAGTGTGCAGTCAGCGGTGCTGCGCCGTGAGCTTCCGCTGATGCTGGCCGTAATGGCGCTGTTCGGGCTGTTTATCTGGTCCGGCGGTATCACGCGGGTTCAGGGCGGGTTTCTGGTGCTTGCGGGGCTCGCCAGTCTCTGGCTGGTGGTGAAAATTGCCGCAATGGCGCGGCGTGATCAGTATGACGGCTTCACTACTGAACAAAACCATGAACTGCCGCAGGAAAATAATTTGCCGGTTGCTTTATTGTGGCTGGTCGCCGGGTTGCTGATTATGCCGGTGGCGGTCCGGATTGTGATCGATAACGCCTCTGCATTCACCCGCTATGCGGAGATCAGCGGGCGTATCACCGGACTGACTATCCTGGCTGTCGGTACCAGTCTGCCGGAACTGTGCACCACGATTGCGGCGGCGGTCAAAGGTGAAAAAGATATCGCGCTGGGGAATCTTATCGGCGCGACACTGTTTAATACCACGGTCGTTGCGGGGATCCCGGCGTTATTAGCCACCGCGCCGATGGCAGCAGACAGTTTTATGACCGATTTCGCCGTGATGATCGCGGCCGGTGTGTTATTTATTTTCTTTGCGGCCGGCCGGAACCAGCGGCTGAACCGGCTGAAAGGCATTATTCTGCTCAGTGCGTTCACCGCCTGGCTGATAAGCCTTTTTACCGGCTGATAAGCGTCAGCCATTAATACACAGACAGATACTGAAAGTGAGAAAAAACTGATGTCCCGAACTGATTTTCAACTAACAGGTAAACGTGTCCTCCGGATTGAACGTGAAGGTCTCGCGTCACTCGAACAGTATATTAATGATGATTTCGATAAAGCCTGTGAACTGATATTCCGCTGTGAAGGCAAAGTGATCATCATGGGGATGGGAAAATCCGGTCATATCGGCCACAAAATGGCCGCGACATTTGCCAGCACCGGTACCCCTTCCTTCTTTGTGCATCCGGGTGAAGCCGCACACGGCGACCTGGGGATGGTCACAAAGAAAGATGTGGTTATCGCAATTTCAAACTCCGGTGAATCCTCAGAAATTCAGGCGCTGATCCCGGTTATCAAACGTCAGAACATCCCGCTTATCTGCATGACCGGCAACCCGGACAGTACTATGGGAAAAGCAGCGGATATTCATCTGTGTATTAAAGTCCCGCAGGAAGCCTGCCCGCTCGGCCTTGCGCCGACCACCAGCACCACCGCCACACTGGTGATGGGTGACGCGCTGGCGATTGCCTTATTACAGGCGCGCGGCTTTACCGCTGAAGATTTTGCCCTCTCACATCCGGGCGGCGCGCTCGGCCGCAAACTGCTGTTACTGGTTTCCGACCTGATGAACACCGGGGATGATATCCCGCGTGTGCCGAAAACCGCCTCACTGCGCGAAGCACTGGTGGAAATCACCCGTAAAAAACTGGGTATGACGGTTATCTGTGACGATGACATGATTATTCAGGGCATTTTCACTGACGGTGACCTGCGCCGGATTTTCGATGCGGGCACAGACCTCAATAACTGCCAGATTGCCGATGTGATGACCCCGGGCGGGATCCGCATCAAAGCCAATACCCTGGCGGTTGAGGCACTGAATTTAATGCAGTCCCGTCATATCACCTCTTTATTAGTCACAGAAGGTGATAAACTGCTCGGCGTACTGCATATGCATGATCTGCTCCAGGCCGGAGTGGTGTAAGGACTGACGATGACACAAATTACCACTATTGACACCTGCTATGGCCCGATAGCGCAAACAGTTATGGAAAAAGCCGCTAAAATACGGCTTCTTATCTGTGATGTGGACGGCGTGATGTCTGACGGCCTGATTTATCAGGGCAACAGCGGTGAAGAACTGAAAGCATTTAATGTCCGTGACGGCTACGGTATCCGCTGCCTGCTGACCTCCGGGGTGGAGGTGGCGATAATTACCGGTCGTAAAGCCAAATTGCTGGAAGATCGTGCCAATACACTCGGAATTACACATCTTTACCAGGGACAGAGCGATAAGCTTTTGGCGTATCGCGAACTATTAGATAAACTGGTACTTCGCCCCGGCGAAGTCGCCTATATCGGCGATGACCTGATTGACTGGCCGGTCATGGCAGAGGTCGGTTTATCCGCCGCAGTGGCGGATGCCCACCCGTTATTGTTACCCAAAGCGGATTATGTTACACAGATTGCAGGCGGCCGCGGGGCTGTCCGCGAATTGTGCGATCTGATTCTGCTGGCACAAAATAAGCTGGATGCGGCCAGAGGCCTGTCCGTCTGAAGAGAATTTCATTGGTTATAATGGCTTTATCAGGGATCTCATGAGTAAATTTAAGCTTTGGCTGATCATTATTCTGGCGCTTATCGCCCTCGGTCTGCTCGGCTGGAACCTGTCGGTCACCCGTTCAGGTGACACCGACGGTAAGATTGTGGAAGACGGTACGCCGACGTATAAAACCCAAACGTCCTCAACCCTGGCTTACGAGCCGACAGGGCTGCTGGCGTACCGGCTGAATGCGGATGATGTGCAGAACTTTGCTCAGGAAAAAATAACCTGGTTTACTAATCCGGTGCTGACCACCTACGACCCTGATAAAACCGCCACCTGGACGATTCGTGCAAAGCGGGCCAAATTAACCAATGACAGAATGTTATATTTATACGGTGATGTGCAGGTTGACAGCCTGACCACCGATACACAGCTCAGGCAGATCACCACGGATAACGCCGAAGTCAATCTGACAACCCAGGATGTGAGTTCTGACGATAAAGTCACCATCACGGGAACAGGACTGCGTTCCGTCGGATTGCAGATGCGGGGTAATTTACGCAATCGTAATGCGGAACTGATCAAAGATGTACAGACTTACTATGAGATCCCAAATGAAAGCAAACATCCTTAATACTCTGATTGCAACAGCAATTCTGGCCGTCAGTGTCCCTGCTTTGGCGTTAAAAGAAGATACACAGCAGCCGGTGACGGTAACATCATTAAAACAAGCCCTTGATTTAGAAAAAAATATCACCACATTTACTGACAATGTCGTGGTAAAACAGGGAACAATTGATGTCCGCGCTGACAAAGTGGTGGTCACCCGTCCGGGCGGCGATTCCAATAAAATGGTGATCGAAGCATTCGGTAATCCGGTGACCTTCTACCAGATGCAGGATAACGGTAAGCCAATCAAAGGACGCGGCAGCAAACTGCGTTACGAAATGGCCAATGAACTGGTCACGCTGACCGGTAATGCCTACCTGGAACAGCTGGACAGCAATATCACCGGTGACAAGATTACCTACGTGGTGCCGACACAGCAGATGCAGGCATTCAGTGACAAAGGCAAACAGGTGACTACCGTACTGCTGCCGTCACAACTTCAGGAAAAAGGCCCGGCGGCAACCGGCCAGAAAGGTAAGTAACGATTTATGGCAAAATTAACTGCAAGCAAATTAGCCAAAGCCTACAAAGGGCGCAAAGTCGTCGAAGATGTGACGCTTGAAGTCAGCTCCGGCGAAATCGTCGGGCTGCTCGGCCCGAACGGTGCCGGGAAAACCACGACCTTCTATATGGTCGTGGGTATTGTTCCCCGTGATGCCGGAGCGATAAGCATCGATGATGAAGATATCTCCCTGCTGCCGCTGCATGAACGTGCCCGCAAAGGGATTGGCTATCTGCCTCAGGAAGCCTCTATTTTCCGTCGTCTGACGGTATGGCAGAACCTGATGGCGGTGCTTGAAATCCGCAAAGATCTGAACAATGATGAACGCCGGGAGCGGGCGGAAGAGCTGATGGAAGAGTTCCATATCAGCCATCTGCGCGATAACCTGGGGCAATCACTGTCCGGGGGTGAACGCCGCCGTGTGGAAATTGCCCGCGCGCTGGCCGCCAACCCGAAATTCATCCTGCTGGATGAACCGTTTGCCGGTGTTGACCCGATTTCTGTTATTGATATTAAAAAGATTATTCAGCACCTCCGTGATTACGGGCTCGGCGTCCTGATCACTGACCACAACGTCCGCGAAACACTGGATGTCTGTGAACGGGCTTATATTGTCAGCCAGGGCCATATGATTGCCCACGGCAGCCCGGAATCCATTCTGAATAATGAGCAGGTTAAACGTGTTTATTTAGGCGAAGGTTTCCGCCTGTAATGCCGTAAGGAGCCCGTGTCCGTAATGAAGCAGAGTCTGCAGCTTAAACTCAGCCAGCAACTGGCGATGACGCCACAACTTCAGCAGGCTATCCGTTTGTTGCAGCTTTCCACGCTTGAACTCCAGCAGGAGATCCGCGAGGCGCTGGAATCTAACCCGTTGCTGGAACTTGATGATAACCATCAGGAAATTGACACGCCGGCTGAATCTGAACCACAGAAAGAGCTGGACAGCGCCGAGGCTCTCGAACAGACAGCCATGCCGGATGATCTGCCGCTGGATGCACAGTGGGAAGAAATCTACACCGCCGGTACACCGTCCGGCACCGGCAATGATTACGGCGACGATGAACTGCCGCTCTATCAGGGTGAAACCACCGAAACCTTACAGGATTATCTGATCTGGCAGGCCCGCCTGACCCCCTTTACCGAAACCGATGCCGCAATTGCCTTCTCAATCATCGATGCGATTGATGAAACCGGCTATCTGACCGTTTCTGTCGATGATATCCGCCTGAGTATCG
The DNA here is from genome assembly GCF_001807955.1 of Morganella sp. HMSC11D09. Taxonomy (NCBI): domain Bacteria; kingdom Pseudomonadati; phylum Pseudomonadota; class Gammaproteobacteria; order Enterobacterales; family Morganellaceae; genus Morganella; species Morganella sp. HMSC11D09. The sequence continues at coordinate 104,809 of NZ_KV791692.1, forward strand.
GTGACGATGAAGTCACCACCGAAGATGTGGAAGCCGTACTCAAGCGCATCCAGCGTTTTGATCCGGTGGGTGTGGGCGCCCGCGACCTGCGGGAGTGTCTGATGGTGCAGCTGAAAATTCTGCCGCCGGAAACCCCGAGCCTGAAAGAAGCCCTTGCTATCGCTGATCAGCATCTGGCATTGTTGGGGAACCGGGATTTCCGGACCCTGGGCCGGGTGACCAAACTGAAAGAAGAGGCACTGAAATCCGCTATTGATCTGATCCAGTCACTGGAACCGCGTCCGGGCCTGGTAGTCAACACCGGAGAATCAGAGTATGTTATTCCTGACGTCCTCGTGAAAAAACACGGCGAACGCTGGGTAGTGGAACTCAATTCCGACAGCATTCCCCGTCTGCGGGTCAATAATCACTATGCCGCAATGGGTTCGCGGGCCCGCAGTGAGAGCGACAGTCAGTTTATCCGCAACAATTTGCAGGAAGCAAAGTGGCTCATTAAAAGTCTGGAAAGCCGGAACGATACTCTGCTCAGAGTCGCGACCTGTATTGTGGAAGAGCAGCAGGCGTTCTTTGAACAGGGCGAAGAATATATGAAGCCCATGGTGCTGGCAGATATCGCACTGCGGGTTGAGATGCATGAATCAACCATTTCCCGGGTGACAACACAGAAATTTCTGCACAGTCCGCGGGGGATCTTTGAACTGAAGTACTTTTTCTCCAGCCACGTCAGTACTGACAGCGGGGGCGAGGCGTCCTCCACAGCCATCCGTGCACTGGTGAAAAAACTGGTTGCCGCCGAGAATCCGGCGAAACCGCTCAGCGACAGCAAACTGACCGATATGCTTGCCGAACAGGGCATTCAGGTAGCCAGACGTACTGTCGCGAAATATCGTGAGTCGTTATCCATCCCGCCCTCAAATCAGCGTAAACAGCTGATTTGATACACATTGAGAAGGAAGACACTATGGAATTACAAATTACCGGCCACAACGTTGAAATTACAGACGCATTACGTGAGACTGTGACAGCCAAGTGTAAGAAACTGGAGCAGTTTTTCGATAAAATTAACAGCGTTCAGGTGATCCTGCGGATTGAAAAGGTGAGTAAAATTGCGGAGGCAACGGCTCAGGTAAACGGTGCGGATCTTCACGCCTCAGCGGAAAAAGAGGATATGTACGCGGCAATTGATGAGATGGCAGAAAAACTCGGCCGTCAGTTGTCCAAACACAAAGAAAAACTGAGAAACCGGTAAATTTTCTGCACCCGGGTGCATGACTGAATTAACAGTCTGAATTTTCTCAGGAAAAAGCAGTGCTCTGATCCCGGTTACCATGGTGGTTGCCGGGATTCTGATCCTAAGTGAACAATGAAATGAATAACGAAGCAAATTTGTCCCTGAGCGATGTACTGAGTATCAGCTGTACACGCAATAATATTCACTGTACCAGTAAGAAGCGCGCGCTGGAGATTATCAGTGAACTGGCTGCCACCGCGCTGGCGCTGCCGGAAAACACGCTGTTTGAGGCACTCCTTACACGGGAAAAAGTCGGGACAACCGGTATCGGTGGCGGGATTGCCATCCCCCACGGAAAACTGGACAAAAGCGAGGCGCAAACCGCCTGCGGCGTATTTTTACACCTGGAGCAACCTATCGCGTTTGATGCGATTGATAATCAGAATGTGGACATTCTGTTTGCGTTATTTGTTCCGTCTGATCAGTGTCAGACGCATTTACACACACTGTCGTTAGTGGCCAAAAAACTGGCTGACAAAGCGCTCTGCCGCCGGTTGCGTCAGGCGCAAAGCGATGAAGAGCTGTACAGTATCATCACTGAGTGATGATAACCGGCTGACGACAACGGATAATGGCGTATTGCCATTGAAAGAGAAACGATAGGGAGTCCCCTCATGGTGCTGATGATTGTCAGCGGCCGCTCTGGTTCGGGTAAATCTGTTGCCCTGCGGGCGCTGGAAGATATGGGTTTCTACTGCGTTGATAACCTGCCGGTCACTCTTCTGCCGGAGCTTGCCGCTACCCTGGCAACACGCGATACCTCTGCCGCAGTAAGTATTGACGTCCGCAATATGCCGGAGTCTCCGGAGGTTTTTGAGGAAGCCCTGACCAGATTACCGGACAGTTTCTCACCCCAGCTGCTGTTCCTGGATGCGGATCGCAATACGCTGATCCGCCGTTACAGTGATACCCGCCGTCTGCATCCCCTTTCCAGTAAAAATCTCTCGCTGGAAAGCGCTATTGATGAGGAAAGCGATCTGCTGGAGCCGCTACGCTCCCGTGCGGATCTGATTATCGATACCTCTGAAATGTCAGTGCATGAACTGGCAGAAATGCTGAGAACCCGTCTGCTCGGCAAACGCGAACGCGAGCTGACCATGGTATTCGAATCGTTCGGGTTTAAACACGGCATTCCGATTGATGCGGATTATGTGTTTGATGTCCGCTTCCTGCCGAACCCGCACTGGGATCCGAAACTGCGTCCGATGACCGGTCTGGATAAACCGGTGGCGGCGTTCCTCGACCGCCATACAGAAGTACATAACTTTATTTACCAGACCCGCAGTTATCTGGAACTGTGGCTGCCGATGCTGGAAACCAACAACCGCAGCTACCTGACCGTCGCTATCGGCTGTACCGGCGGGAAACACCGTTCTGTCTATGTGGCGGAGCAACTGGCGGATTACTTCCGCTCACGCGGGAAAAACGTGCAGTCGCGCCACCGGACACTGGAAAAGCGGAAATAATCCATGACTATCCGTTGTCAGGTTGAAATCAAAAACCGGCTGGGGCTGCATGCCCGGCCGGCCATGAAACTGTTTGAACTGATCCAGACCTTCCGGTCAACGGTGGTATTCCGTAATAAGCAAAATGAAGAAGCCCGGGCAGACAGTGTGCTCGCCATGCTGATGCTGGATTCCGAACAGGGCAGTTTTATTGAAGTGGAAGCAACAGGACCTGATGAAAATTCTGCCATTGAGGCAATTATTTCCCTTTTTGATTCAGGTTTTGATGAAGATTAGTTATACTAACCGAAATATTTTACTTAAAGAAAACTGATACGCTGTTTCGTTCACGCAGCCCGGCGGTTCGTGATCCTGATCTCTTTCCTTTCGGGGGAGAACAGCCTACTATCAGATTAATTATCAAATGAGCACCCCCCTCCTTCTGGTGTGGGGGTGTTCTTTTGTATTGGAAATGATTTGGAGTGTGGTATGAAAAAGCCCAATATAATTATTAATGAACTGGACGCGGAGCGTCTGGATATGCTGCTGGAACAGCCGGCTTATGCTGACAGTCCGGTTGCCGAAGCCCTGAATGAAGAGTTGGATCGCGCGGAAATCCTGCCGCCGGCAGAAATGCCAGCCACGGTCGTGACGATGAACAGCCGCATCCGCTTTGAAGATTTATCGAGCGGGAAAGAGAGTATCCGTACCCTGGTGTACCCGGCTTCACTGAAAGACAGTGCTGAACAGCTGTCTGTGATGGCACCACTGGGAGCTGCGTTACTCGGGCTTTCTGTCGGTGATGAGATCTCATGGGAACTGCCGAACGGTGAAGCAACGCGCGTAAAAGTATCAGAAATTATCTATCAGCCTGAAGCTGCCGGTGAGTTACACCGTTAATCCGCTTTAAGCCGGTTCTGCGTCCGTTTCAGGCAATCTGCGGGCGCAGCTTCCTCAGGGGTTCCTTTCTTCACACCTTTATTGCATGATGTTTCTCTCTTTATTTCCTGAAGGAAACTGATCATGGCTGCCTATTCTTTGACATCTTTGTTTGGTATGAGCGGAGCTCCGGGCGGATTTCCGGTCATTCTGGGTTTTGAACAGCAGCTGTTATTACTGTGGCGGGGCTTTATGCTGCTGGCAGTCTGAATATCATCCGTACAGCACAATTCAATAACGCAAGTTAATCATGCCGCAGCGGCTTCTTCCGCTGCGGCATGATTATTTCCGCCCCGCCCTTCACGGATGATTATCACAAAAAATTATTGCGCATAGTAATCATTATCAATATCATTCCGTTTTTATTTTGGCTGTTTATTCTTCTGATATTGAGACTCACACATGAAATCTGCTGCGCATTTACGCAGACCGCATTGCTGTTCCCGGTTTGTGCTGACATTCCCCTTTATCTTTATTCCTGTTTTTCATGCGGTTGCCGCCGATGATACTCTGGTTGTCACTGCCGCCCCGCAAGACCGCGAAGGGAGTTACAGCGGGGATAATGTCTATTCCACTCTGAAAACACTGACCCCGCGTAATGAAACGCCGCAATCCATCAGTATTGTCACGCCGCAGTTGATCCGTGACTTTAATGTCACTTCAGTGGATGACGCAGTAAAGTTTGTCAGCGGTGTAACTCAGGGCAACACGCTGGGCGGCATTGAGGACGGGTTTGTCAAACGCGGCTTCGGCTCCAATACGGACGGCTCTGTGTTTATCGACGGGGTACGCAGCAACCAGGGGCTGGCGATGGATGCCACTACTGAACGTGTTGATGTTCTGAAAGGCTCTTCTTCCCTGCTTTACGGTATTCTGAATCCGGGCGGCGTGATAAACCTGATCTCCAAAAAACCACAGTATCAGTGGCAGGGACGCATCAGCGGACGGACAAACAGCAACGGCGGCGGTACCGGTACGATTGATGTGACCGGCCCTCTCGGCAATGGCGTGGCAGTCCGGCTGATAGCAGAACGCCGCCATGAAGATTACTGGCGCAATTTCGGGGAAGATCAGCACACGTTGCTGGCACCTTCCCTGAGCTGGCTCGGTGACAGCGCCTCGTTCAATGTGGCTTATACCGAAAATAAATTCGATGTGCCTTACGATCGCGGAACCGCTTTTATCGGCGGCAGCCCGATCCGTATTCCTTATAATGAACGGATAGATGACAACGCTAATCACGCATACGGGAAAAATAAACGTCTGACCGCAGAATACCGGCAGGAATTTGACGACATCTGGGAAACCGGAATTAAGTATGCGTGGATGCAGCGCCGCTACGACAGTAATGAGGTCCGCGCGACGGCTATCAACCCGGAGACCGGAATTGTTACCCGCCGTGCTGATGCCAACCGTGGCTTTAATCATCAGACCACCTATATCGGCTGGGATATCAGCGGTACACCGGAACTCGCCGGTATGCGGCATGACATCACGCTCGGGGCTGATTACGAAAAGAACGAAACCTACAAAGCCTGGTCCTTCCGCGGCAAGCCGTCAAAACAATTCAATATGTACCATCCGGTATACGGCGAATCACCGGTCACCACAGATAAAACCGCCGATGACGCAAAAAGCAACCTGCGCGCCACGGTGTACAGCAGTTCACTCTATGCCAAAGACAGTATCCATCTGAATGACCAGTGGATTGTCGTGCTCGGAGGCCGTCTGCAGCGCTATACGCAAAATGGCAGCAGCGGATGGATAAACCATCAGACAACACTCAATGACAGCGGTTCTGAATTTGTTCCGCAGGCCGGGGTCGTCTACAAACTCACACCGGAACTGGCACTTTACAGCAGTTACAGCCAATCCTTCACCCCTTCCGCACAGGTGGATGATGACGGCAATGTGGCCTCCACTGAAAAAGGTCAGACATACGAACTGGGTGCAAAATGGCAGACAACACCAACGATGCTGACGACCTTTGCCCTTTACCGTATTGATGAAAAAGACATGTCCATCTTTATGAACGGCCTGAACCGGAATATCCCGAAATCCCGCTCGGAAGGTGCGGAACTGGAAATTAACGGCGAATTTGCGCCGGGATGGCAGATAGCGGCAAACTACAGCCTCAACAGAACGCAGATTAAAGAAGATAATCTGAAACCCCAGAATGTCGGTAACCAGCTGGTCAATGCCCCGCGCAATATGGGCAGCCTGTATCTGACGCATACCCTGACTGTACCGGGCTTACCGGGTGAACTGCGCTTCGGCGGCGGCGGACGCTATGTCGGCAAACGGGCCGGTGATCCGGAAAACAGTTTTTACCTGCCGGCGTATACCGTCACAGATGCTTTCGCCGCGTGGAACGGGACTGTCAGCGGACATGAGACCCAACTGAAACTGAATGTGAACAATCTGCTGAACAGGGAATACTATGCGTCCAGCGCCGGAAACCTGCGTGTCATCGCCGGAGAGCCGCGCACCCTGTTCCTGAATGCCTCTGTGGACTTCTGATATGAAACATCTCTTTTCCGGGCTGCTGCTGATGGCATTTTCGCTGCTGTGCGGGGCAAAAACCGTTACGGACAGTCTCGGGCGGACAGTCACGGTTCCGGATGATCCGCAGCGGATAGTACTCGGTGAAAGCAGGATGCTCTATACCCTGGCACTGATCGAAACCGGTAATCCGGCGGCACGCGTCGTCGGGTGGCCGGCTGATTTACAGCGGCTCGATCCACAGACCCTGGAAAAATATACGGCTGCATTTCCGGCGATCAGAGATATTGCCATTGTCGGGAACGATAATTTTTCACAGCTTAATATTGAGAAGATTATCGCCCTGCAACCGGATCTGATTATTATGCCGGTGTATGCCAAAACCCGTCCTGATGAAACGCAGTTTGCACACCAGACCGCAGCCGCCGGTATTCCGGTGATTTACCTGGATTTCAGGGTGGATCCGTTGCGGAACACGGTTCCGTCACTGAAAACACTGGGCGAAGTCCTGAACCGGCAGGAAAAAACTGCCGCTTTTATTGCGTTTTATCAGCAACATATGGATGTGATCCGCAACCGTCTGGCTATGCACAATCCGCATCGCCCCAAAGTTTTTCTGCAGTTACATCTCGGGAAAAAAGCAGAATGCTGCACGACCGCAGCTTCCGGAAATCTGGCCGATTTACTGGCCTTTTCCGGCGGGGATAACATTGCAGCAGGGAAGTTCAGTGGTGTTTTCGGACGGCTCAGCCCGGAGCAGGTATTGTCGGATAATCCGGAATATTATCTGGTGACCGGCAGCGGCGGAAGGGATAACCGGGGGCAGTTACAACTGGGGCCGGATCTCCGCCCTGACACCGCCCGGCAAAGCCTGCAGGAACAATTACAGAAAGATCCGGTGATTGCCGCACTGCCTGCTGTCCGGGAAGGACGGACCGCCGCACTCTGGCATCATGTTTATCTCAGCTCGTGGCATCTGCTGGCAGCGGAGTTTTTCGCGCGGGAACTGCACCCGGATCTCTTTTCTGATGTTGATCCGCAGAAGACACTGGATGAAATGAACCGGCGGTTCCTGTCTGTACCGGAAACCGGGACTTACTGGCTGTTTTCGCGATAATCGCTGCTGTTTTCTGCATTTTCACTCCCGGAGGCGGATACTCCGACTCCGGGAGTGACACACTTACTGCCCCGCAATACTCATTTCCGGCAGCCAGACTGAGCCGCACTGAATGTTGCTGCGGGTTTCAATATCGTCGCCGGTGGCGATAATGCTGGCCCACATGTCTTTCAGGTTTCCGGCAATGGTGATTTCACTGACCGGATACTGAATCTCGCCGTTTTCCACCCAGAAACCGGATGCGCCGCGGGAGTAATCACCGGTAATACCGCTGACACCCTGTCCCATCAGTTCGGTAACCACCAGACCGGTGCCCATTTCCCGGAGCATGTCGTCAAATCCCAGCCCCTGACCGGCAATGTGCCAGTTGTGGATCCCGCCTGCATGGCCGGTGCTCTTCAGCCCCAGTTTACGGGCAGCGTAGGTGGTCATCAGCCAGTTGTTCAGCACACCGTTTTCGATAATCAGGCGATCTTCTGTCCGGACCCCTTCGCTGTCAAACGGGGTGGAGGCCAGTCCGCCGATCACATGCGGCAGTTCGCGGATAGTCAGCCAGTCCGGCAGGATCTGTTTACCGAGGCTGTCGAGCAGGAAGGTGGATTTGCGGTACACGGAGGTGCCGCTGATCGCGCCGACCAGATGCCCGAACAAACCGGTTGCCACTTCCGGGGCAAAAATCACCGGTGCTTTCTGTGTTGCCAGTTTGCGCGGAGCAAGGCGGGACAGTGTCCGGCGGGCACACTCTTCACCCACCCACTGTGCGGATTTCAGGTCATCCAGTTTACGTGCGATGGTATAGGCGTAATCACGCTCCATATCGCCGTTTTCTTCCGCGATCACACAAGCGGACATGGAGTGACGGCTGCTGCAGTAGCTTTGCAGCATACCCAGCGTGTTACCGAACACACGGATGCCGTAATGGCTGTTAAAGCTGCCGCCTTCTGTGTTGGTGATGCGCGGGTCGGCACTCAGTGCGGCTTTTTCCGCATTGGCGGCATAGTCGATAGCCTGGTCAGCGCTCACTTCGGACGGATAAAACAGTTGTAAATCCGGAGCCTCGAAAGCCAGTAAATCGCGATCTGCCGGGCCCGAACACGGATCTTCAGATGTATATTTCGCAATGTCGATCGCCGCCTGTACGGTACGGGCAATCGCCTCTTCGCTTAAATCTGTGGAGGATGCGCTGCCTTTGCGCTGGTTATGATACACAGTGATCCCCAGTGCGCCGTCGCTGTTAAACTCGACATTCTCCACCTCACCCATACGGGTGCTCACACTCATCCCGGTGGTTCTGCTGACAGCAACTTCGGCGCTGTCACACCCTTTCTGTGCAATACTCAGTGCCTGCGAAACCGCTTGTTCCAGGCGCGTACGCTGCGCCATAATCTGAGAAGTGATATTCATCAATCAGGTTCCAATTCAATAAATTAAGGGGCCGTCAGCTAATCAGACAGCTGAATAGGTGTTATCCGGCCTTTTCCCCGGTTACAATACGCAATAATCAAATGTTAACACTCACAAACACAGAGATCATCCGGCACCCGCCGCTCTGTGTTTCGCCACAGGAAATACTATTATGGCAAAGCAGCCTGAAGACTGGTTTGAAGAACCCGATGCACTTCCTCAGGAGGAAGAGGATGACGAGATAATCTGGGTCAGCAAAAGCGAAATTAAACGCGATGCTGAAGTCCTGAAAAAACTCGGCGCTGAACTGGTTGCACTGAGCAAAACCCAGCTGGAACGTATTCCGCTGGATGAACAACTGCTCGAAGCCATCCTGCTTGCACAAAAAATCAAGCGCGAAGGTCTGCGCCGTCAGTTACAGCTCATCGGTAAACTGCTGCGGGCCCGTGACCCGGAGCCGATTACCACGGCACTCGACAAACTGAAAAACCGCCATAACCAGCAGGTTGTCCTGCTGCATAAACTCGAAGATCTGCGCGAACGCCTGGTCACCGGTGATGACACCGTGACGGAAGAAGCCGTTGCGCTGTTCCCGCACCTTGATCGCCAGCAGCTGCGTGCGCTTATCCGTAATGCGAAAAAAGAGCGCGAAGGCAATAAACCGCCGAAAGCTTACCGCCAGCTGTTCCAGTATCTGAAAGAACTGGCAGAAAGCGCTTAATCCGCCGTCATGGTCAGGGGGGTCAGCACCAGCTGAATATCCCCCGGCCACTCTTCTTCCGCATCCCGGCAGGTACCGATAATGGCTGAAAACAGCCGCCGCTGCCGTGCGGTAATATGTTCAAACGCCAGTATCACCGGCAGATCAATCCCGCCTGTCAGCATATCCCACAGTGCATCCGTGTTACACCCGAAGTACGGCAGCTGAAATTTATCACTGAATTGCTGATAAAAATCGTCTGTTGTCCGGATGGTGCGGAAGTCAAAACGCATAATGCTGATATCAGGTGTCATGGGTTAATTGGCCTGCTGAAACGAACGGTAATGATCAGTGGTGACATAAATCAGCCCGTCACTGGAATAAAGCAGACGATCACTGCCGCGATGGCCGCAGTTATAGTTTATGTCCGCCTCAAACCACTGGCGTGATGGCGCATCCGGCAGCCCTTTTTCCCGGTTGCCGAAACGGTCACCGCCGATAGCTTTACCCGGCATCACCTCACAGAGATTACCTTTTGACGGCTGCCAGCCCGCATCACGGGCGGCTTTTTTCGTCACATAGTAATCCGGCAGACGCTGGTGCTGCTGCACATAGCTGACCACCCGTGACTGTGCTGTCAGGGCATCAATGCTCTGCGGCTGTTCTGTATGCTGAGGTACCGGCTCTGACGGACGGGTTTCGATAAACTGCCCCGGTAACCCCGCCAGCCAGGCAGAGACCGCCACAATCAGAACAATCACCAGCGTGCCGTATTTCTGCATCATCAGGCCGTTCCGCCGACGGTAATGCTGTCCAGTTTCAGCGTCGGCTGACCGACCCCCACCGGTACGCTCTGGCCTTCTTTACCGCAGACACCGACACCTTTATCCAGTTTCAGGTCATTACCGACCATCGATACCTGCTGCATGGCTTCAATACCGGAGCCAATCAGTGTCGCGCCTTTCACCGGTCTGGTAATTTTACCGTTTTCAATGAGATACGCTTCGGATGTCGAGAACACAAACTTACCGGAGGTGATATCCACCTGACCGCCGCCGAAATTCGGAGCATACAGGCCGTTTTTCACACTGGCGATAATCTCTTCCGGCGACGTTTCGCCGGCCAGCATATAGGTGTTGGTCATGCGCGGCATCGGCAGATGAGCATAGGATTCACGGCGGCCGTTACCGGTCGGGTCAACTCCCATCAGACGGGCGTTGAGTTTATCCTGCATATAACCTTTCAGAATACCGTTCTCGATCAGGACGTTATACTGTCCAGGCACCCCTTCATCATCAATTGCCAGTGACCCGCGGCGATCACCGATAGTACCGTCATCAACAATGGTACAGAGTGATGATGTGACCTGCTGACCGATTTTTCCGCTGAATACCGAAGCACCACGGCGGTTGAAATCTCCTTCCAGGCCATGACCGACCGCTTCATGCAGTAACACGCCCGGCCAGCCCGCGCCCAGCACAACCGGCATTAACCCGGCCGGTGCCGCAACAGCAGAGAGATTCACCAGCGCCATGCGCACCGCTTCGCGGGCAAAATGGTCTGCGCGGATCTCACCGTCTTCCGTACCGAGGAAATATTCATAACCGAAACGACCGCCGCCGCCGCTGCCGCCGTGTTCGCGTTTACCGTCCTCTTCCACCAGCACACTGACAGACAGGCGCACCAGCGGACGGATATCCGTCGCCAGTGTGCCGTCAGTGGCAGCTACCAGCACTTCTTCATAGACACCGGTCAGGCTGGCATTCACTTCCTGCACTCGCGGATCTTCCGCACGGGCCACACGGTCAAGGCGGTGCAGCAGCGCGATTTTTTCCTCACGCGGCATTGCGCGCAGCGGATCGAGTGCAGCATAGAGTGCCGTGTTATTGACACGGTGCAGGCTCTGCACCTTACCGTTACCCTGCTCACGGACAATACTGCGGGCGGCGGATGCACTCTGCTGTAATGCGGTCAGACTTATCTGATCCGCATAGGCAAAGCCGGTTTTCTCGCCGCTGACAGCGCGGATTCCGACACCCTGGTCAATATTGTAAGAGCCGTTTTTGATAATTTTATCTTCCAGCACCCAGGCTTCATGAAAACTGCTCTGGAAGTACAGATCGCCATAATCAATATGGCGATCCGCTAACTGTGTGAGGACAGAAAAGAGATCCTGTTCATCAAGATCATGGGCGGTCAGCAGATGATTGCTGACAGTTGAAAAACTCATAATTTACTCTTTACCTGTGGTGTTTTTCTCAATCAGTGAGGTCAGCTGCGGGCGGAAACGGTTATGTTTCACCACGCGGATCTGCTCACGCATTGAGGTTAAGCTGTCCGGACGGATATCCACGCCGATGGCGGCCACCGCATCCGTATTTTTCTTCATCACTTTGCCCCAGCCGTCAACAGCCATGGTGTGTCCCCATGTGCGGCGGGTGCCGTGTACACCGACCTGTGCCGGTGCCAGGATAATGCACTGGTTTTCAATCGCACGGGCGCGCAGCAGTGGCTCCCAGTGGGATTTACCGGTCAGCCGGGTAAAGGCCGCCGGAACAGAGATAATCTCCGCGCCCTGCTCACGCAGTGCCTGGAACAGGCCCGGGAAACGCAGATCATAACAGATGGTCATACCGAGACGACCCACCGGGGTATCCACCACGGTGATGTGCTCGCCGCGCTGGAAGATTTTTGATTCATTGTATGAACCCTGCTCATCATCGATATTCACGTCAAACATGTGAATTTTGTCGTAACGGGCTTTGATTTCCCCTTTATCATCAAACAGCAGACTGCTGCTGGTGATACGTGCCGGGTCTTCACGGCTGATCATCGGCATCGAACCGACCAGGATCCACACTCCGTAACGACGCGCCATATCAGCGACTGCTGACTGCAGCGGGCCTTCGCCCTGCACTTCCGCATACTTCTGATAAGTATTGCCTGATGCAAAAATCAGCGCATTTTCCGGTGTCATCACCAGTTTGATATTATCAGGCAGTTGTTTGATCTGTTGTTCGATTTGCGCCAAATTGTGTTTAATATTTGTGCCGCTGCACAGCTGCAATAAAGCCACATTTGCGTTTTTCATTCCCGGGTCTCCTTTAACTGACGCAAAACTTCATCTATCTTCGGCTCTTCTAAACTGCCGCTCAGGTGATACCGTATCACCGAAATTTTACTCCAGAGCGGGCCGAGTACCTTACTGGCCACAAAGACTGCCGCTCCGGCTATCGGGTTAACCACAAAAGCTGTCGCCACCCCGACCGTCGCAGAGAGTTCCGGTGTGACAACCACCGACATATCAATACGACGCTCCACAAGATAAACTGAACCGCTGAAGCTGATATCCGCCATTAATCCGTCCACGCGGGTATCGGTTGTCTTTAAAATACCATCTTTTATCACGCCTTTACCGCGTATGCTGTCAAAAACGAAGTCATTACTGAAAGTATCCGTAAAATCGAGCTGTAATTTGCGCAGTAATGCATCAAAACTGACGAGCCGCAGCAGTTTACCGGCGTTACCGCCGCCCATCCGCTCAATCGCCCCTTTGCCGAGCGACGTGCTGATAATACCGTTCAGGGTTGCCACATCCGGCGACCAGGGAACATCCCGCCAGCTCAGGTCAAAATCCACATTGAACGGTGAGCCGGTGATAGGCACCAGTACCCCGAAATAGGCGGCCATATTATCAAAGACCGGCCCCTTAAACTGACCTTTAAAGTGCGACAATGGCTCCGGACCGGCATCCCAGCGGCCGCTGAGTGTCAGTTCACTGGCACTGTTTTTGACGGTTGCCGCATCCAGCACCAATGAATTATTTTCCGGCCAGACTTTCGCATTCACCGTACCGATATTCAGGCCGCTTACCCAGCAGGCTTCACAGCGCAGTGTGACCGCAGGCCAGCTGCCGACGCGGTAATCCGTTTTGGTGGTTTGATTACGCTGCGATTCCGGCAGCGCATTCTGAATCGACTCCGGATTATAGTAGAGATAATCAATACTTGCCTGCCACGGTCCGGAAGCCGGAATGCGGATATCCCCGCGCAGCTCCTGACTATCCGAACTGAGCAGCCAGCCGTTTTCCTGCGGATGAATGCGCAGTTTCACCTGATTCCAGCGCTGTCCGGCAAAATCCGCATACGGGGCGGAAATATCAATATTGCCCGGCAGTTTCAGTGAGGCAGGCTGCTGGTGATTCTGACCGGCAACGGCCAGCGCACCGACCCACTCTTCACCGCTGATCGGCGGTAGGGCAATGCTGATAACATCCGGCGTGACTTTCTCCGGTACTTTTGTACCCGGAACGACTGCCGCACCATTAAGCATGAGGATATCGCCGAGACGCCAGTCCGTCAGAACGCTGAATGATTTACCGACGGTTCCCCCGGCTTTCAGAGTGTGTTCTGTCCCTGAGGCATGCACATTCAGTGTGCCGCTTTCCGCTGCCCAGCGCCGGACAGCCGGTAAGGTGCTGCTGGTCAGTTTGCCGGTCTGACCTTCCAGATCCACGGTGTAGCTCATTTCCCCTTTCTGCGGCAGGGCAATGTTCACCACCCCTGTCCACGGGAACGAACCGGTTACGTGCTGTTTTATGGCCGCCGGTATGCCGTCGATGCCCTTCATCTGCCAGTTACCGTCCAGATCGATATTGACGGCAAAATCAGACGGGTTTTCTTTAGTGGTAAAGCGGATATTCAGCGGCTGACCGAACCAGTGCGCCGTGATGCGGTCACTTTCCAGGTCGCCGTTATCAAAGCGGAATTGTCCGCTGACACCTTTGAGTGTGCTGCCGAGCGGCACCACATCAATATCATTATTTTTCAGATTAACATGCCCGGTCGCCCGCACCATCTCATTGAAGTTAAGCGGGATTTCCAGTTTAAGATCACCCTTAACCTCACCACCGATTTTCAGTTGCTCCAGGGTATTGCCGATAGAGCTTTTCATCGGTGTCTGATCAAAATATTTACCCAGTGATTCGCCTTTGCCTTCAATATCAGACTGAATATAGAGGCGCTCAACCATGAAATCCGGAATATCTGCTTTCAGATTGCGGGCAGTGGCCTCGCCCAGTTTTGCTTCCTGTGCACTGATCCACAGACCCTGGTTATGGAAGTTCAGATCCGCATCCATGTTTATCAGGGCAGGCCATTCCTGATCATATTTAAAGGTGGCGTCACGCAGCGGTACCCAAATCTGGAACTGCCCTTCGTTTTTGCGGAACGGGAAGTCTGCCGGGTTACCCTGAAATATCACCGTGGCATTTTCCGCTTTCCCGGCAATCAGTGCCTGTGTCAGGTATTCGCTCAGGAATTCCCCCATCAGCGGTACCGGGAAATAGCGCCAGGCTTCCCCGGCATCCGTCAGGGTCACGCCGCCGAGGATCCCGAGAGACGGCGGCCGGTCCTTATCATGCTGATAGCGGAAGTTGCCATTCGCCCGCAGCGCGCCGGATTGCAGATCTAAATTATCACTCCAGAGGCTGAAGTTGCCGTCCGTATTATTCCACTGCACCTGTCCGCGGCTTTCTGATACCGCCAACGGTGCGGTAAACATCGGGCGGTAGTCCAGCACACTGTCATCAAGGGCAAAACGCAGAATGCCGCGTGCCTGCCCGCCGCGCAATACGCCGCTGAAATGAGATACCGACGGTAATTCTTCCCGCGCTTTCCAGCTGACATCCTGCCAGGAAACATCCAGTTCGAGGTTTTCCGGGGCGGCCGGGGTGATATCAAGAGCAAAATCGTGGATAAGACCTGACGGCTCGCGCTCCTGCCAGGCTTTGACAATATCATTGGTGAGGAAAGAGAACGTCGGCACAATGCTGCTCAGACGCGCCAGCTCAATATCATTGGCGCGGATACGCAGATGCGGATTGCCGCCGTATTTGGCCGACGGCGGGATATAAAGCAGTGACAGACTGCCCTCCGGCCACTGCTGCCCGTCAGTTTTCAGATTCAGCAGATCCGGGATATTAAACAGCCAGCCTTCCCCCTGGCGGCGCATCTGCACCAGAAGATCCTGAACTTCCAGGGTGTGCGTGTCCTTGCCGACCAGCCAGTCCGCCTCGCCGGAGTTCAGTCTGACCAGGCCCCGGGTTATCGTCCCTTTCTCCACCGTCATCCAGCCGGCCAGGCTGAAACCGGCCTTGTTCAGCCCGGTGTTATCACGCAGCCAGCGGCTGAACCACGGCGTCATATCAATATCATCCGCCTGGAGGTAGACCGTTCCCTCATCCAGCAGACCGTTCACATCCCGCAGATCCAGACGCACCTGCAGCCAGCCGCGCGGGTTATTCACCGAGGAGAGACTGATCTCCCCCTGAGCGCGGTGGCGTTTGCTCTGATTGAGCCATGACAGACGGGAAACCAGCAAAGTGGCAGGATCGCCGGACGGCGTGAGAAAACGGATTTCACTGTCGCGCAGATCAAAATTATCAAAGCGCTCCAGCCAGAGACCGGACATCGCATCATCGGTTTCAATACTGCTGCCGTCACTGCTCAGCGGCTGTTTGTAATCCAGCTTCATGTGCCAGAATGTCAGATCACGGAAACTGACCTGAAAACGGAATAACGTCCGCCAGATATCCAGGGATAGGTCGATTTTTTCGGCTGAAATGTCCGCGTCCGGAGCGGTAACAGTCAGGTCACGGAGTGTCAGCGCCGGGCCGAATCCCTGCCAGCGGCCGCTGATTTCCCCGATTCTGACCGTGGCACCGGTCATTTGTGAGAGTTTTTGTTCGATCTGCGGGCGGTATTCATTAATCTGAGGCAACAGATAGCGCAGACCGCCGAGCACCAGTGCCGCAGCAATCACGATTACAATCACACATGTCAGTAAAATCCCGGGCAGTCGCCTCACTGGCTCTCCTTCTCCTGCAGCTGTCAAGGCCGGCGGAACCGGATATCCGCTTATATCCGGCAGTATACCGCCAATGAATTACATCATGACGACATCAAAATGTTCCTGGCTGTAGAGCGGTTCGGCGCGAACCTGAACCTGTTTACCGACAAAAATCTCCACCTCTGCCAGGGCATGGGATTCATCCCCCTGCAATGCCTCAGTCACTGCCGGTGAGGCATAGACGAGGAAGCGGTCAACATCCAGCAGATGGTGCACGCGGACAATCTCGCGCAGAATTTCATAGCAGACCGTTTCCACCGAGCGGACACTGCCGCGCCCCTGACAGGTCGGGCATTTCTCGCACAGGACATGTTCGAGGCTCTCCCGCGTGCGTTTGCGGGTCATCTCCACCAGTCCGAGCTGTGAAAAACCGTTGATAGTGGTCTTCACGCGATCTTTGGCCAGCGCCAGTTCCAGCGAACTCAGCACCCGGCGACGGTGATCCTCATCGGTCATATCAATGAAATCAATGATAATGATACCACCGAGGTTGCGCAGACGTAACTGCCGCGCAATCGCCTGGGTGGCCTCGATATTGGTATTGAAAATAGTTTCTTCCAGATTGCGGTGCCCGACAAACGCACCGGTGTTGATATCGATGGTGGTCATCGCCTCCGTCTGGTCGATAATCAGGTATCCGCCTGATTTCATTTCGACCTTGCGCTCCATCGCCCGCTGGATTTCATTTTCGGTATCATAGAGATCAAAAATCGGCTGACTGCCCTGGTACAGTTCCAGTTTGGCGGTCATTTCCGGGATGTAATCATCCACAAATTCCTGTAACTCTTTAAAGCTCAGGCGGGAGTCAATCCGGATGCGGTCGAGTGACTCACCGGCAAAATCCCGCAGAATGCGGTGTGCCAGCGCCAGTTCACCGTAGATTTTGGTACGGGTGGTATTGCGTTTTTTGCGCTGGATAACTTTGGTCCACAACCGGCGCAGGAACGCGGCATCAGAAGTCAGTTCTTCTTCCCCGACCCCTTCCGCTGCTGTGCGGATAATAAAACCGCCGTCCTCATCACAATAACCCGCCACAATGTTTTTCAGGCGCTCGCGCTCTTCTTCGCTCTCAATGCGCTGGGAAACCCCTACGTGAGAGGCGCCCGGCATAAACACCAGGTAGCGGGACGGCAGCGTGATATCGGTGGTCAGACGCGCACCTTTGGTGCCCAGCGGATCTTTGACCACCTGCACAATAATATCCTGCCCCTGATGGACCAGTTCCCCGATATCGCGGGTGCGGAATTTCTCTTTTTCATCCCCGGAAATACATTCTGTATGCGGAATAATATCCGAGGCATGCAGAAAGGCTGCTTTATCCAGGCCAATATCGATAAAGGCCGCCTGCATACCGGGCAGCACCCGGCTCACACGCCCTTTATAGATATTGCCGACGATACCGCGTTTAGCCTCGCGCTCAATATGAATTTCCTGAAGGATCCCGCCGGTAATATAAGCGACCCGTGTTTCAGACGGGGTCACGTTGACTAAAAGCTCGGCTGTCATGGTATTTCTTTCCCGTCAATATGTTCCGGTACAACCCCGTTCAGGGTATCCGTGTACCGCTTAATTAATTCTTCGGTCTCCACTAACGGTAATCCCACCACAGCATGATAGCTACCGTTAATTTTGCGGACATAGCGCCCGCCTAAACCCTG
This sequence comes from Morganella sp. HMSC11D09, assembly GCF_001807955.1. Taxonomy (NCBI): domain Bacteria; kingdom Pseudomonadati; phylum Pseudomonadota; class Gammaproteobacteria; order Enterobacterales; family Morganellaceae; genus Morganella; species Morganella sp. HMSC11D09. Next base: position 122,774 of record NZ_KV791692.1, read on the forward strand.
GATGCCGTAAGCACCGGCTTTGTCCATCGGCTCACCTGTCTGAATATACTCGTTTATTTCGTCATCTGATAACCGGCGGAATGTCACATCCGTCACAATCAGTGTGCTCAGTGTCCGGAAACGGTCAGAAACCGCGACCGCCGTCATCACCTGATGTGTGCAGCCGGATAGTGCGCTGAGCATGGCAAAGGCATGTGCCGCATCGCGGGGCTTCTCCAGGATATCACCACCGAGCACCACAATGGTATCAGAGCCGATAACCGGCCGGTCTTCCGCTGCCAGTGCCACCCCGGCCTGTGCTTTCTCCCGCGCCAGACGTACCACGTAATCCGCAGCGGGTTCACCGTCACGGCGGATCTCATCGATACAGGGGGAGAGTGTTTCACACTGAACATTCAGCAGCCGGATAAGTTCCCGGCGGCGGGGAGAGGTTGAAGCAAGGTAAATCGGCAGCATTCAGGGGTCCTGACGTTTTGTTAACGTATCACGCCGCCGTTCCCTGATTAATGAACAGAAAAGTGACGGCGGGTCTTACGCAGTAATAAAAAAATCCATGGCCATAAGATACCATTGACCAGACTGTTCCAGAAGACTTCCGGATGAAACACAATATCGGACAATAAAAATTCTGACCAGAAAACAAAGAACTGCATCAGCACTGACAGCACCATAATGACCAGCGACTGCTGCCACAGCGCCATATTGCGCAGCAGCTGATGTCTGAATGAGACCAGATAGGTGACGATAGACAGGCTCAGGGCATGCACGCCGAGCGTGGAACCTTCAATCAGGTCAATGATCATGCCGAGAAAGAAAGCGGAGCCGACACTGACCCGGTGCGGCAGCGCCATCACCCAGTAGATAAGAAACAGCATCGCCCACGACGGACGGTAAAACTGAATCTGCTCCGGCCAGGGCATGATTTGCAGTACCAGTGCTATCAGAAAGGAGAGCCAGACAATAATCCGGTTTTGTCCCCGGTAGGTATTCATTGTTGCGGCCTCATCCTCAGCGGCCGGGCCGGCGCGGAATCAGCAGCCGGATCCTGAGCGACCGGTGCGGCAGTGGCTGGCGTGTCTGCCGGTTTTGGCTGTGCGGGTTTAGGTCCGGCCGGTTTCGGTGGTGTCGTTCCGGCGGAAGGTGCCGGAGCGGCAGGTGCGTCCGGGGCTGCCGCAGTCGGGTCAGTTTCCGGCGTCTGGACAGACGGGATCACCTGCGGCATAACCTGCATGATACGTTCGTTGGCTGCGCGGTACACCTCAGACGGACCGGAAGGCTCACGCGGGTTGCTGTCTCCGCCCCATAATAAGAGCAGATAACGCAGACGCTGAAGGTCAGCCGTCGGTTTGGCACTGATAATGGTATAAGCGCGCTGATTATCCACTTTTACCGAAGAGACGATCCCGACCGGGTAACCTTCCGGGAAACGGCCGCCGAGGCCGGAGGTGACCAGCACATCCCCCACGCGGATATCAATATTGTTCGGCAGTGGTTCAAGCTGTAAATCGTCAGTACATCCGGTGCCGGATGCAATGACGCGAATGTCGTTACGCAACACCTGAATCGGCAGTGCGTGAGTGGTATCGCAGATCAGCAGAACACGGCTGGTTAACTGAGACACGGCAATCACCTGCCCCACCACACCTTTATCACTGATCACCGGCTGGCCGTCATACACGCCGTCACGGCTGCCTTTGTCGATCACCACCTGGTCACGGTACGGGGTGTTGGCTCCCGCCATCACCTGAGTGACCATCATGTGCTCATCCTGACGCAGCGGTGAACCGAGCAGTTCACGCAGCCGGGCATTTTCCTGCTTAAATTGTTCAAGCAGCTGATTCTGACTGCTTTTAACCAGCAGTTCCTGGCGCAGAGCGCGGTTTTCAAATTCCAGCTGCTCGCGGGTGGCAAAGTTATCAGAGATACCGTCCAGTAACTGACGCGGGCCGTTGGCTAAAAAATAGAACGGGCTGACCGCCGTATCCAGATAGTTACGGATTTTGGTAAAAGCATCAATCCGGTTATCAACCACAATCAGTCCGATGGCAAAAATAACCGCAACAACAATGCGAATCTGAAGGGAAGGCCCCCGGCTAAAAATCGGCTTCATAGGATGCGATATCAGGCACTACAGTAATTCCGTCCGGGAAGACAGAGTGTGTATCCGGCGAGCTGGGGGAGCGGACTCCCCCGGCCTGCAGTATTGAACGGACGGGAGTCCGCTTATTCTTCACTGAGAAGATCGCTGCCGTGCATGTCGATCATCTCAAGTGCTTTGCCGCCACCGCGGGCGACACAGGTCAGCGGATCTTCCGCGACGATCACCGGAATCCCGGTTTCTTCCATCAGCAGGCGATCCAGGTTACGCAGCAGAGCGCCGCCACCGGTCAGCACCATTCCGCGTTCGGAGATATCAGATGCCAGCTCCGGCGGGCACTGTTCCAGCGCCAGCATGACGGCACTGACAATACCGGTCAGCGGCTCCTGGAGGGCTTCCAGAATTTCGTTGGAGTTCAGGGTGAAACCGCGCGGAACCCCTTCAGCCAGGTTACGGCCGCGGACTTCAATCTCAAGCACTTCGTCAGTCGGGTAAGCCGAACCGATTTCGTGTTTGATGCGTTCTGCGGTTGCTTCACCAATCAGTGAACCATAGTTACGGCGCACATAGTTAATGATAGCTTCGTCGAAACGGTCGCCGCCGATGCGGACAGAGGAGGAATAAACCACACCGTTCAGGGAGATAACCGCCACTTCGGTAGTACCGCCGCCGATATCCACCACCATGGAACCGGTCGCTTCTGATACCGGTAAACCGGCACCGATAGCCGCCGAAACCGGCTCTTCAATCAGATAAACTTCACGTGCACCGGCGCTGAGCGCGGATTCACGGATGGCACGGCGTTCAACCTGGGTTGCACCGACCGGCACACACACCAGAACACGCGGGCTCGGGCGCATAAAACTGTTACTGTGAACCTGTTTGATAAAATGCTGGAGCATTTTCTCGGTCACAAAAAAGTCAGCGATAACACCGTCTTTCATCGGACGGATTGCTGCGATATTGCCGGGGGTACGACCCAGCATGCGTTTGGCCTCATGACCAACAGCAGCAACACTTTTGGTTGAACCCGGACGATCCTGGCGGATAGCCACGACAGACGGTTCATCCAGAACAATGCCTTGTCCTTTGACATAAATCAGGGTATTGGCTGTACCCAGGTCAATCGACAGGTCGTTGGAAAACATGCCACGAATTTTTTTAAACATACAAAAGGATAATCCTGCAAGCCGGGGACGGGGAAAAACCCGTCTACTTTACCAACCACGTTTCTTTGCGACAAGCCACAGATTGCACCTTGCCAACAGCGTGTCCACATCACATCAGGGAGCGGTCTATTCTAGATAATTTTTATATACTGCGCAGTATAAAGCTGCATAAAAACGCAGACTTTTTCACATATTTGAGGAAATACGCGCAGGCAGATTAAAATTAATGTAAAAAATCCGGCAGTTGCCCTCTTTTTTCATTAATTCCTGCAAACTTCCGAACAGTTGACCTGTAACTATGCATCAAGTTCAACCGGATTCTATATAATATACGCAATCTTACAATCGGCCTGACGCCCGCTACCTCTATCTTCGCATTAAAACCATCTGCTTAATCACAGATAAGACGGCAAAAATACCGGGTTATTCACCGGATTATGATGAATCAGCAGCACCCTTTACTCAGAATAATCTCAAAATAACCTGAAATATAAATATCCGTATCCCGGATACAGACCCGTTATATCCCGTTCTGTCCGTATTCAGCGCCATAATATTTCCGGGACTTGCCAATCTGCCGGTGCGGATGCACTATAACGCACCACAACGGCAGACAACTATTCACAACGGCTTATTCCTGCGCTGTTCATCTTACGTAAGATCCGCCTCCGGAACGCCGGTTATGTGAGCACACCGGCAGAAAAGCACCCTGACCTCCGGGCGTACCTGTTAAAAGACCGGCAGGCAGACTACTATCAGCAAACGGATACAGGATGCAGACAGATAATACGTATGATTAACTGGTCAGCCTTGTGCCGGTTCCGGTCTGTTCAGACCAGTATTTTGCTGCGAACTGCAATGAAATGTTTATAATGTCGCCCTTCCTCCGTAATAATTAATATTACCGGTGGTGAGAAAAAGGTGACAACACATTAACATCGCGTTATCTTGTGCGTTTACGTTAGATTGCAGGAGATGGCAGCAGGATGACCGAAAGTTATCATATATTGTTACTGAACGGCCCGAATCTTAACCTGCTGGGCACGCGGGAACCCGATAAATACGGGACGCTCACTCTCGCGGATATCGTTACAACGCTGACCCGCGATGCCGGTCAGTGTGGCGTTACACTAAGCCACCTGCAATCCAACGCCGAGCACGAACTCATCGACAGAATTCATGCTGCACGGGGAAACACCGATTTTATTCTGATAAACCCGGCCGCATTCACTCACACCAGTGTGGCTCTGCGTGATGCCCTGCTGGCCGTCAGCATCCCGTTTATCGAGATCCATCTGTCGAATGTACACGCACGGGAGCCGTTCCGTCACCACTCTTATCTTTCTGATATCGCCACCGGCGTTATCTGCGGGCTGGGTGCGGAAGGCTACCGTTATGCTTTACAGGCAGCGGTTCACCGTCTGTCACAATTAACTCAACACTAAGAGTACGGAATCATCTCATGGATATTCGTAAAATAAAAAAACTGATCGAGCTGGTCGAAGAGTCCGGTATTTCTGAGCTGGAAATTTCTGAAGGCGAAGAGTCAGTACGCATCAGCCGCGCTTTACCGGTTCAGGCTATGGCCGTACCACAGCAATACAGCGCACCTGTTCAGCAGCCTGCCCTGGCAGCCGCTGTTGCACCATCCGCAGGTCTTGCTGATCCGGCGCCGGAAAAAGAGATTGCCGGCCATGTGGTCCGCTCTCCGATGGTGGGTACGTTCTACCGTTCACCAAGCCCGGATGCGAAAGCCTTTATTGAAGTCGGTAAACAGGTCAATGTCGGTGACACCCTGTGCATCGTCGAAGCCATGAAAATGATGAACCAAATCGAAGCTGACAAAGCCGGTGTGGTTAAAGCAATTCTGTTAAAAGACGGCGATGCTGTCGAATTTGACGAGCCACTGGTCGTCATCGAATAACGGGGCGAATCATGCTGGAAAAAATCCTTATTGCCAACCGGGGTGAAATTGCACTGCGGATCCTGCGGGCCTGTAAAGAGCTCGGGATCAAAGCGGTCGCTGTTCACTCTTCTGCGGATCGTGATTTAAAACACGTTCTGCTGGCTGACGAGACCATCTGTATCGGTCCGGCAGCCTCTGCGAAAAGTTATCTGAATATCCCGGCCATTATCTCTGCTGCTGAAATTTCCGGCGCACAGGCCATCCACCCGGGGTACGGATTCTTATCTGAAAACGCTGATTTTGCCGAGCAGGTTGAACGCTCCGGCTTCACGTTTATCGGCCCGAAAGCTGAAACCATCCGCCTGATGGGCGACAAAGTTTCTGCTATCCGTGCGATGAAAGAAACCGGCGTTCCGTGTGTGCCGGGCTCTGACGGCCCGCTCAGCGACGATATGCCGCTGAACCACACCATTGCCAAACGTATCGGTTTCCCGGTCATCATCAAAGCCTCCGGCGGCGGCGGCGGACGCGGTATGCGCGTTGTCCGTAATGATGAAGATCTGGAAGAAGCGATTGCAATGACCAAAGCCGAAGCCAAAGCGGCTTTCAACAACGACATGGTTTACATGGAAAAATTCCTTGAGAACCCGCGTCACGTTGAAATCCAGGTTATGGCGGATGGTCAGGGCCATGCTGTTTATCTGGCTGAACGCGACTGCTCCATGCAGCGCCGTCACCAGAAAGTGGTGGAAGAAGCCCCTGCACCGGGTATCACTCCGGCGCTGCGCAAAAGCATCGGCGAACGCTGTGCCAAAGCCTGTATCGATATCGGCTACCGTGGTGCCGGTACCTTTGAGTTCCTGTTTGAAAACGGCGAGTTCTATTTCATCGAAATGAACACCCGTATTCAGGTAGAGCACCCGGTTACTGAAATGATCACCGGTGTTGACCTGATCAAAGAGCAGCTGCGTGTCGCATCCGGCCTGCCGCTCTCTGTGAAACAGGAAGATATCAAAGTAAAAGGTCACGCGATCGAATGCCGTATCAATGCCGAAGATCCGCACACCTTCTTACCGAGCCCGGGCAAAATTACCCGCTTCCACTCTCCGGGTGGTTTCGGTGTCCGCTGGGAGTCTCATATTTACGCCGGTTATACTGTACCGCCGTATTATGATTCAATGATCGGTAAGCTCATCACCTATGGTGAAACCCGCGAAATTGCTATCGCCCGTATGAAGAATGCGCTGGCGGAACTGATTATCGACGGTATCAAAACCAATATCGAGCTGCACCAGCTGATTATGAATGATGAGAACTTCTGTAAAGGCGGCACCAACATCCATTATCTGGAGAAGAAACTCGGCCTGCACGAGGTCTGATTTTCTGTCGCTTTTCTTTCTCAGGCCCCTGTCAAACAGGGGCTTTTTTATAAAGAGCTTTTTATAAAGAGTATGTTATGCCCTGGATCCAAATACGATTAAATTCCACCGGTGCTGATGCCGAAGTTATCGGTGATGAACTGACTGAAACCGGTGCGGTCTCCGTTACCTTTCAGGACAGCCACGACACCCCGATTTTTGAACCGCTGCCGGGGGAAACCCGCCTGTGGGGCGACACCGACGTGATCGGCCTGTATGACGCTGAAACGGACATGAAAGCCGTTGTTGCGCAATTACAGCAGCACCCGCTGCTCGGCGAAAACTTTGTCCATAAGATCGAACAGATTGAAGACAAAGACTGGGAACGCGAGTGGATGGATAACTTCCACCCGATGCGTTTCGGTCAGCGCCTGTGGATCTGCCCGAGCTGGCGTGAGATCCCTGACCCTGATGCGGTCAATGTGATGCTCGATCCCGGCCTTGCATTCGGCACCGGTACCCACCCTACCACCTCTCTGTGCCTGGAATGGCTCGACGGGCTGGATCTGAACGGTAAAACCGTGATCGATTTCGGCTGCGGCTCCGGGATCCTGGCGATCGCCGCCCTGAAACTGGGTGCGAAAGAAGCTATCGGTATCGATATCGATCCGCAGGCGATTCAGGCCAGCAGGGACAACGCAGAGCGCAACGGCGTTTCAGACAGGCTGACCCTTTACCTCTCTGATAAAAAGCCTCAGACGCTCTCTGCGGACGTTGTGGTGGCCAATATCCTGGCCGGCCCGCTGCGTGAACTGGCTCCGGTGATCGGCGCACTGCCGCAGGCCGGCGGATTACTCGGGTTATCCGGTGTGCTCGCCACTCAGGCGGAAGGTGTGGCAGATGCTTACCGTGACGTCTTTGAGATTGATGAGATTGCCGAAAAAGAAGAATGGTGCCGGATTACCGCGACAAAACGCGGCTGATATTCTTACTTTTTGGTATATAAATCGTGCATTTGCGTGATTCAGTGAATATATTTTAAGCAGTTTCACGCAAACGCATTTTATTCTGAAAATTAAATCAGAAAACCGCACTGTATGCTATTTTACGCTAACTTATTGTTACAAAACATTAATTAATAAAATCTGAAAAAAGCAATAAAAAAAATTTCGCCGTAAAGGTCGATTTGCTCAAAGTTTGTCCTTTCATATCTTTGAAAAAATGCGTAATATACGCGCCCTTGCAGTCACAGTATGGCCACACTTCTTCGTCTATGCGTATCGGACAATACCAGTTGAAAAACCGCCTTATCGCGGCCCCTATGGCAGGCATCACCGATCGGCCTTTCCGGTCGTTGTGCTATGAAATGGGCGCGGGTATGGCCGTCTCAGAGATGCTCTCTTCCAACCCTCAGGTCTGGAAGACGGACAAATCGAGATTACGCATGGTACACAGTGATGAGCCAGGTATCCGTTCTGTGCAGATAGCCGGTAATGATCCCGGTGAAATGGCGGCCGCGGCAAAGATTAATGTTGCCGGTGGTGCGCAGGTCATCGATATCAATATGGGGTGTCCGGCAAAAAAAGTGAACCGTAAGCTGGCAGGCTCCGCCCTGCTGCGTTATCCGGCGCTGGTGGAAGAGATTCTGAAAGCGGTGGTTAATGCGGTGGACGTGCCCGTCACACTGAAAATTCGCACCGGCTGGTCACCGGAAGAACGGAACTGTGTCACGATTGCCCAATTGGCCGAGCGTTGCGGTATTCAGGCTCTTACGATCCATGGCAGGACCCGCGCCTGTCTGTTTAATGGTGAAGCCGAATACGACAACATCCGGACAGTTAAGCAGACTGTTGCCATCCCGGTTATTGCCAATGGCGACATTACTGACCCGCTTAAAGCCAGAGCAGTACTGGACTACACCGGCGCAGACGCGCTGATGATTGGTCGTGCTGCTCAGGGAAGACCCTGGATCTTCCGGGAAATCCAGCACTATCTGGACACAGGCGAACTGTTGCCGCCCCTGCCCGGTGCAGAGGTGAAACGCATAATGTGTGAGCATGTGCGGGAATTGCACGACTTTTACGGTCAAAGCAAGGGAGCCCGCATAGCCCGCAAGCACGTTTCCTGGTATATGCAGGAACATGCACCTGATGTTCAGTTTCGGCGCACATTCAACGCCATTGAGGATGCCGGCGAACAGCTGGAGGCGTTGGAGGCATATTTTGAAAATTTTTTGCGTAAATAAAGAAAAGAGCTGACAGAACTATGTTCGAACAACGCGTAAATTCTGACGTACTAACCGTTGCTACTGTAAATTCACAAGATCAGGTAACTCAAAAGCCGTTACGTGACTCAGTTAAGCAAGCACTGAAGAACTATTTTGCTCAATTAAACGGTCAGGATGTTAATGAACTGTATGAGCTGGTACTGGCTGAAGTTGAACAGCCATTGTTGGACATGGTGATGCAATACACCCGTGGTAACCAGACCCGCGCTGCCCTGATGATGGGTATCAACCGCGGTACTCTGCGTAAAAAACTGAAAAAATACGGCATGAACTAAGTAATACCGTTTAATGCATTGAATCGAAAAGCCTTTTCAGGATAACTGAAAGGGCTTTTTTGTTGCCTTTATCATAAGTAATTCTGCCTCATTGTTTTTCCTCTCCCCGCTGTGTTTAATAATACTGTAACGGCTTGCGCAGCGGACAGGATTCTGTACGCACCGCTGTTCAGAATATAAAGGGAGTTATATATGGATAATCAGTATCTATTATTATATGGAAGCTTCTTATATGCATGATTATATGAGAAATTTTAATCCCCCCTTTTCCTCTCCCCGGGATAAGCACAATTAAAAAGCAACAACCGGAGTGTTCTGTTTCTTTTCCTCTTCCATGATAACCGCAGATATTTCGCCGGGCAGCGAAGCATTGATTTTCCTGTCCGCTACTATCCCCGGTACAGCAGCCCGGATATCAGGAGAGAGAAATGAACGCACTGCAACAGGCATTACATCAATCATTACAGGCAGTTCAGGCGGAGAATTCCCCAGCATTGATACACAGCGGGAAATTACTGAATTTTGTACCGTCACAAATTTCACAGCTGCAGGATGACCTGTTGTGCCTGTACGGGCAGCCGCTGCCGCGTTTTCCGGATCCGCAGGATATCAGCGGCAAGCTGGAAGCAGCACAGCGACTGCACCGGCAAATTCCCGGGCAGAATGGGGTGTTGTGGCAGCATTTCCGGAAAGAAGCCGCAAAGCTGAACCCGGCGGATGATGCCGCACTGACCGATGTGCTGCTCCGCTGGCTGTTCACCCGCCTCTCTGCCGCAGACCATACCTGAACGAAAACGCCTTTTCCGGGCAGCAGAAAAGGCGTTACTGTTTCTCATCAAACCAGGGCTGCTGAAATAACCGGACGATCAGCGCGAGATTGTCTTGTCCGACAGCAGCACCAATTTCATCACACAATCCGGTTTTGATGGCCTCATAAGCGTCATAGCATTGCTGCCCGTGCGGTGTCATTTTCACCCCCTTGAGCTTTTTACTGCCCTGAACATCAAAGATGGTGATTAATCCCTTCTCTTCCATCTGTCGGATGAATTTATGAATCGCCTGACGGGAGATGGTCACTGTCGCGGAAATATCGGCTATGGATACCGGCTGGTCATACACCCTCGATAAAATGTACCACTCCGAATTACTCATGTGAATTTCGCTCCGGACATTCCAGAGCGCATCAATCCGCTCACGGAGCAGTGTGTGCCGCTCACTGATAAGGTCAATAAAATCCAGGTCGTTTAATGCAATTTTCACGCGCTCCCCCTTTCCTTTTTGTGCAGTATACCAAAAACACTTCGTCAACTAAGTTGACCATTGTCGCAAAGTGCGTTACTTTCCTTTTCGTCAACCTGGTTGATGAAATAATAGGATAAGAATGTGACTACAGAGGCAGCAATACAGGTACGCTACCCGAAAATGATGCTGAGCGTACTGATGGCCGGGACATTTACCGGTCTGTTCGGGGAAACCGCATTAAATATGGCGCTCACCAATCTGATGAGCCAGTTCTCTCTCTCCGCCGGTCAGGCACAGTGGCTGGTGACCGGCTATCTGCTGACCCTGGCGGTGTTTGTGCCGGTGTCGGCGTTTCTGGTGCGCTGGTTTAATACCAGGGTACTGATCCTCACGGCGCTGTGTGTGTCGCTCGCCGGTTGTCTGATTGCCGCACTGGCCCCCGGTTTTGCGGTACTGCTTCTGGGGCGGGTTATTCAGGCCGTCGGTACCGGGGTGATATTGCCTGTGATGATGAGTGCCGCACTGCTCATTTTCCCGGTCTATCAGCGCGGGATGGTGATGGGAATGGTGGGGATTGCCATTACCCTGGCACCGGCGCTGGGGCCGACAATTTCCGGCTTTATTATCACCTTGTTCAGCTGGCATGCCATTTTCTGGCTCAGTGCGCTGGTCTATGCCGCCATCATTTTACTTGCCGTGAAGTCTATTGCGCCGATTGGTGATATCACCAGACCGCGTATTGATATTTTGTCTCTCCTGCTTTCCTCCGCCGGATTCAGCGGCATCATCTACGGGCTGGCTATCCTGGCGGAACACAGCCTGCGTGATCCCGCTGTCTGGGGTTCCCTGCTGGCGGGGGTTCTCTGCCTTGCCGTATTTGCCCGCCGTCAGACGCACATGGCGATGCCGATGATCCACCCGGATGTGTTCCGTAATCCGCTGTTTATTATTGGCCTGATCATGATGATCCTGAGCATGATGAGTGTGCTCTCCGCCGCGATTATTCTTCCGGTATTCCTGAAAGATGTGCTGATGCTGAGCGCGGCAATGGCCGGGATCCTGCTGCTGCCGGGCAATATTATCAACGTACTGTTCTCACCACTTATCGGTTTTCTCTATAACCGGTTTGACTCGCGCCCGTTTGTGGTCTGTGGCTCCCTGTTTATGCTGATGAGTTCTGCGCTGTTTCTGTATGCCGTCGGGGAGAACTCACCAGTGTGGCAGATTGTCGACGCCTTTATGCTCCTGTGTCTGGGTGTCACCTGTGTGATTATGCCCGCGCAGACTACCGCGATGAGTGCTTTACCCGCCCGGTTATATGCTGATGGCTCTGCTGTCTGGAATACCTTTTATCAGGTAGCCGGCGCCGTCGGTACCGCATCGGCCATCTCTCTGATGTCTTTTTACCGTGATGCGGCAGCAACACAGCAGACAGCAACCGCGGCACTGGCGTCGGGGATCCATGCCGTATTCTGGCTGAGCCTGCTGCTCGGTCTGTTATCACTGGTTTTCGCCTTCTTCCTGAAGAAACCACATCCGCAGAATGATGCGGCGTAATCACCTGTATTAACCCTGATGGCTGCTCCGGCAGCCTTTTTCATTATTTATCACAGCCGTCATCCGCACACATGCCTTTTGTGACGGTAATAATTATCATTCAATGAGATAAGATGTATGACTGCACTTTACCGCACTTCCCTGTTCCGGCTTTCGCTGGCGGCTTTACTGGTTGCCGGTGTCTGCCACGCCGCTGAAGATGAAATCGTGGTCACCGCCGCGCCGCCTGCCGTCAGTCCGCTGGAAAATAACGGCACATATCGCGCCACACACAGCGACAGCGCCACCAAAACGGCCACGCCGCTGAATAAAGTCCCTTCCTCGGTCTCCGTGATCAGTGAGGAGGAAATCACCGCCCGCAATCCTGCCACACTGAAACAGGCACTGGGATACACACCCGGCGTAGTGACCGGCACCTCCGGCAGTTCATCCGTTTTCGACAGTGTGATGATGCGCGGCTTCCATAATGTCAGCCAGAATATCTATCTGGACGGATTAAAAGTTCAGGGGGATATGTATGCGGAAAGCAGGATGCTGCCGGAATTTATGCAGCGGATTGATGTGCTGAAAGGCCCGGCTTCTGTGCTTTACGGGCAATCCAATCCGGGCGGCGTGGTCACCATGACCTCCAAACGGCCGCAGATGAACCCGCTGCGGGAAATCCGCTTACAGGCAGGGAATCACCACCTGTGGCAGACCGGGTTTGATCTCAGTGATGCCCTGAATGATGAGGAAACACAGGCTTACCGCCTGACCGGCACACTGCATGACCAGCACCAACAGCAACAGGGGGAGCGGGAACGGTATTATGCTTTACAGGGTTCTTATCTCTGGCAGCCGGATGATGCCACTTCTTTACTGCTTACCGCCCAGGCCATGAATGCGCCGCGTAACGGCTATTACGGCTGGCTGCCGCGTGAAGGTACCGTTGACGGCGGCGCTGCCGGGAAATTGCCGACCGGTTTTAACGAAGGCGAGCCGGGCTATAACCGCTTTGAACGGCAGCAGCGGCTGATCGGCTGGCAGTTTGATCATACATTCAATGATAACTGGTCACTGCATCAGGGCATGCGTTACCAGCAGATCAGCACCAACTGGCGCACTATTTACGGCAGCGGACTATACAGCAGCAATCCGGCGGCCTGTTACGGCGTACCGCAGCAGGATCTCTCATCAACGCTTGCCCGCAGCCATATACATAATGACGAGCGGCTGTCCGGTCTGGTCACTGATACCCATGTCATCCACAACATCAGCGGCCACGGCTGGCGCAATACCCTGATGACAGGTGTGGATTACTCACAGCTGCGCAACCGGATGGTTAATGAGGTCGGTGTTGCTGCCCCGCTGGATCTGCGATCCCCGCAATACGGCAATCTGACAATCATCCCGGGGATAAATTCGAAAGCAATAAATAAAAACCACCAAATCGGGATCTACGCCCAGGATCAGCTCTTTCTGAAGGACTGGACATTCACCCTCGGCGGCCGTTATGACGAAAACACCAGCAAATCCCGCGGCCGCGATAACATCAGCGGTGATACCACTCATCACCAGACTGACCACGAGTTTACCTGGCGCGGCGGTGTGAACTATCAGCTGCCTTATGGTTTCGCTCCGTATTTCAGCTACAGCGAATCCTTTGAGCCAAGTACTGCGGCCACGGTCAGCGGCAAACCGCTGGATCCGTCACGGGGTAAACAGTATGAAGCCGGGCTGAAATACCTGCCGGAAAATGCCGCGCTGTCTGCCACACTCGCCGTTTATGAGCTGACCAAAGACAATAACCTGCACCGTGACCCGCTGAATCCGTTTTTCAGTGTGCAGGGCGGAAAAATCCGTTCGCGGGGGATTGAGCTGGAAACCAAAGCGGCGCTGACCTACAACTGGAACCTGATCGCCGGCTATGCTTATACCGATACCCGTTTCCGTCAGCAGGCGGAGAATACCAATCATCACCCCGCGATGGTACCGGCGCATACCGCCTCTCTGTGGACAGATTATACCTTTGACACCACGCCGCTCAGCGGCCTGACTATCGGCGGCGGCGTACGCTATAACGGCAAAACACAGGGGGATGATGCCAACAGCTTCACTGTTCCCGCCTATACCGTGGCGGATATGATGCTGCGCTACCGGCTTGATAACCTCCCGGCTCTTGAAGATGCGGAGATCGCGCTGAATATCAATAACCTGTTCAATAAACACTATGTATCTGCCTGCTTTACGGATGCAGCATGCAGTTGGGGCAATGACCGGCAGATAACCACCACACTGACCCTTCACTGGTAAAACAGATAAAAAAGGGGGATTCCGCAATAAACCGGAATCCCCGAAAAGGCGGGATCACTAAGAGAGACCGCTGCCCGCCGCAGCGCACTGCACATCAGGCCTTATTCATCGCCTGAGTAAAAAATTCATCACTGTAAGCCTGTGCGAAGTGGAAGGAGGCCATCCGCTCAGCCAGACGGAAGAACGCTTCCACTTCCTGTGCATTGAGGATTTTCCGGTCGCGGATGCGTGTTTCCAGCTCAGCCAGAGCGTTACGGGATAACCGGGTCACTTCCGGAAGATCAAAACCGGTCAGCATGCCGTTTTGTTTGCGGATCACACCGTCGGCCAGCACAGTATCGATATCACCGGTATGTGTCATCTGCACCACACTGCCTGCGGCGTGCACCGGTGCCACAAAACCATCTCTGTGGCGGATAATAATGATGTCCGCTTTTTTCCCGGCCACCAGCGAGCCGATCTCGTTTTCCATGCCCAGCACCTGTGCTGCGCCGAGGGTCGCCCAGTGCAGAGCCTCGCGGACAGTCGGGGTAATTTCAAACGGCATAGTATCGCGCTGATGTACTTTTTCATTCGCCAGTGCACGTTCAATCTGCAGTGCCATATTCATCTGAGTGAACAGATCATCTGTTGTCACACCGGTGAAATCCGTTCCGAGTGCAAACGGGATCCCATACTCCGCACAAGGCTGATAAGGCAGGAACCCCATCCCCATCTGTAACTCGCTGGACGGCGTGCTCGCCACATGGCCGCCGCTTTTGGCGATCAGTTTCCAGTCTTCGCCGGTCAGCCCGTTACTGTGGGCGTGGATATGTCCCGGCAGCAGTAAACCGTGGTCGTCCAGTTCACGCAAACCACGCAGCAGAACCGAGGTTTTGGCCGCCCCGGTGTGTGAGGCGTGTTTCAGGCCGAGACCATCCGCCAGACGGATCTGTTTTGCCGATTCAGCAAACGGCACCGTACCGGGATCGGAAATCAGCATCCCGGCTGTCAGCCGATCCTGGTCGCGGAACAGGGTTTCAGAGATCTCACGGGCACAATCACGCCGTGCATCCATGGAAGCAAAACCGGCGGGTTTAAAATCATACACCTGCATACCATAACCGTAGACACCACGGATGCCGCTGTCCTTCATAGCAGCAACAGCATTAGCGGCATGTTCCGGTGAGTTAACACAGTCATTCACCTCATAAACCGTTGTCGTACCGGCATTCAGAGCGCTGATATTACCGTTCAGAACCGCCGCATACATATTGTCTGCCGTCATCATTGCGCCGAATGCATGGAAGGTATTGATAAGAAATGCCGGTAACGACTCTTCCGCCGAAACACCACGGAACAGTGCCATCCAGTTATGGCGGTGCGCATCGATCATGCCCGGAGTGACAATCGCCCCTTGTGCATCAATCACCTGCGCATCGGTGTGGTGATCAAATGCCTGTATATCCGCACTGATTGCGCTGATCCGGTTGCCCTCGATCAGTATCGCGCCGTTGATAATATCGCCGGTGGCATCATCCATTGTGATGATTGTGCCGCCGCGAATGATTTTTTTATTCTTTTCCATGCAGGCCTCTCTGGTTAATATCAAAAATGTACTATACAGTACATTATAATCTGATTATAAAATCAACCTGTAAATCGGCAGCATAAAATCCATCTCATTTTCCGGGAAAAAAACACGTTTATTCTCCCTTCCGGGATAAAAAAGAAAATAATTCTTATTTTTCAGCAAAATATCCCGTGATTTCTGACAGGAAAAAATAAGAAATCCGCGCGTTTTTACCTCATTTTTTGCGCCGTACTGACATAAAAACTCAGCACAAAACATCAACAAAGTATAAAATAAAGGTCTTAAGCACTGAAATAATCCCCCGGAAAGATCACTCCCGAAGAAAAATAACCAAACCAACCCGTTGTTATCTCTGCTGTTATTGTCATGTGCTTATAAATTAATTTAATTAATTGATAAAGTTTTCTCTATAGTTTCCGATAACCAGTCATTTACTGAGTATCCGGAGGAATGATGCTTCTGCGCAGCATTAAAATCAGTACGAAACTCTTCGTGGCTTTTGGCTTTTCCATTCTGCTGATGGTCATCAGCGCCACACTGTCGGTTGTCAGCCTGAATAACGCCAATGACGGCATCCGCGATATCCTGGACGAGGATTATCCGATCACGGTAAAAGCAAACTTACTGATTGATTATTTTCATGATTTTGTCGGCATTCAGCAACTCCTGCTGCTGGATGATAAAAATCCTCAGATTCGTCAGCTGGCCGCCGGTGCTTCTGAAACCAGTAAAAAAATCACCCTGATTCTGGATGAATTTAATGAGACGCTGAAGGATGAGGCATCTCAGAACATCCTGAAAGAGATCCGCTCAGTCCGCCAGCAGTACCTCACCTCACAGCGCCGTATGGTTCAGTTTTCACAAAACGGAGATGAAGCCTCTGCAATCAATGAGATGGTGAATACCACAGCCGGTATTCAGCGCGCTTACCGCGACAATGTGATGCAGTTAATCGCCATTCAGGATGCGCATATGAAAGAGGCGGGAAATCAGGTGGAAAGTAATTTCAAAACCAACCGCCTCCTGCTGATCACTCTGACCATCATCAGTGCCATCGTCAGTGCCGTACTGGCGCGGATTATTGTGGTCAGTATCACCCGTCCGCTGGACAAAGCCGTCACGCTTGCCCGCGCCATTGCACAGGGGGATCTGACACAGCAGGTCAATGTCACGCATCATGATGAAACCGGGGTGCTGCTTAATGCCCTGGCTGAAATGCAGGTTCATTTGCAGGATATCGTGACTGAGGTGAAAAACGGCGCAGTCAGCCTGTCTGCCACCGCAGAGCAGATTGTTGCCGGTAACCAGAACCTGGCCGCCCGCACGGAAGAACAGGCCGCGTCAGTGGAGGAAACTGCCGCCTCAATGGAGCAGATCACCGCGACAGTGAAAAATACCGCCGCCAATACCCTTAAGGCAACCGCACTGTCGGCGGATACCGCCGGGGTGGTGAAACACAACGGCGAAATGATGGAGCAGGTGACGGATAAAATCCGTATGATCAACACGACGGCCACCCGGATGTCAGATATTATCAATCTGATTGATTCTATTGCGTTCCAGACCAATATTCTGGCGCTGAATGCCGCTGTGGAAGCCGCCAGAGCCGGTGAGCACGGACGCGGTTTTGCGGTGGTGGCCGGTGAAGTCCGCCTGCTGGCACAGCGCAGTGCCGATTCAGCCGGTGAGATCCGCACCCTGATTGAAAACTCTGCCGGTCAGACCCGCGAGGGGCTGCAACTGGTGGAGGAAGCCGCTGAATCACTGCGCGGTATTGTCAGTAACGTCAGCCAGATGGATGATTTACTGCATGAGATAGGCCACGCCAGTCATGAACAGACTGACGGGATCACTCAGATCAACAGTGCTATCGGGCTGATTGATTCCGCCACCCAGCAGAATGCCACCCTGGTGGAACAGTCTGTTGCCGCAGCCTCCTCCCTGAATGAGCAGGCCGGTACACTCAATGAGATGGTCGGTGTCTTTCAGCTTGCCGGAACGCCGTCCTCTGTATCCTGATGATTAACGGGCAGATAACGGGCATGACTGCCCGTTATCACTGTTCCGGATGGCTGTCAGAGAAAACCGTACATGGCGGAAAAGAACCAGCCGCACACACAGGAAACCCCGACACCGATCAGTCCCGGCGCAATAAAGCTGTGGTTAATCACAAAGCGCCCGATTTTGGTGGTACCTGAGCGGTCGAACTGGATAGCCGCCAGGTCACTCGGGTAGGTCGGCAGAATATAGTAGCCGTAACAGGCCGGTGCGGATGCCACAATATAAGCCGGATTGACCCCGATCATCAGCGCGAGCGGAACCACTGCCGCCAGAGCCGCCGCCTGCGAGTTGACAAACTTGGACACCAGCAGCAGCACCACTGCGTAAGCCCACGGATACTCTTTGACCAGCGATCCCAGCACACCCTCAATCTGCTCAAGGTGAGCACCGAACATGGTTTCCGCCATCCACGCGATACCGTAAACCGCCACAATCGCGATCATCCCCGAGCGGAATACTTCATTCTTCGAAATAGATGCCGGTTTGGTATCGGTAAAGATAATAATTAATGCCCCTGCCAGCAGCATAAAGATCTGAATCACCAAAACCATCGACAGCGGCTTGCCGTCAAAAACCGGCCGCAGCCACGAAAATGCCCCCAGTGATGCAACGACCGCGATAGAGGCCAGAAAGATCCACATTGCCAGCCAGTTACTGGCCGGTAATTTTTTATTGAGCAGGGTGGCGGTATCGCCGTAGACGTATTTCCGGTTCTCCGGTTTTGCGATAAATGACTGAAATTCCGGATCCTTATCCAGGTCTTTACCGCGATACCAGCTGAAGATACCGATGCACAGTATCCCGATCAGGGTGGATGGAATGGTGATCGCCAGCAGGTCAACAAAGCTCAGATGTTTGCCGTTGATGGTCACATCCCCCAGCATGGCGACCAGGGAGACCACCGCAACCGACACCGGGCTGGCGATTATCCCCATCTGGGAGCCTATTGTACTGGCCGCCATCGGCCTTTCCGGGCGGATATTATTTTTAATCGCGACATCATAGATGATAGGTAAGATGGTATAGACGACGTGCCCGGTACCGCACAGAATAGTCAGCAGACAGGTCACAAACGGCGCCACAATAGAGACATATTTCGGGTTACGCCGCAAAAGACGCTCTGCTATCTGCAGCATCACATCCAGTCCTCCGGATGCCTGCAAGGTAGCCGATGCCGCCACGACCGCAATAATCACCAGCATTACATCCACCGGCGGCTTTCCGGGCTTTAAGTGGAAGACAAAAACCAGCAGCACCAGGCCAATCCCGCCCAGTAAACCCAGGGCAATCCCGCCTTTACGCGCCCCGTAAAACAGACAGATCAATACCACGACAAGCTGGATAGCAAAATCCATAACTAACTCCTTTTAGGTACTTAAAAATCCGTGGGTCTGTATCACCTGGTTTCACTATAAAGCGCACAAAATAACAATTTTTTGATGTAAACGATAAAAACTGCCGGAAAACAGAACAGTTTTCCTATAACAGTGACGGAGGTAAAAAAAAGGCCGGAGAGGTATTCAGGGAACGGATACAAACCGGTAACCGATACCGGTTTCAGTGATGAAATGCTGAGGACGGGCCGGATCCGTTTCCAGTTTCTGGCGCAGATGTCCCATGTAAATACGCAGGTAGTGGGCGTGTTCGACGGCGTTCGGCCCCCACACTTCATTGAGCAGTTGCCGCTGAGTCAGTACTTTGCCGCTGTGGCCGATAAGAATGGTCAGCAGGCGGAATTCAATCGGTGTGAGATGCACTTCCTCCCCGCCTTTCCTGACCTGACGCCCGGCAATATCCACACAGATATCCCCGAATTCATAAACAGGATCATTTTTTTCGCTGCCGGGATAGCGGCGCATCAGCACCCGCAGCCGCGCCTGTAACTCCCCGACACCAAAGGGTTTGGTCATATAGTCATCCGCCCCGGCATCCAGGGCGGCAATTTTGTCATGCTCACTGTCACGGGCGGAAAGCACCAGCACCGGCACGGAACTCCACTGACGGAATTCCTGCACAAAGGTGATGCCGTCACCGTCCGGCAGACCCAGATCAAGGATCACCAGATCCGGTTTGCGGGTCGCCGCTTCCACCAGCCCGCGTGCCAGGTCTTCCGCTTCAAACACACGCACAGAATCCCCTTCCAGCGCAGTGCGCAGAAGGCGGCGGATCCCTTTTTCATCTTCAATAATCAGTACAGTGGTCACAACGGGTTATCATCTTCATCAATCACGGGCGGGTCTTCACAGGGTAGACGGATATGGAAGCTTGCGCCACCCCCGTCACGGTTTCCGGCTAAAATAGTGCCGCCGTGCACTTCCGCAATCGCCCGGCAGATAGCCAGCCCGAGGCCGATCCCCGGAATGGCGGATTCTTTCTGGCCGCGCGAAAATTTCTCAAATATCTGTGCTTCCTGTCCGGCCGGGATGCCCGGGCCGTTATCCCACACTTCAATATCAATCATATTGTCCGACAACCGCGAGCGGATGCCAATCTGCGCCTGCGGCCCGGCATATTTTATCGCGTTTTCCAGCAGATTGATCAACACCCGTTCAAACAGCGGGCCGTCCGCACAAATCAGCTGCATCGGGTCATTGAGGTCAATCTGCACCGAATCCGTATCAAAACGCGGTTTCAGCATTTGCAGGGCACTGCCGATCACCTCTTCCAGCGGCAGCCACTCTTTATTGAGATTAAAGCCGCCGGACTGGATCCGCGCCATATCCAGCAGGTTATTGACCAGCCGCGTGGTGCTGAGGATATGCTGGCGGATCTCATTGGCCTGCGCGGCATACGGTGAACCTTCGCTGGTCAGATCCAGCGTCAGGATCTCCGCCTGACCAAACAGTACAGTCAGCGGCGTGCGCAGATCATGGGACAGCGCCGCCAGCAGCGAGTTGCGCACCTGCTCGCGTTCACTGACCAGCCGCGACTGCGCCTCGCGTTCTGTCAGCGTGCGGCGTTCCAGCGCCCCCGCTGCCAGCAGGATCAGGGTTTCCAGCAGCCGCTGCTGTTCGGGGATCAGCAGCTGACGGCGGTTATACGGCTCCACAATCACCACGCCGTACACTTTCTCTGTCGTGCAGACCGGCAGGATCTGATACGGCACACCGGGCAGAGTACCGGTGCCGAACCCGGCGGGCTGGCCTTTGTCATAACTCCAGCGGATGATGGCATCGTCACGGCCGTTATCCGCCACCCCGCCCCCTGCCGGGATCAAGTTACCCTGCTCATCCGGCAGCAGCATTTCGCAGCGGGCATGCAGGCTGTGGCTGATAAAGTGGCAACTGACAGAGGCAATATCATCAGATTCCCGCGCCACCGCCAGCGCTTTCGACATTTCATACAGATGCCAGGTGCGCTGCTCGCGGTAACGTGCCACCCTGGCCTGATAGCGGACACCGGCAGTCAGGCTGCCGATCACCAGCCCGACGGTCATCATCACCGCGAAGGTGAGCAGATACTGCATATCCGAAACGGCCAGCGTGCCTTTCGGGTTGATAAGAAAGATATCAAAGCTGATAACGTTAATAATGGTGGCAAACACAGAAGGCCAGCGCCCGTAAAACCGCGCCACCACCACCACGCCCAGGATATAGAGCATTACCAGGTTGGCGTTATCAAAGGCCATCAGCCAGTGATGCGCCATAAGGGTAGTGACGGCGCAAATCAGTGCCGCGACAACACAACCCTGTAAATCGGTTTTGTGTTTATCCAGGAACGGCCGGTTGTCGCTGAATTTCTCACGGTTTTCCGGCTGCCGGTCCTGCGGGGCGATCATCACCACATCCAGATCAGCGGCACTACGGCTGAGCTGTTCCTGTAATTTGTCGCGCCGCCACCAGGATGTCCGCTCATGGCGGACAATCATAATTTTGCCGAGGTTATTTTCACGCGCATAGCGGATCACCGCGCGGCCCTCTTCCGGCTCCGCCAGCGTTGCCGTGGTGGCTCCCAGTTGCTGCGCCAGCGACAGGGTGGTGAGGATAGTACGCCGCTGCGGTGACGGCAGCTTATGCCGTGCGGGGGTTTCGACAAAAATGGCATGCCAGTCACTGCCGAGCCGTGCCGCCAGCCGGGCTGCGGCACGCACCAGTTTTTCATTGCCGCCGTCCGGACGCAGACAGACCAGAATCGCATCCCGGGTGTGCCAGACTTTCTCCTGACCTTTCCGCTCCCGCCAGGCACGCATTTGTTCATCGACACGGTCAGTGGTCCGCCGCAGCGCCAGTTCACGCAGTGCCAGCAGATTGCCTTTGCGGAAAAAGTGCTCGATCGCCCGCTCCGCCTGAGCAGGGAGATACACTTTTCCCTCACGCAGTCTGTCGAGCAGGTCGTCCGGCGTTAAATCCACCAGTACGATTTCATCGGCGGCATCAAACACCGGGTCCGGTACGGTTTCGCGCACACGAACACCAGTCACGCCGCCGACAATGTCGTTCAGGCTTTCCAGGTGCTGCACATTGATGGTGGTGAGGACATCGATCCCGGCATTGAGCAGCTCTTCCACATCCTGCCAGCGTTTCGGGTGGCGGGCGCCGGGGATGTTGGTGTGCGCCAGTTCGTCCATCAGGATCACCGCCGGATGGATCGCCAGCGCGCGGTCGAGATCAAACCCCGCCACCTGCCGCCCCCGGTAGTTATGCTTTTTCAGCGGCAGGATGCGCAGCCCTTCCAGCAAGGCAGCGGTTTCACTGCGGCCGTGGGTTTCCACCACCCCGGCCAGCACATCAATGCCCTGCTCACGCAGCCGCTGCGCCTCTTTCAGCATGGCGTAGGTTTTCCCGACACCCGCACAGGCACCGAAGAAAATCTTCAGTTTCCCGCGCGGGCGCTCTGTGACCTGTGCCAGTAACTGGTCAGGATCGGGACGCAGTGGCTCATCATACATAATGCTGTCCTTCCGTTAGTTCAGGCTGGTTTTGTCCGCCGCATGTGCATCCAGCGCCAGATTCAGTGCCAGCACATTCACGACCGGCACACCGGTAAACGCAGGCACCGGAGTGGTGATATGTTCGCGGATCAGTTTCTCCACCTCCGCCTGTGTCATATTACGCGCTTTGGCCACCCGCGCGGCCTGCCAGTAAGCGGCATCCGGAGAGATATCCGGATCCAGCCCGCTGGCAGAGGCGGTCACCAGGTCAACCGGCACCGGGCGGGAAGCATCCGGGTTTTCCGCCCTTAATGTTTCTGCCCGCTGCGCCACCCGCTGTAACAGTTCCGGGTTGCCGGTGCTCAGGTTGCTGCCGCCGGAACTCAGGGCGTTATACGGATGCTCTGCTGTTTCTGACGGGCGTCCGTGAAAATAACCGGGCTGTGTGAACTGCTGGCCGATCAGCGCCGAGCCTTTGACTTCGTTATTCACTTCAATCAGTGAGCCGTTGGCCTGGCGGGCAAACCACCACTCCCCGAGCGAGGTGGTCAGCAGAGGATAAAATACCCCTGTTACCAGTGCCAGAACCAGAAATATTATGATTGCGGGACGTATCTGACTCATTGTTTATCCTTATACTAACCCTGTCAGGGTCAGTAACATATCTATCAATTTTATACCGATAAACGGCACAACCAGGCCACCCAGTCCGTAGATCCACAGATTACGGCGTAACATCTGTGCGGCGCTCAGGGCATGGTACGGCACCCCTTTCAGCGCCAGCGGGATCAGAAAGACAATAATCAGGGCGTTGAAGATAACCGCACTTAACATGGCGGAATCCGGCGAGTGCAGACGCATGATATTGAGTGCATCCAGCTGCGGATAGGTCACCGCAAACGCCGCCGGGATAATGGCAAAATACTTGGCGATATCATTGGAGATACTGAACGTGGTCAGCGAGCCGCGTGTCATCAGCATCTGTTTACCGATATGCACCACCTCAATCAGCTTGGTCGGGTTGGAGTCCAGATCGACCATATTCCCCGCCTCTTTCGCCGCCTGGGTGCCCGAGTTCATCGCCACCGCGACATCCGCCTGTGCCAGTGCCGGCGCATCATTGGTGCCGTCGCCGGTCATTGCCACCAACCGCCCTTCTTTCTGATACTGACGGATCAGCGCCAGTTTGGCTTCCGGGGTGGCTTCCGCCAGGAAATCATCCACACCGGCCTCGGCGGCAATGGCAGCGGCGGTCAGCCGGTTATCCCCCGTGATCATCACGGTTTTGATCCCCATCTGGCGCAGTTGTGCAAAGCGTTCGCGGATCCCGCCTTTTACGATATCTTTCAGGGCGATCACCCCGAGCACGCGATGCTCTTCGGCCACTACCAGCGGGGTTCCGCCGCTGCGTGCAACCTCTTCCACCAGTTTGTCGACCTGTGCCGGAAAATGACCGTGGTTAGCCTCAATATAGCGGCGGATAGCATCGACGGAACCTTTACGGATAGTGCGCCCGTCCACATTGATGCCGCTCATGCGGGTCTGGGCGGTAAACGGGATAAAAGTCGCATTCAGGCTTTCCAGATCACGCGCCCGCAGGCTGAAACGCTGTTTTGCCAGCACCACGATACTGCGTCCTTCCGGGGTTTCATCCGCCAGTGATGACAACTGAGCTGCATCTGCCAGCGTTCTTTCATCCACACCGGATGCAGCCAGGAAAGCAGAGGCCTGGCGGTTACCCAGTGTGATGGTGCCGGTTTTGTCCAGCAACAGCACGTCCACATCCCCGGCAGCTTCCACGGCACGGCCGCTGGTGGCGATGACATTGGCGGCCAGCATACGGCTCATCCCTGCCACACCAATAGCTGAAAGCAGGCCGCTGATGGTAGTCGGGATCAGACAGACCAGCAGGGCAATCATCACTGTCAGAGTGACCGGATGGCCGGTATAGGCGGTAAACGGCCAGAGTGTCGCCACCGCCAGCAGGAACACAATACTCAGTGCGGCCAGCAGGATGGTCAGGGCAATCTCATTCGGCGTTTTGCTGCGTTTCGCACCTTCGACCATGCTGATCATGCGGTCAAGGAAGCTGTCACCCGGGTTGGCACTGCACTCAATAATCAGCCAGTCGGACAGAATCCGGGTACCGCCGGTAACAGAAGCAAAATCGCCGCCGGATTCGCGGATCACCGGCGCGGATTCACCGGTAATGGCGCTCTCATCCACAGATGCACCGCCTTCCAGCACGGTACCGTCACACGGGATCAGATCCCCTGCTTCCACCAGTACCAAATCCCCTTTGCGCAGGGTATCAGCGGAGACCATATCAAAACCGCTGTCGCGCTGTGCCGCATGCAGACGCCGTGCGCGGCTGGTTTTTTTCATTCCTTTCAGGCTGTCGGCCTGCGCTTTGCTGCGCCCTTCCGCCAGCGCTTCGGCGAAGTTGGCAAACAGCACGGTAAACCACAGCCACAGGGCGACGGTGAGGGTAAATCCGCCGTTACCGCTGATAAATCCGCTGAACATCCCGGCGGCCAGCAGTGTGGTCAGCAGGCTGCCGCACCAGACAATAAACATCACCGGGTTCTGCCACTGCACCACCGGCGAGAGCTTGCGGAATGCATCCGGCAGTGCGCGGCGCACCAGTGCGGGTTCAAATAATCGCTGTGTCTGACGACTCATGGTGTTCTCCCGTCAATCACTTAAGTAAATCAAGAAATTCCGCCACCGGCCCCAGTGCCAGTGCAGGAACAAAGGTCAGTGCGCCGATCAGCAATATTGCGGCGATCAGCAGCCCGGTAAACAGCGGCCCGGTTGTCGGCAGTGTGCCTGCCCCGGCGGTCCGGATGGTTTTGCTGACCAGCGAGCCTGCCAGCATCATCACCAGCGCAATCACCACGAAGCGGCCCGCGAGCATGCAGAATGCCAGCAGCAGGTTCCAGAACGGGGTGTTGGTACTCAGCCCGGCAAAGGCACTGCCGTTATTGTTTGAAGCGGATGAGAGGGCATACAGCACTTCACTGAAGCCGTGAGCGCCCGGATTGAGCATCGCGCCGCGTCCGGCCTCCGTCATCATAGCCAGCGCCGTGCCGCCGAGAACCAGCGCCGGGGTGACCAGAATCGCCAACGCGGTCAGTTTCATCTCCCGCACCTCGATTTTTTTGCTGAGGTATTCCGGCGTACGGCCAATCATCAGTCCGGCGATAAAAACGGCGAGGAAAACAAACAGCATCATTCCGTAGAAACCGGCACCCACACCGCCGAAGATCACTTCACCGATCTGCATCAGCCACAGCGGCACAAGACCGCCCAGCGGAGTCAGGGAGTCATGCATACTGTTTACCGCACCACAGGAGGCGGCGGTGGTCACGGCCACAAACAGCCCGGTGGCAAGGATACCGAAGCGGCTCTCTTTCCCTTCCATATTGAAGGTGCTGTCGATCCCCATCCCCGCAAAAGCCGGATTACCGTGAGTTTCGCTCCACATCACCGCCACAGCGGCGGCAACAAAGACAATGGTCATCGCGGCCAGCAGTGCACGGCCCTGGCCCGGGTTACCGGCACAGCGCCCGAATGCAAAACAGAGTGCCGCCGGGATCAGGAAAATCGCCAGCATCTGCACAAAGTTGGTCAGTGCGGTCGGGTTTTCAAACGGATGCGCTGAGTTGGCACCGAAGAAGCCGCCGCCGTTGGTACCGAGCAGTTTAATCGCTTCCTGGGAGGCCACAGGCCCCATCGGCAGCACCTGCTGCACGCCTTCCGGGGTGATAATGGTCTGGTAGTCATGGAAGTTCTGAATCACGCCCTGCGAAATAAAGAACAGCGCAATAATCACGGAGAGCGGCAGCAGCAGCCACAGCGTGATGCGGGTCAGATCCGCCCACGCATTGCCGAGTGTCTGCACAGAACGGCGGCACAGAGCGCGGATCAGGGCAAACGCCACAGCAATACCGGTGGCGGCAGACAGGAAGTTCTGTACTGTCAGTCCGGCCATCTGACTGAAATAGCTGACTGCGGATTCTCCGCTGTAAGACTGCCAGTTGGTATTAGTGACAAAACTGACCGCCGTGTTCAGCGCCAGATCCCATGACATCCCCGGGAAGTGACGCGGATTGAGCGGTAAATCCGCCTGCAGCATCAGGATCGCCGTCAGGAAAATCAGTCCCAGCGCATTAAACAGCAGCAGTGCTGTCAGATATTCCTGCCAGCGCATCTCGTCGCGGCCAATCCCCGCAAAGCGCCACAGCACACCTTCCACACGGCGCAGAACCGGCAGCGGTGTACCGTCAATAAAGCAGACCAGCAGGTTACTGAGCAGTTTTGCCGCAATCAGCAAAACAATCAGAAACCCGGCGATAAGTAAAAAGGCATTCGCGGCCATCAGAATTTCTCCGCATTAATCAGGGCATAAAGGAGGTATGCCAGCAGCAGTAATGTACCGGCGATGCCTGCAATAAGAGCCAGACTCATAACTTGTCCTTACATGTGTGAGGTATTCATCATTGAGTCTAGAAAAGCGGGTGCAAAGATGTCGCAAAATTCGGCGGGAAAGGTATAAAAAAAGTATAAAAATGCGGGTTTCCGTAAACCCGCCCTGTTATCAAAGATCCAGATGGAAAAACTGATTATGTTCACCGGTCTGATAATCACCAAACGCCGATCCGGCCTGAAAACCGCAGCGCCGGTACAGTGCCAGTGCCGGTTCAAAATCCGGATGGCAGCCGGTCTCCAGGCTCAGGCACGTCATGCCGCTCTGTTTTGCCTGTGCAATAATATGCAGTAACAGCAGTTTACCCGCTCCTTTGCCGCGAAAATCCGGGTGAGCCCGCATTGATTTTATTTCGCCCTGTGCGGCGGAAATTTGTTTCAGCGCCCCGACCGCTGCGATACGGTCACCGGCCCATACACTCCAGACACGGATGTTATCCGCCCGCAGGCCGTTTTTACCGAGCGCGTAAACGTGCTCCTGCGGCGTATTCTGTGCCATCCCCTGTAAATGCAGAGCAATCAGTGCGCCGGTTTGTGGTGAGGATAAATCATCCGTTTTTATTACAAAATTATATTCAGTCATCAGTGCCTCTTATCGCTGCAAACGGGAAAGCCCCGGCTGTCAGTTATCATTGTTGCAATAATCATTCCGCTTTTGCTGCCCGCCGGATCCGCCGGTTTCCGTTGCGGAAAATACCGCCCTGCACCATTGCAGTGCACCATCAGAGAGCATCCGCCCATAAATACGTAGTCCCGGACTGATTTACCCGGACTTATCCGCCCCTTACACTGATCACGTTCAGGGCGTAATATCCGCAGGAAAATCAATAACAGGATGTGTAATAAAAACCGCTATAACCGCAGGACTCCTGTTTGCTGTACTGTTTGCCGCCGCCCCGCTTCAGGCAAAACAGGCAGCAATACAGCAGATCGAAGCCAGAGCACTGAGCGGCAATATTACTGCTCAGATAACGCTGGCCGATACCTTCCGCGCAAAACAGGATATTGTGCAGGCCAAATACTGGTACCGGAAGGCGGCAGAGCAGAACAATCCTTATGCCCAGAATGAGCCGGGAAAACTGATCCTGCTCAGCGATCAGTCCGTGACAGCATTACAGGAAGCCAGAGTCTGGTTCGAGAAAGCCGCATCACAGAATCAGCCGGATGCGCTTTATCAGCCGGGGGTGATGTATTATCGCGGAAAAGGTTGTGAACGCGGTGATTGCGCCATTGCCCGGAGTTTTTATGAGAGAGCGGCAGCACAGTCACACGGCTCCGCTCAGTTTTACCTCGCGATGATGTATCTCCGGGGACACGGCGTGGCGCAGGATTACGAAAAAGGTGTGGCACTGATGAAAGCCTCCTGTGAAAACGGTGAGCCGGAAGCCTGCCCGTGGGTCAGAAATCTGACAGAAAATGAGGACAAATTCCGTCAGATTTTTTCCGGAAAACCGTCATCCGATCAGCCGCCCAGATAGGCACTCCTGACCGCTTCATTCACCAACAGTGCCTGACCGGTATCCTCCAGTACGACCCGCCCGTTTTCAAGCACATAACCTCTGTCTGCCAGTTTCAGCGCCTGGTTGGCATTCTGTTCGACCAGGAAGATAGTCATACCCGCATCACGCAGTTCACGGATGGTATCGAAAATCTGCATGATGATAATCGGCGCCAGCCCGAGGGACGGTTCATCCAGCAGTAACAACTGAGGACTGCTCATCAGCGCACGGCCGATAGCCAGCATCTGCTGCTCACCGCCGGACATGGTACCCGCCCGCTGATGGCGGCGCTCCTGAAGCCTCGGGAAAAGCTCATATACCTGAGCAATCCGTGCCTGATACTGCGTTTTGGATGCAAAAAATCCGCCCATGGCCAGATTCTCTTCCACCGTCATCCGCCCGAACACCCGCCGCCCTTCCGGCACCAGTGCAATGTCTTTGCGCATGATCTGCGCCGTCGGCAGTGCCGTGATATTCTCCCCGAGGTAGCGGATCTCGCCGGTGGTCGCCCGCGGCTCCCCGCACAGCGTGCTGAGCAGCGTGGTTTTCCCCGCACCGTTCGCGCCGATCAGGGTGACTATTTCCCCTTTACGCACCGACAGGCTGACTTCATGCAGCGCCTGAATTTTGCCGTACTGCGCGGAGACATTATTAAATTCCAGCATCAGTATGCCTCCCCCAAATACGCGCGGATCACGTCCGGGTGGTTGCGGATCGCCGCCGGGGTGCCGCTTGCCAGCGGCGTTCCCTGGTTCACCACATAGATCCGGTCTGAAATTCCCATCACCAGTTTCATATCATGTTCGATCAGCAGGACAGACACGCCGTGCTCCGCCCGCAGTTCCGCGATCAGTGCATCCAGATCGTCCGTTTCTTTCGGGTTCAGCCCGGCCGCCGGTTCATCCAGCATCAGAATATCCGGCCGGGTCACCATACAGCGGGCGATTTCCAGCCGCCGCTGCTGACCATACGCCAGGTTACCTGCCTGCCGGTTTGCCAGTGACGTCAGCCCGATTCTGTCCAGCCACATCACTGCGCGTTCCGTGGCTTCGCGCTGATCACGGCGGAATGAAGGCAGCGTCAGCAGCCCGGCGAGTAATCCGCTTTTATGATGCTGATGCTGTGCCACCAGCAGGTTTTCAATCACCGTCATTTCCCGGAATAAACGTACATGCTGGAAGGTGCGGATCATGCCGAGACGGGCAATCGCCTGTCCGGATAATCCCTGTACCGGTTTTCCGCGCAGCAGGATCTGCCCGTCCGCCGGTTTGTAGAAGCCGGTCAGGCAGTTAAAGATCGTGGTTTTTCCCGCGCCGTTGGGGCCGATCAGAGAGACGATTTCGCCCCGGTTCAGTTCCAGCGACACATTGTTCACCGCCAGCAACCCGCCGAAACGCATGGTCAGGCCGGAGACCTGCAATAAGGTATCGGTCATTGCGCACCTCCGGTTTTTTCCGCATCCGTTGTGCTGACTTTCAGGTGCGGGCGCGATACCGGGAGTAATCCCTGCGGCCGCCAGACCATCATCAGCACCATCAGCGCCCCGAGCAACAGCATGCTGTAAGCATTCAGATCGCGCATCATTTCCCGGGAAACCACCAGGATAACGGCGGCCAGAATGACAGAGGTTTGTGAGCCCATACCGCCCAGTACCACCACGGCCAGCACAAAGGCCGATTCTGTGAAGGTAAAGGATTCCGGGCTGATAAAGCCCTGACGGGCGGCAAATAAGGTTCCCGCCACCCCGGCAAAGGCCGCACTGATAGTGAATGCCGTCAGTTTAATACGTGTCGGGCTGAGCCCCAGCGAACGGCAGGCGATTTCATCCTCACGCAGTGCTTCCCACGCCCGGCCCAGCGGCATCCTCAGTAACCGGCTGATAATAAACAGTGTTGCCAGTACCAGCAGCAATGCGACCAAATACAGGAAAATAATACGATCGCCCGGATCATACGCCAGGCCGAAGAAATTATGGAACGTATCCCAGCCGCCCTCTTTGGCGGTCCGGCTGAACTCCAGCCCGAACAGGGTCGGTTTCGGGATCTGACTGATGCCGTTCGGCCCGCCGGTAAACTCCGTATTATTCAGCAGCAGAATACGGACAATTTCCCCGAAGCCGAGTGTCACAATCGCCAGGTAATCCCCGCGCAACCGCAGCACCGGGAAGCCGAGCAGCAGCCCGGACAGCGCCGCGGCAATACCGGCCAGCGGCAGACTCTGCCAGAACCCCCAGCCGAAATAGTGGTTCATCAGCCCGTAAGTGTAGGCACCGATGGCGTAGAATCCGGCGTAGCCCAGCACCAGAAGGCCGGACAGCCCGACCACCACATTCAGCCCGAGGCCGAGCATCACATAGATAAGGGTTAAGGTGGCGATATCCACACTGCCGCGTGACACCATAAACGGCCAGATAATGGCAGCGAGAATAATCAGCCCGGCAATAATTTTCTGCGTATTGGTGGAACCGTCAAAACCCGGCAATGAGCAGCTGCTTTTCGGCAGACGCGCCGTCAGTTTTTTCAGTGACGGGCGCACCAGCTGAAAAATAAAGACAATCACACAGCCGGTACCGATCCACTCCCAGCGGACAGCATCGGCGTTGCGGACAATCAGACGGGTGCCATCGAGGGACAATTGCAGCCCCATCATCACGGAGGCCAGCACAAA
This sequence comes from Morganella sp. HMSC11D09, assembly GCF_001807955.1. Classification (NCBI taxonomy): domain Bacteria; kingdom Pseudomonadati; phylum Pseudomonadota; class Gammaproteobacteria; order Enterobacterales; family Morganellaceae; genus Morganella; species Morganella sp. HMSC11D09. The sequence goes on from NZ_KV791692.1 coordinate 154,116, forward strand.
CAGCGTTGCGGTGGCGACAATGGCGTTGATCCAGTGAGATTTAGTCATACCTTTTCAACCTCCGGACGCCCGAGGATCCCGGTCGGCATCACCAGTAACACAAGGATAAGCAAGCCGAATGAAACCACATCTTTATATTCCGTACTGAAATAGGCGGAGGTCATGGCTTCTGATACGCCGAGGATCACCCCGCCGATCATCGCCCCCGGAATACTGCCGATCCCGCCGAGAACCGCTGCGGTAAAGGCTTTCATCCCGGCCATAAAGCCGATGTACGGGTTGATCACGCCGTAAAACTGCCCCAGCAGCACCCCGGCCACCGCCGCCATCGCCGCACCGATCACAAAGGTCAGTGCAATCACGCGATCGGTGTTGATCCCGAGTAAACCGGCCATTTTCAGATCTTCCGCACAGGCACGGCAGGCGCGTCCCATCCGTGAGTAACGGATAAAGAGGGTCAGCGCCAGCATTGCCAGCACCGTCACCACCCAGATAGTGATCTGCATGGCAGAAACCGTGGCCGAGAAACCGCCGCTCTCCCCGAAGGTCCAGCGGCCGTTAATCAGCCCGGGCAGCGCGAGATCGCGGGAGCCCTGGGAAAGACTGACAAAGTTTTGCAGAAAAATGGACATCCCGATCGCCGAAATCAGGGCAATCAGTCGTTTTGAGTGACGGACGGGCCGGTAAGCGACCCGTTCGATACTCCAGCCATAGGCACTGGCAATAATTATCGCTGTAATAAATGCAGCGGTAATTAACAACCAGCCGACATCAATCCCCAGCATCATCAGCCCGGCAATCACAATAAACGAGACGTAACTGCCGATCATATACACTTCGCCGTGGGCAAAGTTAATCATACCGATAATGCCGTACACCATGGTGTAACCGATGGCGATCAGGGCATAGGTGCTTCCCAGCGTTAATCCGTTCAGCAATTGCTGCGTAAAATATAATAATTGTTCTGACATAGCGCACTCCCCTGAAACACACTGCCCGCATCAGTCACCGCTGCGGATCAGTTCAGCGGTGATGAGGTTCCGTCTTTGTGCCATTCAAATACGCCGAACTCGAAACCTTTCAGATCCCCGTTTGGTGTCCAGCTCAGTTCGCCCATTACGGTGTCAACCGGTTTGCCTTTCAGATCAGCGGCCAGATCCGCTGGTTCCATGCTGCCGCTGCGCTGCATCGCGGTAGTCAGGGACTGTAATGCCGCATAGGTTGTCCAGACGAACGGCCCGGTGGAATCCAGTTTCTTCGCCGCCAGGGCATCCACCACCGGTTTGTTGGCAGGAACCTGGTCATAGCGTTTCGGCAGCGTCACCAGCATGCCTTCGGATGCGTCACCGGCAATGTTGGAGAGTGAGGAGTTACCCACGCCTTCCGGTCCCATAAAGCGGATATTCAGCCCCGCCTGTTTTGCCTGGCGTAAAATCTGTCCCATTTCCGGGTAGTAGCCGCCGAAATAGACAAAATCGACATTATCTTTCTTCAGGCGCGCCACCAGCGCGGAGAAATCTTTATCACCCGCCGTCACCCCTTCAAACAGCACTTCTTTCACTCCGGCTTTGTTCAGATTGTCTTTCACGGAACGCGCCAGGCCTTCACCGTACTGCTGTTTGTCATGCACCACGGCAATGCGCTGCGGTTTCACTTTTTCGAGGATATATTTTGCTGCGGTCGGGCCCTGGTCAGAATCCAGGCCGGTGGTACGCATGATCAGGTTGTAACCGCGCGTGGTTAAATCCGCATTGGTTGCCGCCGGGGTGATCATCAGGATCCCTTCATCCTCATAAATATCTGACGCAGGTTGTGTGGAGGAGGAGCAGAGGTGCCCGATCACATAGCGCATGCCGTCATTAATCACTTTGTTGGCGACCGCCACCGCCTGTTTCGGGTCACAGGCATCATCGTATTCAGTGATCACCAGTTTATTGCCGTTAATCCCGCCTTTGGCGTTGATATCCTCAACCGCCTGACGGGCGCCGGTAAACTCCATGTCACCGTATTGTGCGACCGGTCCGGACATTGCGCCCACCACCGCAACTTTAATATCTTCAGCGTACGCCGCTGCACTTAATGCACAGGATACAGCTCCGGCAATGATTGCCATTTTCATTGTTTTTTTCATCAGAACATCCCCATCGGTTAGCTTTGCAGTGACCGGACGGTCAGCATGTGCGGTATTTTCGGAATTCCGTTATAATGAGTCGTATTACATTAATTAATTCTTTATTTTCAGTTCATTAAACAGGATTTTTATTCTGAAAAGCAAATCAGAAAAGGAGATTATTGCATCATTAACAGGATAATATCCGGTTGCAATCGGGTGTTTTTTCGGCAAAAAACAGTGTTATAAACTGGTTAATGATTCGTTAAGGATAACTTAATGCGGAAATTCACCGCCGGAAAAATAGTTTTCCCCACTATTCCGATAGCAATTATCTCTCTTTATTATTAGATTCATCCGGCGAAGTATTAACCCGTTATCTGATTCAGTTTACTGATTGATTTATCCTGATCCGGGTTTTCTGTTCACTATGACTGATGGAATGGTCCGCGACATGAATAAACTAACGGGCATGCTCCTGCTCACTTTTACGCTGCCGCTGACCGCTGCGGCCGCCCCCCGGCCGCTGTGATGATGCGGCACAGGATATTAACCGGCAAAATACATTTATTATTACCGGCGCGAAATATTACGGGCCGGTAAAATCAATCACTATCACGTCTTACCACCCGATGGGGCTTATCCTGTGGGTGAAAGAAAAACTGCACTTCGGTCCGTGCAGCAATCTGACACAATATGATTATGAATACCGGGAAATGGCGATAGAAGAAGGTCAGGTGCCGATTACGATTACGCAAACCACGCAGATCGTGCCGGAAAAACCGGATCGTCAGCCTGACAGAATCCTATAAAACAATACCGGATAACCAATCCCGGCAATCAGAAACCCGCTACCGCTATCAGAATAACCGGCTGGTTTCGCCTACACCTGCTATAAATGGGATCTGTACGGAAACTGTGAATTACAAACCATGATCAAGGCCATTCAGCTGGAAGGCTCCGCCGCCATTCAAAGCAGCGGGATCACGCCGGAATCCCGCTACGAATATTACTGATTTATCCTATTTTCATCGCCAGTACAGCAGCGATATTGCGGGCAGCCACTTCAATATTAACCGCCGCCTGTGCCAGTGCCTCATCCAGAGAGCAAATCCGCGGGATCACGGAGAACACGGCATCAATACCGTGCTCATGCACGACGGCATAGTCGTCACTCATCCCGCCTGCCAGCGCAATCACCGGAATTCCCCGTGCTTTTGCAGCTTTCGCCACACCCGCCGGGGTTTTTCCCTGAATCGTCTGGCTGTCCATCCGTCCTTCCCCGGTGATCACCAGGTCGGCATCTTTCACCACCGAGTTCAGATCCAGTGTTTCGATCACCATCTCAATTCCCGGCTGCATCCGCGCATCAAGCCATGCCATCAAAGGAACGCCCATGCCGCCGGCTGCTCCGGCCCCCGCGACATCACTCAGTGATTTACCGGTCAGGGATTCAATCACCTCCCCGTAGTGACGCAGCGCCGCATCCAGTTCGCTGACAATCGCCGGTGTCGCGCCTTTCTGCGGCCCGAAGGTGGCGGATGCTCCTTTCGGCCCGCACAGCGGATTATTCACATCACAGGCCACCACAAACTCTGTTTTCGCCAGACGCGGATCCAGCCCGGATAGATCCGCGGAAGCCAGTTTTGCCAGCGCACTGCCGCCGAACGGCAGTGAATTCCCCTGTTCATCGCGGAATACCACCCCCAGCGCCTGCATCATCCCGGCACCACCGTCATTGGTGGCACTGCCGCCGATGCCGAGGATTATTTTCTCCGCGCCGTCATCCAGTGCTGCCAGGATAAGTTCCCCGGTGCCGAAGGTGGTGGTCACACGCGGATCCCGCTGTGCAGGAGGTACCAGATGTAACCCGGAAGCTGCGGCCATCTCAATAATGGCCGTTTTACCGTCACCGGACAGCCCGTAAAACCCGGTCACTTTATTCCCCAGCGGGGCCGTAACTTCGGTTTCTTTCAGTGTTCCCTGTGTGGCTTCAATAATGGAGACCACTGTGCCCTCGCCACCGTCCGCCATCGGCAACTTGATGTACTGCGCATCCGGGAAAACGGTTCTGAAACCCGCTTCCACCGCATCGGCGACCTGAAGGGCGGTCAGACTCTCTTTAAATGAATCCGGAGCAATCACTATTTTCATACTTAATTCCTTTTACCCGCCAAACCCGAAGACACCGAAAATCAGTGTGGAGACAATAGCGATCACCAGACCCACCATGGTTTCGTAAGGCAGTAATTTCAGACGCTCATGAACCTGCATATTGACACTGCCGCCGGTCGCATGGAAGAAGCTGCCGTGCGGCATCTGGTCGAGCACCACCGCACCGGCGTGGATCATCGCCGCCCCGGCCAGCGCACTCACACCCAGATCAAGCAGCGTGGAGCTGAATACCGCAGACGCCACCGCCGTACCTGCTGTGGTGGACGCGGTTGCCATTGACATCAGTGCCCCGGAAATCGGTGCCAGCAGATAGGATGGCAGACCGGACGCCGTCAGGCCGTTAATTAACACATCCTTCAGGCCGGAGTTGGCGATAATCCCCGCCAGGGTTCCGGTCCCCAGCAGCATAATCGCCACCGGTGCCATCCGGCTCAGCCCGGAGGTAATAAAGTGGTTGGACTGACGGATACGCCCCATAATCAGCGCACCGGCCAGGCCGCCGACCGGCAGCGCGATCAGCGGGTCAATGCTGATACCGGCGATCGGACGCAGTGACAGCAGAAAAATAGCTACCAGCGGTGCACTCATCGCTGCCCAAAATCCCGGCAATCTGCCGTCATGGTGAGCCGCAATCAGCTCTTCCTGTGTCACTTTTGAACCACGGTGAACCAGACGTTTCGCCAGAAAATATGCCACGATCAGCCCGAAAATACCCGGGATAATCCCCGCCGCCATCAGTGATGTCAGCGGCACGTTAAAGTTATCTGCCGCCGCAATGGTGTTCGGGTTCGGTGACATCACGTTACCCGCTTTACCGCCGCCGATCATCGCCAGCAGAATCGCCATTTTGGACAGATCCGCGCGGTGCGCAATCGCCAGTGCAATCGGTGAAACCGTAATAACCGCCACGTCGATAAACACACCGACGGCTGTCAGTAACAGAGTGGCTACCGCCAGCGCCAGCAGCGCCCGCTTCTCACCCACTTTGCGGACAATGGTTTCCGCAATAGTATTTGCCGCACCGGACTCAATCAGTACCCCCGCCAGCACACCCGCCGCCAGAATACGCAGCACCGCGTTAGTGATCCCCTGGGCACCGGTCACCATCAGTGTCACCGTCTGCACCAGATCCGCGCCGCCGACCAATCCTCCGGCCAGTGCCCCCGCCATCATCCCGTATACCGGCGGTACTTTTTTCAGTATTAACCCTATCGCCACGACCAGCGCAACCATTGCGCCCAAAGCTGAAACAGTCACCATGTGCAGACTCCTGCTGTAGTTATGATTATTCGGACAGAACAGGATGCATTATGGCGGCAGCCATCAGCTTAAGCTTGAGAGGTTCCGACAAAAAAGAACGGGCTGAAACCGCGTATTTTGTACAAACGTACAAATCACAGATCAGTCAGAATACCGAAATAAAGCTGAATCATTGATTCTAATCTATTGATATTTAAGCCAGTAATCGATTCAACACGCTGAAGGCGGTAACGGAGGGTATTTGTGTGAATATGCAGCGTTTTTGTGGTTTGAGACAGATCACAATTCTGATCAAAATAGGTCTTCAGGGTATGACACAACACACGGCGGCTGTCCGCCGCTTTCAGTTTCTGCCAGACAGAAGCCAGTTCAGCGGCCTGCCAGCTATCCTGAAATCCCTGTAACAGCGCGGGTAATTTGACTTCATCATAAAAAATGGTTTTCTGGCGGCTGTACGCCGGGGTCTGCCCCAGTTGCTGCACAGCGCAGGCACTCTGCCAGGAGCGGTGCAGGCCATTGTGTCCGTGAAAAAAACCGCCGACATACATCAGCAGATCCCGGCAGCTGGCGGCGCAGTGCCTGTAACTACTTCTGCACCGGAGAGAGCGGCTGAAAATCCGCATCACAGGCCACCGGTTTCAGTACCACCAGGGAATTTATTCCCCGGATACTGACCAGCAGATCCATTTTCAGATTATCAATATAGTCCACCAGACGGTGAAACTGCTCGTGATCAGGCGCTGGCAGTGCGAGGATCAGGGCAATACGGGGTTTATCGGGGGAGATCCCGAGATAGGCGGCGATGGATTTTACTGACTGCGGCTGCTGCTCCGGGCTTATCAGCTGGCTGACCAGCTCATCACGGTAACGGCGATCCCACTGGGATTTCTCCAGCAGATCGGCCTGCTCCAGCACCAACTCCGCCGCCATGCGCACCAGTTCGGCGTAGTTGCGCACTTCATCCGGTTTGCCGGAAATCCCGACCACACCCACCATGGTATCGCGGAAAATCACCGGCAGATTAATGCCCGGTTTCACGCCTTTCAGCGTGGCAGCGGTGGCTTCATCAATTTCCACAATCCGGTTTTCTGTCAGCGCCAGCACCGCGCCCTCGTGACGCTGATTGACCCGCTGCGGGTCACCGGAAGCGATAATCACGCCCTGTGCGTTCATCACATTCACGGAGTAACTGAGGATTTGCATCGCCCGCTGAACAATCAGCCGGGCGGTGCGCTGATCGAGCTGAACCGGTGTCATATCAGGACGGATTCTGTGCCTGGCGTGCTGCCGCTATGGCAGACTCAATGGCTTTTCTGGCCAGCGGACTGTTGCGCCAGCAGGTGGAGCCGGTGAGTGCCGCACCTGCACTCAGCAGGGATTGGGCATCTGCAGCAGCAAGCTGATTAAGGTCTGAGAAACCCATCTGCTCAAGGCGTTCGATAACTTTCGTGCCCACGCCCTTTACCGCCAGTAAAACTACCTTGTCTTCAGACGAAAAAGCCATAATATCCCCGTCAGTGATTATCAGAAAATACTATGGCTACCATAACAGATTGCGGCGGAAACGGGAGCATTGTTATCAGCCCTCAATCGCCTCGCGCAGTTTTTTCATGGCATTTTTTTCCAGCTGACGGACGCGCTCTGCAGAAACGCCGTATTTATCCGCCAGTTCCTGGAGGGTGGTTTTGCTGTCATCATCCAGCCAGCGGGCACGGATAATGTCACGGCTGCGCTCATCCAGTGAATCAATCGCCAGGGTGAGTTTGTCCGTGGCGTGGTTATCCCAGTTATCTTCCTCGATTTCATCCGCGAAATCAGAGGATTTATCTTCCAGGAACAGTGCCGGTGCCACCACAGGGTGATCGCCGTCGTCGTCATCGGACATATCAAATGCCATGTCCTGCGCCGCCATGCGGGATTCCATTTCCAGCACATCTTTGCTGGTTACCCCCAGCTCTTTCGCCACCATTTCCACTTCGTCCTGGTTAAACCAGCCCAGACGTTTTTTGGATTTGCGCAGATTAAAAAACAGTTTGCGCTGTGCTTTGGTGGTGGCGATTTTAACGATGCGCCAGTTGCGCAGCACATACTCATGAATTTCAGCTTTGATCCAGTGAACCGCAAACGACACCAGGCGCACACCCATTTCCGGGTTAAAACGGCGCACCGCTTTCATCAGCCCGATATTGCCTTCCTGGATAAGATCCGCCTGAGGCAGGCCATAACCTGAATAACTGCGGGCGACATGGATAACAAACCGCAGATGCGACATGATCAGTTTTTTCGCGGCCTCAAGGTCGCCGTCATAATACAGACGCTCAGCCAGCTCTTTTTCTTCTTCGGCTGTCAGCATCGGATACTGGTTAGCTGCCCGGATATAGGCCTCAATGCTCCCTTGCGGAACTAAAACAGGGAATTGCGTATCTTTAGTCATTCAGTCCTCAGTACAAATAAAAATGACGTCGGCAGACGGTAATGGTGAATAGTGTACAACACAGGACAGAGTTACGCCTATCACTTAGTGCCGGCGTTGTCATTTGGTTGAATGTAAACCGGTGATGCGGGATACCCGGCGGGATAATGCCCCGCCGGATAGTGAGACAGTTACTGCGGCATAAAATTCCGTAAATGGCGGACCGTTGCCAGCCAGGCGGCAACCCAGCCAATCATACCTGACACCAGCACAATCAGCAGTGCTTCGTCCCAGTCCAGCCCGGTCAGTGCAAATGTGGTGCCGAAAATTTTGGACACATCGGTCACAACATCACCCAGTTTCCAGACCAGCAGAGAGGATAACACCAGTGACAATATTGCGCCGAACGCCCCGAGCAGCATGCCGCCGTTGAGGAACGGACGCAGAATAAAGCCGTCTGTCGCGCCGATCAGTTTCATCACATTGATGGTTTCGCGGCGGCTGAAAATATTGAGCCGCACGCTGTTGCCAATCACCAGGAACAGGGCCACAACCATCAGCACCCCGATCAGCGAGGCAATCTGCCCCACCAGGCCGGTCAGTGCCGCCAGCCGGGCAAACCAGCTGTCATCCATCCGCACCTCATCAATCCCGGACAGTGCCGTGACACGATCACGCAGGGTGGAGAGCGTTTCGCTGCTCTGCATATCCACTTTCGGTGTGACGATAGCCACTGCCGGCAGCGGGTTTTCTTCCAGCATATCCAGCGCGGTACTGAATCCGGACCAGGCGCGGAATTCGGTTATCGCCTGGTCGCGGGAGAGATAATTAACGCTCTCCACGCCGTCGAGCGCTTTCAGCTCGTCCGCCAGTTTCTGACCGCCCTGTTCATCCAGACCTTTATCCAGATAAACGGTCAGTTGCGGGGTCGGATACCACTGTTCCGCCGCATGGCTGACGTTTTTCCAGACGATATAAAAGACACTCGGCAGTGTCAGGGAGATTGCAATCACCATCACTGTCAGCAGTGTTGACAGCGGCTGGCGCAGCATATCGCCCAGCGTGTTTACCCACGCATGCCGCCACTGTTCCCGCCAGCCGCCTTTCAGCGCTTTGGCTTTGGACGGCATTTTTTTTACGGGTTTACGCGGTTGTTTAGCCATGATGACCTCCCGCCATGCGTCCCTGACTCAGCGTCAGCACGCGGTAATTACGCCGTTCAATCAGCATGATATCGTGTGTTGCCATCAGTACGGTGACACCCACACGGTTAAACTCTTCAAACAGCCGTAAAATCCCTTCAGACAGCTCGCTGTCCAGGTTACCGGTCGGTTCATCCGCCAGCAGCACCATCGGTTTATTGACCACCGCACGGGCAATGCCCACGCGCTGCTGTTCACCGCCGGAGAGCTGGACCGGGAAGTTACGGGCCTTATCCAGCAGACCGACTTTATCCAGCGCGGCACTGACGCGGCGGCGGATATCTTCCGGACTGGCACCGGCAATGATCAGCGGCATCGCCACATTGTCATATACCGTGCGATCCAGCAGCAGATGGTGATCCTGAAAAATCATGCCGATTTGGCGGCGCAGGAAAGGCACTTCACGGTTTTTCAGACGGCTGATGTTGTGGCCGTCAAATAAAATGGTGCCGTCACTGGGTCGCTCAATCCCACAAATCAGTTTCAGCAGGGTACTCTTCCCTGCGCCGGAATGGCCGGTCAGGAAGACCATCTCCGCCGGGCGGATATGGAAATCCACCCCCTGGAGCGCCTGACGGCCGCCTAAATAGGCTTTACTGACGTGTTCAAAGCGAATCATGGATGATTAATCCTCCCGGGCAAAAAGTGCCTCAATAAAATCACCGGCTTTGAAAGGACGCAGATCTTCAATACCTTCACCCACCCCGATATACCGGATAGGAATACCGAACTGGTCTGCAATGGCAAAGATCACACCGCCTTTCGCCGTTCCGTCAAGTTTGGTCAGAGTCAGCCCGGTCAGGCCGACCGCTTCATTAAAGAGACGCGCCTGGCTGACAGCGTTCTGTCCGGTACTGGCATCTAATGTCAGCATAATCTCATGCGGGGCATCTTCATCAAGTTTCTTCATCACCCGCACGATTTTCTTGAGCTCTTCCATCAGGTGCGCTTTGTTCTGCAGACGCCCTGCGGTGTCCGCAATCAGCACATCCACCCCTTTGGCTTTGGCGGACTGAATGGCATCAAAAATCACCGAGGCCGGATCCGCGCCGGTGTGCTGTGCCACCACCGGGATATTGTTGCGCTCGCCCCAGACCTGGAGCTGTTCCACCGCAGCTGCACGGAAGGTATCTCCGGCAGCCAGCATGACAGATTTACCCTGAGCCTGATACTGACGCGCCATTTTACCGATGGTGGTGGTTTTACCGACACCATTGACGCCGACCATCAGGATCACATACGGTTTTTTATCTTCAATTTCCAGCGGCTTATCGACTGTTGCCAGGATCTCGCCCATCTCTTCGCGCAGTTTAACGAATAAGGCTTCCGCATCTTTCAGATCACGGCGGCTGGCATGCTGAGTCAGACTGGTGATGATCTTGCGGGTGGTTTCCACACCGACATCGGCCACCAGCAATTGTTCTTCCAGCTCTTCAAACAGATCGTCATCGATCTTTTTGCCACGGAAGATCCCGAAGAAACCGGAGCCGATATTCTCACGGGTGCGCACCAGGCTGCGTTTCAGACGGGCAAAGAACCCTTCTTTTGCCGGTCTTTCCTGCGTGTCCGCCGGTGCCGGAGATTCATTTTCAACCAGTGCCGCGTCCTGTGCTTCCGCTTCGGCTTCCGCGAGACGGCGGGCTTCTTCCTCCTGCGCAAGACGCTGTTCTTCGGCCAGACGCGCCTGTTCAGCGGCTTCGGCATCACGCTGTTTCTGCTCTTGTGCTAAACGCTGCTGCTCTGCGGCCTGTTCTTCGGCCAGACGTTTTTCTTCCGCGATACGCTGCTGTTTCGCGGCTTCCGCGTCACGCAGTGCCTGCTCTTTCAGACGGCGCTGTTCTTCTTCCACACGCTGCTGCTCTGCAGCCTGCGCTTCCGCCTGACGTCTTTCTTCTGCCAGACGCTGCTGTTTCGCGGCTTCCGCATCACGACGGGCCTGTTCTTCTGCCTGACGAGCCTGTTCCGCTGCCTCTGCATCACGGCGGGCCTGCTCTTCGGCTAAACGCGCCTGTTCAGCCGCTTCTTCATCACGACGGGCCTGTTCTTCGGCTAAACGCGCCTGTTCAGCCGCTTCTTCATCACGACGGGCCTGTTCTTCGGCTAAACGCGCCTGTTCAGCCGCCTCTGCATCACGGCGGACCTGTTCTTCGGCTAAATGTGCCTGTTCTTCCTGAGCCGCCTGTTCCTGCTGCGCCTGTTCATCTTCTTTACGGCCAAAACCCAGCCAGGAAAAAAAACCTTTTTTCTTCTCTTTTGCCACAGCCACTATACTCCTTGCATACTGCCACCCGTCACCTTCCGGCACGGTATGTCCGGAAAATCCTGAGCAGATATGGCGTCTTTATCATCATTAGTTGCAAATCAGACGCAGTCTATCATTTCACAGGATGGTTGCGCATCGGCTTTCCGTAATTTCATATTAAATTTAAACGAATTTTTACAAAACCTGCGTATAATATTCCGCTGTTTTCCCGTCTGTTATTCATATTTCTGAATTAATAATTTCAGAATTAATAAGTTACGAAGGTTATGGTTAAAAAAGCTCAAACCGCACCACAAGGGCAGATCCGCATTATCGCCGGTCTCTGGCGCGGACGTAAACTGCCGGTTCTGACACATGACGGCCTGCGCCCGACCACTGATCGCGTGCGCGAAACCCTGTTTAACTGGCTGATGCCGGTGATTAACGGCGCGCGCTGTCTTGATGCGTTTGCAGGCAGCGGCGCACTCGGTTTTGAGGCACTTTCCCGCTATGCCTCCGCCGTGACATTTACAGAACTCAACCGCGCCGTTGCAGCTCAGATCAGCGCCAATGCCCGTCTGCTCAAATGTGAACAGGCCACTGTCGTTAATCAGAGCGCCCTGCAGTTTCTGGCACAGCCAGGAACGCCGTTTGATGTGGTGTTTCTCGACCCGCCGTTCCGTAAAGGGCTGCTTCAGGAAACCGTTGATTTACTGGAGCAGAATAACTGGCTCAGCCCGGAAGCAATGATCTACATTGAAGCCGAGGCGGAATCAGACACACTGGTTGTTCCGGGTAACTGGGTGTGCCACCGGGAGAAGGTGGCCGGCCAGGTTGCGTATCGTCTTTATCTGCGTCAGACGCAGACGACTGAACAGGAGTCCGTATGTTCCTGATTAATATTGGCCGCATACTGATGCTGGCCGTCTGGGGTTTTCTGATTTTCAGCCTGGTGCATCCGTTCCCGAAACCGCTGAATATCTTTATGCATATCGCCACCTTTTTTATGGTGGTGATGCACGGGCTGCTGATGTCGCTGTTCAATGCCGGTCAGCCGCAGGATAAGAAACTGACAGCCGCCGGTAAAGTACGTGTCTTTTTATTCGGTGTGTTTGAACTGCTCGCCCTGCTGCGCCGCCAGCAGGCAGAACTGAAAGATCAGGATAAACCCTGATCAACGCAGCGGCTCATAACGGATAAACCGCGTCCCCTGCATTGACAGCGTTCCGCGTGAATGCAGGGTAATCTCTTTATATTCATCCTCTTTGATGTACACCACAATGGTTTTCCCCGACAGCGGCGTGAAATGCACCTCATAACGGAAGGTTTCCGGGAAAACCACATCCCGCTCACGGGAACGCATATTCGGGTACGGATAATCCTTTTTCTCTGTCACCGTGACCTGATATGTCACCACCGCAGAATGGTCATTTATCTCATTTTGTTTGCGCTGTTCAAAGAAGCGGCGGGTCGCCAGGATAATAATCAAAGCGGCGACAATAAAACCTAACAAACCGAATTTGTTCATGAGTATGGTTGTTTTCCTGCAATCTGGTTGATCGTGTTCTGTAAATACGGGATATTATCAAATATTCAGGTGTTAATCGCCATCAACATACCTCAAGGACACCCTATGAATTGGCCATTTATTGCTGTACTTTTTTCCGGCTGGCTCTATATCGACGCCGCCTACCGGGGACCAAACTGGCAGCGCTGGGTTTTCCGTCCCGTCACCCTGCTGCTGTTGCTGCTGTGGGCGTGGAGCGGGGATTACGGGCTGGATATCTCCGGGTATCTGGTGTGTGTCGGGCTGTTAGTGGCCATTGTCTCCGATACCATCCGCCTGGTTGCTGATAATAAAATCGACCTGTCACTGTATACCAGTGCCGTGTTTTATCTGCTCTATGCCCTGAGCTTCGCCCTGCTCAATAATTTCACCTTCTATATTCCGCTGATGATTGCCGTGCCGGTGATTGCCATCGCGGTACTCGCGCTGCTCTGGTACAAACTCGGCGATCATAAAGTACCGGTGCTGACGGCGCTGCTCAGTGCGCTGGTGATGGGCTGGCTTGCCGGAGAGCAGTTCTTCGGGCTGGGTACCGATTACAACTTCTCCCTGATGATCGGGGCATTCTGTCTGGTGCTGAACCTGATCCTGTGGCTGATTAACCGCTTCCTGTTTACCTTTAAACTGGCCAAAGCGGTGTATTCCACCTTCTATTTCCTCGGGCATTTCCTGATTGTCCGCGCTATCACGCTGATGTAATTCTGCCCCTGACAACAGGAGCGCACAATTTGCCAATAATTATGCGCCCCTGTTGTTGACTCTGGAGTAGACTCCAATGTGTACACTTCCTGTTAATGAGAAAAATTAACATCAACTCACCGTTGAACAGGGAGGTGTTTATGCACCCGAACAAAGAACATCATGAGCATACTCATACCAGCAACTGCTGCGGCAGCAAATCTGCCTGCACCACCGGCGGAAAAAGTGAGTCACAGGCTCATCAGTCACACGACCATACCGCACACGATCACAGTGAGCATGAACATCCGGAACACGACGACGATGAGTCCCGTGCGCATGGTCATGCCCCGCACGATCATGCGCATTCTGAACATGACCATGACCACGCCGGTCATGAACACGCACACGGCAGCTGCTGTTCACACGATCACGCCGCCCCGGATGATACCGCACTGCCTGAATTAAGCGGCAGCCAGCGTTACAACTGGCAGGTGGAAGGGATGGACTGCCCGAGCTGTGCGCGCAAGATTGAAACTGCCGTTCTGAAAATTGCGGCGGTCACCCAGGCAAAAGTGATGTTTGCCACCGAAAAACTGGTGGTGGATGCCGCCGGGGATGTCCGCGCGGATGTGACCAGTGCTGTTCAGCAGGCCGGATTTGTCCTCTGGGATCTGAACGGCAGCAGTGCCGCACCGAAGAAAAAAGAAGAGCAGAGCCTGCTGAAACAGGCAACGCCGATGCTGATTCTGGCGGTGCTGATTGCCCTCAGCTACGCGCTGGAGTTTGTGAACCCGGAGTTCGGCAAATACGCCTTTATCGCCTCAACGCTGATCGGGCTGTTCCCGATCGCCAAAAGCTCGCTGCGTCTTATCCGCTCCGGCACCCCGTTTGCGATTGAAACGCTGATGACGGTCGCGGCAGTCGGCGCCATAATTATCGGCGCCACTGAAGAAGCGGCCATGGTTATCCTGCTGTTCCTGCTGGGCGAAATGCTGGAATCCTATGCGGCAGGCCGTGCACGGCGGGGAGTCAGCGCGCTGATGGCGCTGGTGCCGGAAGATGCGGTGGTGATTAAGGACAGGCAGAAAGTATCCGTGCCGGTTGCACAGCTGCGTCCCGGCGACATTATTGAAATCGCACCTGGCGGACGCCTGCCGACAGATGCCGAACTTCTCAGTGAGTTTGCCAGCTTTGACGAAAGCGCCCTGACCGGGGAATCCGTCCCGGTTGAGCGGGCACAGGGTGAAAAAGTGGCTGCCGGTTCGCTGTCAGTGGATCGCGCAGTGCAGATGAAAGTGGTCTCCGAGCAGGGTCAGAACGCCATCGACCGTATTCTGACACTGATTGAGGAAGCGGAAGAGCGCCGTGCACCAATCGAGCGCTTTATCGACCGTTTCAGCCGCTACTATACGCCGATGATTATGCTGTTCTCCGCCCTGGTGATTGTTATTCCGCCGCTGTTTATGGGCCAGGAATGGTATCCGTGGATCTACCGTGGTCTGACACTGCTGCTGATTGGTTGTCCGTGTGCACTGGTAATTTCCACCCCTGCGGCTATCACCTCCGCGCTGGCCGCCGCCACCCGCCGTGGTGCGCTGATCAAAGGCGGTGCCGCACTGGAGCAGCTGGGTACCGTGACCACTGTCGCGCTGGATAAAACCGGTACGCTGACAGAGGGTAAACCGCAGGTGACTGATATTGTTGCCCTGAATAACCACAGTGATGCGGATGTGCTGACGTTTGCCTCCGCCGTGGAAAGCGGGTCACATCACCCGTTAGCCAAAGCGATTCTGGAGCGCACTGAAGCTCTGGGGCTGACTATCACCGAAGCGGAAAACCGTAAAGCCCATGCCGGTAAAGGGGTTGAAGGTGAACTCAGCGGTGTGACCATCCTGGTCAGCGCACCGGGTAAACTGGCAGACGGCCTGCTGACCGATGCCGCTGCAGCAGAAGTGACCCGGCTGGAAAATGAAGGGAAAACGGTCGTTGCTGTGGTTGCAGGTAACCGGCTAACCGGACTTATCGCCATGCAGGATACGCTGCGCAGTGATGCCATTGAAGCCATCAGCCAGCTGAAAGCGATGGGTGTCAGCGCCGTGATGCTGACCGGGGATAACCCGCGTGCAGCCGCTGCTATCGCCGGTACCATCGGCATGGATTTCCGTGCCGGACTGATGCCGGAAGATAAAGTCAAAGCGGTGATGGCGCTGAATAATGAACATCACACCATGATGGTCGGCGACGGTATCAATGATGCCCCGGCAATGAAAGCAGCCAGTATCGGGGTTGCCATGGGCAGCGGGACCGATGTGGCACTGGAAACCGCCGATGCCGCACTGACTCACAACCGCCTGACCGGCATTGCCGAAGTGATCACGCTGTCGCGGGCCACCCGTAAGATTATCCGCGAGAACATTACTATCGCTCTGGGTCTGAAAGCCGTGTTCCTGGTCACCACCCTGATGGGGCTGACCGGCCTGTGGGTTGCGGTTCTGGCTGACTCCGGTGCGACCGCACTGGTGACCGCCAACGCTGTCCGCCTGCTGCGGGTCATGAAAAAATAACCACGGGTTACTGACTGAAAAGGGATGCTGCGGCATCCCTTTTTTTATCTCACCACCAGGATCGTGGCTTTAATGTGCTTGAGATAGGCCACAATCGTGAAGGTGACAATCACCAGCAGCGACCAGGATGCCCATTTTCCGGCATGCACGGTCGCCCACGCCCCGATCTGGTTCGGATACTGCCAGACACCGAAAAAGGTACCGAAGTTTTCCGCCAGCCAGATAAAAAAGCCGATCAGCACAAAACTCAGTAACAACGGCATTTTGCGCTCTTTATCATACGGCGTGTAATAAACCATGGTCCGCGCATACAGCCCGAGAATAAAGGCGGTGAGATACCAGCGGTAATCGCCGGTGAAGTGATGAGCAAAGAAATTCACATAAATCGCCAGCGCAATCAGGGTCGCCAGCCAGTACGGCGGGAAGTTTTCAATCCGGACGTTCAGGAAGCGCCACGCCTGAATCACATAACTGCCGACAGCCGCATACATAAACCCGGTGAATAACGGCACATTCCATAATTTGGTATACGCCTCATCAGGATAACTCCACGAACCGATAGCGGATGAGGTTTTAAACAACTCCATGACAAAACCGACCACATGGAAAATACAGATGGCTTTCAGTTCATCCGTGGTTTCCAGCTTTTTCCACACCATAGCAGCCTGAAACAGGACCGCCAGGATCAGCAGAAAATCATAACGGGGGATCCCGGCGACACCGGCGGCAGGCACCAGAAACAGGGCGAGGAAAAAGAAGGCGGCAAACAGGCACGCCCGTGCCTCTTTCAGACCAAAAAACCAGAATTCAAGGATAAACCGGTGCCAGCCGGTCAGAGACGAGTGTTTCTGCGCCAGCAGAAAGGTATCAAAGCGGTCAAGCATGGTTCAGTCCCTGAAAGATGGATTACAGCGCACTCTCTTTTTTGCGGATCAGATAGCGGTACGGCGCGGTTTCAGCTTCCTGAGCCACCAGCTCATGCTCCATAAAACGGCAGAACCCGGGAATGTCCCGCGTGGTTGCCGGATCATCCGCCACCACCAGCAAAACTTCACCGGTATTCATCCCGCGGATGGTTTTACGCACCAGCATCACCGGCTCCGGGCAGCGCAGCCCGAGTGTGTCGAGTGTTTTATCGGCACAGGAAAAAGTATCAGACATCATGATTGTCCTGTTAAGTAACGAATCCGGGAATTATACCGGAAATAAAAGCCCGGCGCCGCTTCTGTGTTTTTAATCTTCCGGGCTGTTTTCCCTCCGGGAGAGTCCTTTGCTTTTGTTGCGCAAACGGCGTATTATTGCGCGCTGAGATTATTGGGTTCCCTCACCCCAACCACCAAAAAGGTACAATATGTTTGATTTATCTGCCCGCCAGCGGCGCACTGCGCTTATCTGGTTATCACTTTTTCATGTTCTGATCATTACCTCCAGTAACTACCTGGTGCAGTTGCCGATCACCATTTTCGGCTTCCATACCACCTGGGGGGCTTTCACGTTTCCGTTTATTTTCCTGGCGACTGACCTGACCGTCCGTATCTACGGCGCACCGCTGGCACGGCGGATTATTACCTCGGTGATGATCCCGGCTCTGGCGATTTCCTATGTGGTCTCCGCCCTGTTCTTTCAGGGGGAATGGGCCGGTTTTGAGGCACTGTCACACTTCAACCTGTTTGTGGCGCGGATTGCCGCCGCCAGCTTTATGGCCTATGCCCTCGGACAGATTCTGGATGTGAATGTCTTTAACCGCCTGCGTCAGAACCGCCGCTGGTATGTGGCACCGGCTGCCGCGATGTTTGTCGGTAACCTGATCGATACCCTGGCTTTCTTCTTTATCGCCTTCTGGCGCAGTACCGATCCGTTCATGGCGGCAAACTGGGTGGAAATCGCCCTGGTGGATTACAGTTTCAAAGTCACTATCTGCATGCTGTTCTTCCTGCCGGCTTACGGCGTGCTGCTTAATCTGATCCTGCGCTCTTTTTTTGCGCAACGCGCTGACGGCTCCCTGCCCGCGCATCACTGATTGTTCATTTTTCTGACACGCAGAGGCGCTATCCTGCCTCTGCGCTGTCGTCTGTATCACATTTTCCCGATCTGCCCCCGTGCTCCCGGCCCGTACAGTGCGTCAGCTCTCACATATCCGTTACTGTAACTGTTAGTCTGATTCAGACGGAATATCCCTCACTGACACCATAACGCGAATGCATTCAGGAGTTTGAGTATGTTAAAAGTGATCCAATCCCCGGCCAAATACATTCAGGGTCCGGACGCGCTTTACCATGTGGGTAAATACATCAGACCATTAGCGGAAAAAACGTTGGTGATTGCTGATAAATTTGTCCGCGAACTGGTGGGCGATATTGTGAATGACAGCCTGAGCGAATACGAAGTCAGCGGTGTCTTTGAAACCTTCGGCGGCGAGTGTACTCACGAGGAGATCGACCGTCTGACCAAACTGGCGAAAAACCACAAATGCCAGGCGGTACTGGGTGTGGGCGGCGGTAAAACACTGGATACCGCCAAGGCCGTGGCGCATTTTGCCAAACTGCCGGTGATCATTGCCCCGACTATCGCATCAACCGATGCGCCGACCAGCGCACTGTCCGTTATCTATAATGAACTCGGTGCGTTCGACAGCTACCTGTTCTATCCGCAGAACCCGAACGTGGTGGTGATGGATACCAATATCATTGCCCGCGCGCCGGCACGTCTGCTGGTTGCCGGAATGGGTGATGCTCTGGCCACTTACTTTGAGGCGCGTGCATGCAGTGCAGCCGGAAAAGCCACTATGGCCGGCGGCAGTACCACACTGGCGGCACTGGCACTGGCGAATCTCTGCTTTGATACTCTGCTCAGCGACGGCATCAAAGCCAAACTGGCGGTGGAAGCCGGAGTCAGCACCAAAGCGGTGGAAAACATCATTGAAGCCAACACCCTGCTCAGCGGGCTGGGCTTTGAAAGTGCCGGTCTTGCGGCGGCACATGCTATCCACAACGGCTTTACCGCGCTGGAAGAGTGCCACCACATGTACCACGGTGAAAAAGTGGCATTCGGCACCCTCGTACAGTTAGTACTGGAAAATGCCCCGGCGGAAGAGCTGGAAACCGTACTGGAATTCTGTGCACAGGTCGGTCTGCCAATCACCCTGGAAGAACTGGGTGTGGACAGCATCGGTACCGAGCTGGAAGAGAAAGTGATGGCGGTTGCCGAGCTGAGCTGCGCGGACAACGAAACCATCTACAACATGCCGTTTGAAGTCGATTCCGACCAGGTCTATGCCGCTATTATGGCTGCTGACCGCATGGGTCGCGACTGGCTGTATTAATCTGCTTATTATTCTGTTCAATAACGCCCGGGATAACCGGGCGTTATTGTCTGTAATCCGCCGCCGGTATTCATTATGCGGCGGGCAGGATCTCTGCGGCGATCGTATCAACCGCTGCTTTCAGTTCCTGTAAGGTGATGGTCTGATCCTTATTACTCATCTGCTCACCTTTATTTTTGCGGATCGCTTCAAGATACGGTTTTTTTGATACGGAATCGGTGATTTTCCATTCAAAATACATTGACGTATCCGCATCACGGTTACCGATTGCCAGCTGTGTTCCGGCGACAATCAGCATCACCGGTAAGACCTCATAGGGTTTGGAATCTTTGTTGGTGACCTTAACGGCAGTAACCACGCCCTCAAAACGCAGCACACCCGGTGCGGCAGTTTCTGTCAGCTGATACCGTTTTGCCAGCTCACTTTTGATCTGCTGATTGGTGTAATTGAGCAAAACAGTCATAAACTGTTTACCCATTTTGTTATTTTCATTCAGCGGCTTAAACACAACCGGCGTAAAGATAAGCTTTGTTTTCGGGCTTTCTGCGGTGAAATCGTCAGCACGCCAGGATTTAATCACCTCGCCGGAAGCTGTTTCTGTTTCGGTCAGGCGCTGATAGTCACTCAGAAAATCAGATTGTTCGGTGTGATTCGGCAGGCGGCTTGAGCAGGCGGAAAGCAGGAATACCACGGAGACGGCAATAATATATTTAGTGACTGAATGTGATGCGAAGTTGTTCATTTTCCTCTCAATATCTTTATCATCTTCTTTAAAAATCCGCCCGATGCTAGCACCGGGCGGAAGAGGAAAGTGAATAGAAAATGCGGTTTATACGTAATATTCAGCCGGTTTCTGTCATCCTTTATTTATGCCAGCGCCCGCGCCAGCAGAGATATCGGGTGTTCGCATTTTTTGCTGGTGGACATCTCAATCTGCCATTTGCAGGTTTCACAGTCACTGATCACCAGATCAATACCGCTTTCCTCTATCTGGCGGAACAGCGGGGAACCAATCGCCTGAGATGTTTCGTAGTTTTCCTTTTTAAACCCGTAAGTTCCGGCGATACCACAGCATTGTGAATCCAGCACGATCAGTTCCACCCCCGGAATTGAGCGGATAAGCTCAAGGGAATAGGCCGTCCAGCCCATTTTTTCCATATGGCACGGCGTGTGATAACCGACTTTCAGCGGCATGTGCCGCAGGACCGGTTTGCGCCCGTCCTGCATCCGCCGGTAAAGATAGCGGGTCACCAGCTCTATGTTATCGCGCAGCGGCGCGGTATCCACATCCAGGATATGCGGATATTCATCCCGCAGGGTAAAAGCACAGGTGGAGGATGTCGCAATCACCGGCATCTTCTGTTCAACAATGGCTTTGGTGAGGGATTCCACATTCACCGCCGCCTGTTTTTTCGCCTGCTTTGCAAAACCGTTAGCGATCAGCGCCACACCACAGCATTTTTCCCGCTCCAGCAACTGCACGCCGATCCCCATGCTGTTAAAGACCTTAATCACATCTTTACCGAGCTGCGGATGGTTATAATTCACATAACAACCGTGGAAGTACGCGACCTGTTCGCCGAATTTTGCCTGTTTTTCCTGCTGTTTTTTGTACCAGCGGCGGAAGGTGCCGAACGAATATTTCGGCAGCTCACGGCGGTGATCAATCTTCAGAGCGGTATCCAGCAGTTTACGCACCGGTTTCAGGCCGGTGATGGTGTTAACCACCGGCGCAAATGGTGAGGAGAGTGATCCCATCAGATCGGTGTGGCTCAGAATCGCGTCGCGGATCTTAGGCCGTGACGGAGAATACGTCAGTTTGGCGCGGGCGATAATATCCCCGATACGGACATCTGACGGGCCCGCCACTTCGCAGCGTTTGCAGTTGGTGCAGAGGGTGAGCGCATCATCATACAGCATGGCGTCTTTCAGGCGCAGCCGCTCGCCGTCCGGCCCCGCCTGTTTCGGGCCGGGATAATCCGGATTCACCTTCGCCACCGGGCAGTAAGTTGTACAGACTGTACATTTGATGCAGTTCTCGAACTGTGTTTGTCCCGTACTCATACCTGTGCCTCCGTTACCACCACGCCAATCTGCGCCAGAATCTGTTCCGCTGCGTACATCGCAGTGACAAGAGAAACACCCGCCCCGCATCCCTCCTGTAACGGGTTATACCCGCCCAGTACCGCCCCGGCGGCATACAGGTTAGTGATAGTGCCGTGCGCATCCGCCGGATGCAGATATGCATCTGTCGCCACCCCGGCCTCCAGATAGCGCTGACGGGCAAACAGATCTGCCGATGTCCATTCCCGGCGCGGCAATGTTTCAGTCAGATTCAGATTCAGCAGTGGCTCATAAATATGATCAATATCGCTCGCCAGCCCGTTACTGAAGAAACTGCCGGTCGCCAGCACAAACTGCTCAGCCTGTACCGGAATATCACCGTGATTGCGGGTAAACAGCTGAGTGATCCGCTCACCGTCACGACGGACAGAAATGACACTGTCTCCCGGCATCACAAACCCGCCCGCCCGACGGAAACGGCGCAGTAATGCCTGATGCAGGCGGATCCCCAGCAGTGACGGCGGGAGGGTCGGCAGCTGATAAACCGTTTTATTCAGTTGCTGTTGTAAGAAGGCAATTCCGTCACTGTTTTCCGCCCCGAAGCAAGCCGGTAAAATCAGAGTTTGTTCAGTGATCCCGCACTGCGCCAGCTCATCAGCCAACTCCTGCCGGTTCTGCGGCAAATCCAGCACACGGGCAATATTGACAGAGCGAAACTCACTCGGATTATTACGTAATTTATCCAGGCACGGCAGATGCAGGGTATACGCCTGCGCCGGATATCCCTGACGGGTCAGTGCGGCGGCAGCCATTTCCGCCTGAAAATCAAGAAAACCGGTGATGCTGATAACCGCAGCCGGCTGCCAGTTTTCAGTCATTTTTTCGCTCAGAACCGGCACCACATCCGGTGTCAGCCAGCTCATCCGCCACTGCCCTGCCGGGGTCAGACGCCAGTGATTACACTCCGCCGATCCCTGTAACGGTAAAGTATCCTGCTGTAACAGCGACATTGCCTGTGACACGCAGCGGCGCACCGCGCTTTCCCCTATCACACTGTAAGGATGAGCAGGCGCCTGATGTGCCAGCGCCGCCAGTGCCGAAAGCGGCTCCGTGACCGGCTGCCCGTCCGGCAGCGCCGAGAGCAGATCCAGTGACGCCGATGAGAAATGCAGCGCGCTCTGTCCGGCGCTGATAATGGCGCAGCTCAGTCCGCTCTCTGCCAGCTTCACGCCGCAGGAGAGACCGGCAAGGCCGCCACCCGCGATAACCACATCATATTTCATGCTGCTCTCCCTGTTCTTCTGTCCCGCTGTTTTCCAGCCCGCACAATCCCTGATACACCCAGCCGGTAAATTCACTCTCCCGCAGCGCATTCCCCCACGCCACCGGACGCACACCTTTCCAGCGTTCATTCAGAAAGTGCATCAGTTCGGTTTCGGATTTTTCAGCAGTGGTGACTTTCAGCTGAGTCAGCAGCTCCGCCGCACGGCAGGCACACAGCTCGCCCTGGCAGGTGCCCATGCCGACACGGGTGCGGCGGCGCAGATCCAGCAGGTTATTCACCGTCAGGCTTTCGGTGGCATAGCGCACCTCACCGGCAGTGACCGCTTCACACTCACAGACCAGGCTTTTATCGAGCCGCGTGGTGTGCGGCAATTCTGCCGCGCGATCGCCGTGACGGTACACCGCCGATCCGCGCAGCGGGGCAGGAAGGGAGATCACTTTACGCAATGTCTGTTCCGCCGAATGCGCCGAACCCGGCAGCGGCTCCTCCGCCGTGGAACAGTGCGCCGTTATACCCAGCTTCGCGCACACCGCGTCTGTCGCCCACTCCGCCATCAGCCGGTAAGTCATCAGCTTGCCGCCGGTGATAGTAAGGAAGCCGCGCAGTCCGTCGCGTTTTTCATGATCCAGCAGCACAATCCCCCGGCTGATACTGCGCCCGGTCGGGTCGTCATCCGCCGCCACCAGCGGACGGACACCGGCATACGCCCGCAGAATACGCGCCTGCGCCATTGCCGGAGCCAGCCGTGAGCCTTCACGGATCAGAGTATCGACCTCGTCCGCCGTGACAATCATATTGTCGATATCATCATAAGGAATATGAACAGAAGTGGTGCCGATCAGGGAAATGGTATCCCCCGGCACCAGAATATCCGCATCACCCGGTCTGCGGCAGCGGTTAATAACACGCTGGTTAAGGCGGTGCCCGAGGATCAGCAGTGATCCTTTAGCGGGCAGCATGCTGATATGCACCCCGGCAAAACCGGCGATACGCTGACTCCAGATCCCTGCCGCATTAACCACCACCGGCGCATACAGCGGATAACGGCGGTGATTCTGATGATCATAAACCTGCACGCCGGTCACCTGATCGCCCTGACGCAGTACATCCGCGACTTCGTGATAAGTCAGCACCTGCGCACCGTACTCCCGCGCATCCAGCATATTGGCGGCAGTCAGACGGAACGGATCCACGGTGCCATCCGGCACTTTCACCGCCCCCAGCAGCGCCGGGTTTACAGACGGCTCAAAACGCAGCGCCTCCTGCGGGGACATCACCTGTGTCTCAATACCCGCCGCGCGGCAGGCCTCGGTAAACGTGGCCTGGTACGCCATCTCATCTTCCGGCAGTGTGATAAACAGGCCGTCTGTTTCCTCAACACAGTGGCGGGCAATGCGCCGCAGGATCCGGTTTTCCGAAATACACTCCCGGGCGGATTCCGGATCCGTCACCGCATAACGGGCACCACTGTGCAGCAGGCCGTGGTTACGGCCGGTCGCGCCGGTCGCGATATCAAACCGCTCCAGTAACAGAGTGCGCAGGCCGCGCCGGGCACAGTCCCGCGCCATCCCGGCACCGGTTGCGCCACCGCCGATGATAATGACATCCGCTTCATTGACAGGTGAATCAGACATGGGTTCCTCTCAGTCATGTTCCTTTATTATGGTTATAGCTTAGCCGTTTTTTCTTTCCATATGATTGATAATGAGCAAAAACGAAAACAAAACACCAAAAATAAGAGCGAAATAATCCATAGTCGTGATGAATATCACATATCCGCAACATCCGGATTTTCCCGCAGGAAATACCCGTAAACTGACTGATTTTCCGCCTGTTTTCTGTCTGATTCACACCTCTGATATTTAGTTATTGTGCCGCCGCTGATATACGCTATGCTTTTAGCGCTAATTATATGTTTACCCTGTATATTTTATGTAACCGGAATAAAACAAAATAACTACACACAAGTAATTACTTAGGTGATTACCTGAAATATCCGGTTATTCATCCGCAAAAATGCAAAATTAGCGCTTAAAACCCTTGGTTATATCAAATTTAAACGATCAGCTATTCGCTATACTTTGAACAGAATGTGATTTTATAACCAGTCAGTAACCGAAAATGATTAGCGTTTTTATCAACTGAAAGGATTCGGTTACTGATAACAATTTTAAGTACCCGTTTCAGATTTCGTTTTTACATTTTAACTTTCGATTTACCTGAACAATGGAGAAGCACAGTGCAAACCTTTAATGCCGATATCGCAATTATCGGAGCAGGCGGTGCAGGGCTGCGGGCGGCGATTGCCGCTGCGGAAGCTAACCCGAACCTGAAAATTGCTCTGATCTCAAAAGTTTACCCGATGCGCAGTCACACCGTGGCCGCAGAAGGTGGCTCTGCGGCTGTGACACAATCCCATGATTCCTATGATTATCATTTCAGTGATACGGTGTCCGGGGGCGACTGGTTATGTGAGCAGGATGTGGTGGAGTATTTTGTCGAACACTGTCCGACAGAAATGACCCAGCTGGAACTGTGGGGCTGCCCGTGGAGCCGCAAAGAAGACGGTTCCGTCAACGTGCGCCGTTTCGGCGGTATGAAAATCGAGCGGACCTGGTTTGCCGCCGATAAAACCGGCTTTCATATGCTGCACACCCTGTTCCAGACCTCTCTGAAATACCCTCAGATCCAGCGTTTTGATGAGCATTTTGTCCTCGATATCATTGTGGATGAAGGCCATGTGCGCGGTCTGGTGGCACTCAACATGATGGAAGGGACAAAAGTTCAGATCCGCGCCAATTCCGTGATTATGGCCACCGGCGGCGCCGGTCGTGTTTACCGCTATAACACCAACGGCGGGATTGTTACCGGCGACGGAATGGGAATGGCTTTCCGTCACGGCGTGCCGCTGCGGGATATGGAATTCGTTCAGTATCACCCGACCGGTCTGCCGGGTTCCGGTATTCTGATGACAGAAGGCTGCCGGGGCGAAGGCGGTATTCTGGTCAACAAAGACGGCTACCGCTATCTGCAGGATTACGGCATGGGGCCGGAAACCCCGCTCGGCCATCCGGAAAACAAATACATGGAACTCGGCCCGCGCGATAAAGTCTCCCAGGCGTTCTGGCACGAGTGGCGCAAAGGCCGGACTATCAAAACCAACCGTGGTGATGTGGTTTATCTGGATCTGCGTCATCTCGGCGAGAAAAAACTGCTGGAGCGCCTGCCGTTTATCTGCGAGCTGGCGAAAGCGTATGTCGGCGTGGACCCGGTCAAAGAGCCGATCCCTGTCCGTCCGACCGCGCACTACACCATGGGTGGTATCGAAACCGACCAGCGCTGTGAAACCCGCATCAAAGGGCTGTTTGCTGTCGGTGAGTGTTCCTCCGTCGGTCTGCACGGCGCTAACCGCCTCGGTTCCAACTCCCTGGCGGAACTGGTGGTCTTCGGTCGTCTGGCCGGGGAAGAAGCGGCTAAGCACGCACAGGAAACACACGCTGCCAACAGTAATGCTATCGATGCCCGCACCGCTGACATTGAAAACAATCTGAAAGCGCTGATGAACCAGAAAGGCTCTGAAAACTGGGCAAAACTGCGTGATGAGATGGGTGAGGCAATGGAAGAAGGCTGCGGTATCTACCGCACACCGGAACTGATGCAGAAAACCATCGATAAACTGGCTGAGCTGAAAGAGCGCTTCAGACGCGTTGAAATCACTGACCGCTCTTCTGTCTTCAATACCGACCTGCTCTACACTATTGAGCTGGGCTTTGGTCTGGATGTCGCGGAATGTATGGCGCACTCCGCCTTTAACCGTAAAGAATCACGCGGTGCGCACCAGCGTCTGGATGAAGGCTGTACTGAGCGCGACGATGTCAATTTCCTGAAACACACCCTCGCCTTCCACAATCCGGACGGTTCGCCGCATCTGGAATACAGTGATGTGAAGATAACCAAATCCGCCCCGGCAAAACGTGTCTACGGTGGTGAAGCGGCAGCGGCTGAACAGGCGGCAAAAGAGAAGGAAAACGTCAATGGCTGAGATGAAAATGCTGAAAATGTCAGTGATGCGCTATAACCCGGAAACGGATAATGAGCCGCATGCTGTCACGTATCAGGTGCCTTACGATGAGCAGACGTCACTGCTGGATGCGCTGGGCTATATCAAAGACAACCTGGCGCCGGATCTCTCCTACCGCTGGTCCTGCCGGATGGCTATCTGCGGCTCCTGCGGCATGATGGTCAATAAGGTGCCGAAGCTCGCCTGTAAAACCTTCCTGCGCGAATATCCGCAGGGCATGGACATTGAGGCACTCGGCAACTTCCCGATCGAACGCGATCTGGTTGTGGATATGACGCACTTTATCGAGAGCCTGGAAGCTATCAAGCCTTATATTATCGGCAATGACCGCAAACCGTCCGAAGGCCCGAATAACCAGACCCCGGGACAGATGGCGAAATACCATCAGTTCTCCGGCTGCATTAACTGCGGTCTGTGCTACGCGGCCTGTCCGCAGTTTGGTCTGAATCCGGAATTCCTCGGCCCGGGTGTGCTGACACTGGCACAGCGCTATAACACCGACAGCCGCGATCACGGTAAAAAAGAGCGGATGAAACAAATCAACGGCGATAACGGCGTATGGACCTGTACCTTCGTGGGTTACTGCTCGGAAGTCTGTCCGAAACATGTGGACCCGGCAGCCGCTATTCAGCAGGGTAAAGCCGCCAGTGCGGAAGATTACATTATTGCCCGTCTGAAACCACAATAAGGAAGAGAGAAATGACGACCAAACGTAAGCCTTATGTGCGTGAAATGACACCGACATGGTGGAATAAACTCGGTTTTTACCGTTTTTACATGCTGCGGGAAGGCACCGCAGTGGTCCAGCTCTGGTTCAGTCTGCTGGTTATGTACGGCGTTTACTGTCTTAAGGGCGGCCCGGCGGACTGGGCAGGGTATGTCCACTTCCTGCAGAATCCGGTGGTGGTACTGGTTAATATCCTGACTCTGGCCGGTACCCTGCTGCACACGGTGACCTGGTTCCAGCTGGCACCGAAAGCCGTCAATATTGTTATCAAAGACGAAAAAATGGGACCGGAGCCGATTGTCCGTCTGCTCTGGGTGGTGACCCTCATTGTTAACGCCGTCATTCTGGCCGTTGCGTTACTGTGATAAGGAAGGAAACTGATATGATTAATCCGAATCCGAAACGCTCACAGGAACCGGTTTTCTGGGGATTGTTTGGCGCAGGCGGCATGTGGAGTGCCATTGTTTCACCGGCCGTTATTGTGCTGCTGGCTTTTCTGGTCCCGTTTGCTGTGGCACCGGATATGCTCAGTTACAGCCGTATCCTGGCCTTCTGTCAGGGCTTTATCGGCAAGGTTTTCCTGCTGCTGATGATCATCCTGCCGCTGTGGTGTGCGCTTCACCGTATCCACCACTGCATGCATGACCTGAAAATTCATGTTCCTGCGGGACGCTGGGTCTTTTACGGCCTGGCAACCATCCTCAGTGTGATGGCCGTAATTGGTGTAATCACGCTGTAATCATTGTCTGTCATAAAAAGACCGGTGCTTAAACGCCGGTCTTTTTTTATCTGCCGTCAGGCCACTTCCGCGCGGTTAAGCTGCCAGTAGCGGTGCTGCCAGACCTTCGGATTGCTCACGTCAGCGCTGTACCCTTCCGGCAGTCCCGGTGCGGAACCGTATTTCTCAAAGCCGCCGTCCGGTTTTTCCCGGGCCAGGCACTGCCACTATGTCCGTGATCCGTCACGGTACACCGGATTGCCGTTATAGCAGAGGGTCAGCGTATCGTTATTTACCACCGCGCTGCCGGAGAAACAGCCGCCGGAATCATAATTACCGGACAGCATACCGCTACGCATTACCACGTAAAAAATACGACACATCCTCTTCGACACTTTCCATAGCCAGTAATGCATCCAGCGTATCGCGGGCTTCCTGTTCGTCGATAATGCTCATGGCAAAACCGACATGAACCAGCACCCATTTCCCCAGCATTTCTGATGGCTCACCTTCACAAACCAGTGCGATGTTCACATCCCGTCTGACACCACACACTTCCACCTGCGCATTGTCTGTTACAGAGTCACCCACGGCAACGATTTGCCCGGGAATACCTAAACACATAACCGGCTCCTGATTGACTGATAAGTCCTTACCGGACTACTGAATTTCGATTTGTCTGACCTGCATGGCATCACTGCTGTCCACCTGCAGGTTATGGCTGCCGCAGTGCGGACATCCGGTGTTAAATCCGGCCACACTGACCGGTTTCTGACACTCCCGGCACCAGGCCTGCGCCGGGACGGTGGTGACATGCAGTTCAGCCCCTTCCGCCAGTGAATCACGGCAGACGATATCAAAGCAGAAATGCAGGGCATCTTCTTCGATACAGGATACCGCACTCAGTTCAAGCCAGACAGCGGTGACGCGCTGCGCCCCGCTCTGTTTTGCCTGCTGCTCGATAATATCAAGCGCATTCTGGCATAACGTCACCTCATGCATCCGTCTGTCCTCAGGACATCAGGTCGGCCGGCATTTCAAATGCGGCGCGGCGGCGGCGTTCTTTGACAATCTCATCCATCTTATTACGGTCAACCACCATTAATGCATGAGTCGGGCACACCTCCACACAGGCAGGTCCGCCTGCACGGGTATGGCATAAATCGCACTTGTGGGCTTCCGCGCGGTACTGCGGAATGGTGTTCAGCGCAGTGATCTGTTGTGCAACAGGACGGCTGACCACTTCCATGGTGCCGTAAGGACAGGCAATCACACAGGTTTTGCAGCCGATACATTTGGTCTGATCGACATACACAAAATCATCTTTACGGCTGATAGCGCCGTTCGGGCAGACATTGGCACACGGTGCGTCTTCACACTGACGGCAGACAACCGCCGTACTGATAGTGTACCCTTTCATCACATGAATACGGGGAAAGAATTCATCTTTC
Organism: Morganella sp. HMSC11D09; assembly: GCF_001807955.1. Taxonomy (NCBI): domain Bacteria; kingdom Pseudomonadati; phylum Pseudomonadota; class Gammaproteobacteria; order Enterobacterales; family Morganellaceae; genus Morganella; species Morganella sp. HMSC11D09. The sequence goes on from NZ_KV791692.1 coordinate 183,978, forward strand.
ACCACTGTTTCAATACCGGTTTCCTGCTCTTGATGCGAAACAACACAAGCGACTTCACATGTGTGACAGCCAATGCACTTTTTTGGGTCTGCAATGATGAAACGGTTCATCATACTCTCCTGAATGATACGCGGCGACTTCACTTCCGGCACTCCGGTGCAGCCGTCCTCTGGTTAGAATAATCAGGAAATAAGCATGCATCGTGCCAGTCTGGCATTTTTTTTAATTTCAGTGAAATCAGCGTATTAATAAATAAAGCTGCCGTGCTGTGTGTCATAATGAGAATATTCGTCACACAGTTCGACATTTTTGACGATAATTTCTATCATCAATATGTGTCATAATATATTAGGTTTTCATCCCGCCGAAAAATAGGGGATTGGATCAAACTTAAATCAGACAGCGATATTCTTTTCTTACAGAGTCATTACAATAATGGTTATTACCTCTCTGCACCTTATTTATACCTATAACTACGCAGAGGGGAATTAATTTTAAGAGCAATCCGTCCGGATCAGGAATGTGAAAGACGAAGACGAGCGGAGACGTTGTGGACAACACTGACAAGACCGAACACATACGCCATGAACGTGACCAGTACCGGATATTGGTAGATATCACCAACTCAGTGCTTTCCCATCTGGAGATGGACGGCCTGGTTGCTGAGGTCTCCCGCGAGATCCACCGGTTTTTCGGGCTGAGCCAGATAAGCATTGCATTGTGTGATAATTACAGTTCTGCTGTATATCTTTGTTATTCCAGCTATTACCAGGCCCGCAAACCCGCAGAAAAGACATTATATCATCTGGATGAACTGCATCCTGATCTGGCACAGGTTCTGGACAGTAACCAGCCGATGCGCCTGACACTCGACAGTGCCACAGAGGATCCGCTGTATCAGCATGTCTGTGCGCAGGGCATGACAGAAACCCTGCTGCTGCCGCTGGCATTTAACCATAAGCCGCTGGGCGTTCTGATATTATCTCATGAAAATAATCATATTTTTACTGACGATAACTGTAATCTGCTCAAGCAGATAGCCGCCCGGTTTGCCATTGCGGTGGATAATGCTGCGGCCTATGAAGAGATCACCCGGCTGAAAGACAGCCTCAAGCATGAAAACCTGTGGCTGAACGAACAGATTCACAACAACGAAAGTTTCAGTGAAATCATTTTCCAGAGTGATGCCATGCGCAACATTCTGGAGCAGGTGGATCTGGTTGCCGCCAGTGACAGCACCGTGCTTATCCTCGGCGAAACCGGCACCGGGAAGGAGCTGATCGCCCGCGCCATCCACCGTCTGAGTGACCGCCATCACCGCAGCATGATCAAAATGAACTGCGCGGCCATCCCGTCCGGGCTGCTGGAAAGCGACCTGTTCGGCCATGACAAAGGCGCCTTCACCGGCGCGACCACCACTCATATCGGCCGCTTTGAAATGGCGGATAAAAGCACCCTGTTTCTTGATGAAATCGGCGATATGCCGCTGGATCTCCAGCCCAAACTGCTGCGGGTGTTACAGGAGCGGGAAATTGAACGCATCGGCGGTAATAAGGTGATTCCGGTGGATGTGCGGCTGATTGCCGCCACTAACCGCAACCTGAAATCCATGACCGATGAGCGCGAGTTCCGCGAAGATCTCTACTACCGGCTGAATGTGTTCCCTATCTGGATCCCGCCGCTGCGCGAACGTCCGGAGGATATTCCGCTGCTGGCGACCTACTTCACACAGAAGATTGCCCGCCGGATGAACCGCAATATCGACTGCATTCCGCGTGATGCCCTGGAGCAGCTGAGCCGCTATCCGTGGCCCGGCAACGTGCGTGAACTGGAAAATGTGATTGAACGGGCGGTGATCCTGACGCGCGGGAATACCCTTAACATTCAGTTACATGAACTGAATATCCCAAAGCATTCACGCCTGAAAACGGCGCTGGAAACCCCGAGCTCACTGGAAAAACGGATGCAGACAGCTGCACCGGAGAATGATGACGAAGAGCGCGACCGGATTATTGCTGCCCTGAAGGCCACCAACGGCGTTGTTGCCGGTGCCCGGGGTGCCGCAACCCGTCTGGGACTGAAACGGACAACATTATTATCCCGTATGCAGCGGTTAGGTATTTCTGTACAGGATATATTCGAAGAAGATAATCACTAAGCTGATATTTAAACTGCAGCCACTGAAATAAGAATATCTCGCAAATAAAAACATATCGCAAAAGAAACAGAATATCTGTCGTAATATGTTCATTTATTTCTCAGGCAATAATATGTGATCAAAATTCAGAAACTGAATACGACTGAGATCATAATTAAACAAAAAATGAAAATATAAAAAAACCGGCGGTCATTTCTGAGCGCCGGTTTTTTATCATATTAAGACGAACGGATTAACACCCTTCCGCTGCTTCACGCAGACGGCGCTTAATACCGGTATATTCCTGAACAACATAATGCTCAGCCTGTTTCTGATCCGCAATCGGTTCGACGCGGACAGCACAGTATTTATACTCCGGTGTTTTTGTAATCGGGCTGAGGTTTTCCGCCACCAGCTCGTTACACGCACCAATCCACCACTGATAGGTCATGTAAACCGCCCCTTTGTTAGGACGCTCACTGACATTCGCGCGGGTGATAACTTTACCCTGACGGGATGCCACCCAGACCAGTTCCTGATCTTTAATCCCCAGTGCAGCAGCATCTGCGGTATTGATCTGGATATAGCCCGGCTCATCCGCCAGTGCCGCCAGTGCTTTACAGTTACCGGTCATGGAGCGGCAGGAGTAGTGCCCCACTTCACGGACGGTGGCCAGCACCATCGGGTAGTCATCACTGACCTGGTCGATCGGCGCACGCCATTCACAGGTATAGAACTGACCTTTGCCGTTCGGAGTATCAAAGATACCGCCGTCGTACAGGTATTCTGTACCCTGATCGCTGTCCGCCACATCGCGGCACGGCCACTGGATATAAGCCAGGTCCGCCATTTTTTCGTAGGTCGCACCATAGTAGATAGGGCAGAGTTCACGTAACTCATCCCAGATCTCTTTGGTGTTGTTGTAATGCATCGGATAACCCATGGCAGTGGACATCAGACTGATAATTTCCCAGTCCGGTTTCACATCGCCGACCGGCTCAACCGCTTTATAGAAGCGCTGGAACCCGCGATCCGCTGCGGTATACACACCTTCATGTTCCCCCCAGGAGGTGGCAGGGAAAATCACGTCAGCAATCGACGCGGTTTTGGTCATAAAGATATCCTGGACAATCAGCAGCTCCAGTTTATCGAAGGTGCGGCGGATAGTGGCCAGATCCGGTTCAGTCTGAAGCGGATCCTCACCCATCACGTAGTGCGCCTTCAGTACGCCTTCGTCGATAAAGTGCGGAACCTCACTCAGCGGAATACCGTTTTCGGCAGGCATTTTTTCGATGCCCCAGAATTTGGCAAATTTCTCCAGTGCGGCTTTGTCTTCCACATACTGATAGCCCGGCAGTGTGTTCGGCAGTGCGCCCATATCACAGGCACCCTGAACGTTGTTCTGACCACGGACCGGGCCGACACCGACATGCGGTTTACCCAGGTTGCCGGTCAGTAACGCCAGACTGGTCAGTGCGCGGACAGTTTCCACACCCTGATAGAACTGCGTCACACCCATACCCCACAGAATGACCGCATTTTCAGCTTTCGCATACATACGGGCCGTTTTGCGGATATCCTCAGCTTTCAGACCGGTGATCGCTTCCACGGACTCCGGTGTGTACGGCTCAACCAGCTTGCGGTATTCCTCAAACTGCTCGGTATGGCCGTCAATGAAGGCTTTATCGTGCAGGTTTTCCGCAATAATCACATGCGCTAACGCATTGATAAGCGCAATGTTTGAACCGTTTTTCAGTGCCAAATGAATGTCAGCAAGACGCGCTGATTCAATATAGCGCGGGTCACAGACAATAATTTGTGCACCCTTCTCTTTCGCCTTAACAATACGACGGGCGACGATAGGATGTGAATCTGCGGCATTGTAACCGAAGATAAAAATACATTTGGTATCCTCAATCTCGACGATTGAGTTACTCATTGCGCCGTTACCGACCGAACGCTGCAGACCTGCAACCGAAGGGCCGTGTCAGACACGTGCGCAGCAGTCAATATTGTTACTGCCGACTGCTGCACGAACAAATTTTTGCATCACGAAGTTGGCTTCGTTACCCGGACCACGGGATGAACCGGTAGTCATAATCGCTTTCGGGCCGTACTTCTCTTTGATAGCCAACAGGCGGGAACTGGCAAACTCAATCGCCTCTTCCCAGGAGACCGGTTCCAGTTTGCCACCACGCTGACGGCGGATCATGGGGGTCTTTAAGCGGGGGGTTAAAATCTTGGTGTCATGAATGAAGTCCCAGCCATAATACCCTTTCAGGCAGAGCTCTCCTTCATTGGTGTGACCATTCGCGCCCTCCGCGCCAATGATCTTCCCGTTCTCCACCTTCAGGTTAATTTTACAGCCTGAGGCGCAATACGGGCAGACGGTGATGACTTTTTCCATCAACATTGCTCCTATATCTTCTCTTAGCGGATAAATACCGCCTTATCACCACCAGTCATGCAGGGTTTATGCCAATTTTAAAGCTGAAATAAAATCCTTTTAACTTACTGAATATATTTTGTTTTAATTTTTTTGTTATGACCATGACAGGCGATGGCACCGACGGGATCGTCAAAAATGTCGAACGGTTCTGCCCGGTGTCAGACAGCGACACTGACGCAGACACGTCCCTTCAGAACAATTTTACAATTGCATGATGAATTATAACTGTGTTAAAGAAGTACAATATGATGGTGATCAATCATCCGCACCGCCGGTTTTTCCCGTATTTCATAACAGTTTACGAATAATTTCCCGCTGACTGTTGATATCGGTTCCCCGGTGCTGTTTTACAATGACACTAACAATGACTTAATTTTTCACGGCGCTTCCTGTCTGATACTGCGCGTGGCTCCGCGTATTATCAAAATAATAAAAGAGAGATAAAAACCTGATATGAAAATTAATGATATTTTAATCGCCCTGCTGGTCGCCGTGATCTGGGGGGTGAACTTCGTGGTGATCAAAGTGGGGGTCACCGGCATTCCGCCGCTGTTTCTCGGGGCACTGCGTTTTCTGTTTGTGGCCCTGCCTGCCGTCTTCTTTATTCCGCGCCCGAAAATCGCCCTGAGCCGCCTGGTTATTTACGGCCTGACCATCTGCTTCGGCCAGTTTGCCTTTCTGTTCAGTGCGGTCAAAGCCGGGATGCCGGCCGGGATCGCCTCTGTGGTATTGCAGTCCCAGGTCTTTTTCACTATTGTTCTGGGTGGCCTGATTCTGAAAGAGTCGCTGAAAATGAGCCAGGTAATCGGCATTATTGTCGCTGTGGTCGGTTTAACCGTGCTGGCGAAAGGCGGGGACAGCGGCAGTCTGACCGACATTCCGCTGATGGCACTGATGATGACCCTGGCCGGGGGCTTCTCCTGGGCCTGCGGTAATATCTGCAACCGTATCATTATGAAAGAGACACCGGACTGTAACGGGATGTCACTGGTGGCCTGGAGTGCGCTGGTACCGATTATTCCGTTTATCCTGATGTCGCTGTGGATGGAAGGTGCGGACGCGATTGTCAGCAGTATTTCCCATATCAGCCTGCTGACCGTGGGCGCGATTATGTATCTCGCTTATCTCTCCACGTTTGTGGGATATACCTTATGGAGCCGTCTGCTGGGCCGCTACGAAACCTGGCGTGTCACGCCGTTTGCTTTGCTGGTGCCGTTTGCCGGGATTGCCAGCAGTGCGCTGCTGCTGGGGGAAACCATCACCATGATGCAGTTCGCCGGTCTCGGCTTTATTATGGCGGGCCTGATTCTGACGGTATTCGGCAAACGTCTGGTGACACTGCTGACCCGCAGAAAAGCGGTCTGAAGAGAATAAACAGTCAGTCCGCCCGGGTTTTACGGGCAGACTGACCTGTGACGTTACAGTGTGTTCAGTCTTTCACGAATCCTGGCTGTAATTGCTGATCCGGCTGCAATTTCCACGGAGTATCATAGTCACTGTCTCCCCGCGGATCATTCTCCGGTGTACTGCCCGCACTCATAACATCCTACGGAACAGCATAATTATCATCCATCGATGTACTTATCAGCTATATTGCCTCTGATTGCGCCTCATTGACTGTTTTCAGACTGTCACGCGGCTCTGCCTAAATATCGTCATCAGGGCCGGGTAACCGCGATAATGACGGATGGGTTGAAAGATTCACCGGCGGCGGAGTCTCAGGCAGAGTGTGTATCTGACCAGCACCGATTTCCTCATACAGATGCTCTGACTCCGATGCAGATAATGACGGATGGGTCGAAAGATTTACCGGCGGCGGAATCTCAGGCAGAGTGTGTATCTGACCGGTACCGATTTCCTCATACAGATTCTCTGATTCAAATGCCGATAATGACGAACTCAGTGAACCCTGTCCCGGTGATGAAACCGAATCATAAACATTCCCGCCACTGCTCTCATAAATATCATTATCAAACTGAATATCAACCGGTAACGGCTGCGCCGGCCGTGAAGACATATCCATCACAATTTCTCTGTCCGGTTTATCACTGCCCTGCTGTCCGCTGAGATGCAGACCAAATGATGACAACATACCGGAAACAGCGGATTTAACGGCATTCCATGCATTTAATAAAACGGATTTAATCCCGGATGAACTGACATACGATGATGAGCTGTTACTGCCCGCTGAACCGTAAATATCATTGTTCAGGGTCTGAATCGCCTGATGTCCCTGTATTGGTCCCATAGTAACTCCCTCTGTGATTAGTGAAGATCCAGCAGGTAATCCGCTGACTTTAAAATATATTCAAATAATTCAATAATATGGCTATCTTCTGTACCATTCAGTGACAGACGACTCCAGATCACCCACTCATTTTTCTCATTCAGGGAAATCACCGGTTGCCCGGAAAGCTGTGTTAACGTATTCAGCTTCAGGACTTTCTGCAGTAATTCATTATTTTGGTTAATGTGTGGTAATTCCCCGGCATTTGCTGACAGATACCAGTCAGTCTCATCAATGACGGCCAGCGATAATGAATACCGGCTGTCAATTGTTAACATAAATGTATGCTGATCAGTGGCGGGTTGCGGGGCATCCAGCCCGATATGGCGCAACAGCATCATGGCTGTGCGGTGAAAAGATAATAAATCCGGCATATTTTTTCCTGGCTAACAAAAATAATAACAGACCTATAATCCCACATCAGAAAAGTAATACTTTTATTTTTAATCCATTATCTAGGATTATAATTCATGTAACGATTACATAAATAATCAATATGTCTTTTTTTAAAGATAAAATCATAAAATCAGACATAATTAATTAACCATATAAAAAGGATATTTTATGAGAATCAGTGACATTCCGGGAAATCAGGCCTTTGTTAATATACCCCTGCCAAAAATCGACGGAAGAACCATAAATCCGCTTCAGTTTGACCGGATGGCGGAAAGGATAAATTATATACAAAATACCACAATGGAATTCAGACTGAATAAAAAAGTGTTCGTGACAGACACCCGTGAATTCAGTAAAAATTTACTTTCCGATATCTGTAAATTCAGTATACCACTGAAAAAGCCGGATATTATTACCGATTCCGGTTTTATTTCATGCGCTGAAGAAAGTATTAATAGCGGAATAAAAGAATGGCGGGCACAGGAGAAAACAACCTTTGTTTCAGCCTTTATTAACCGGACTATTGATCAGACATGCAGAGAAAACCATGTAAAAATCGGTAAGGCTGAAAAAGAAAACCTGTTTAATGAGATCAAAGATATGTACTTCAGTAAAACGGAACTGAATGCCGGTTGTGCGCAATCGTCAATTATTCAGGCGCTGCTCAATAACCAATCACTAGCGAAAGGTATCAATACGCTTGAGATAGAAAATGCCGTTCCTGATGAAACAGCGGATATAATGTCAGCAAAAATGCAGAATATAATAAGAAAATCACCGGATCATCAGGTAAATATTGAAGCACGGCAAAACCTGCAAAAAGAGCTGGCTGAGTCAAACCGTCAGTATAACGCTGCACTGGCCGGTGAAAGAACCGCAATAAGAGCGGATATTTATAATCATATTGCAGAAAATATATTTAACACTTTTCTGTGTGATAAATTTTACGGTGGAAATTCAGGGGCCGTTGAGTTTAATAAACTCAGGGAAACTATCAGTGAAATGACCCTCAGCCGGGCAGTACCAATCCGTGAAACTGATCGTTTCTTTTTTCCGGAACACTCCCTTTCGGTAACCCCCCGGCTGCCTGACGGAAATTAACCTGACCATTATCGGGTATCACAGGGTTATTCATTTTATGAATAACCCTTTTTTATCTGTGTATTTTCTTTGTGAACTTATCATCTCCCTGAAACCACAATCACGCTACATTCCGCTAACAGTGATTAACCTAACAATAATGAAATAAATCCATCTTATCCGCAGGTTACTGCTGGGAACTAAGTCAAATAAGTGTTATTCCTCTCCCGTACAATTGGATAATAACAAACTGAAACTACTCCTCTTTACTCATTCGGACAGGTGAAATCTATGAAAGCGTTCAAACAACTTGCCGGCGTGCTGCTCGCAATTGTCGGTGCCTTTGCCCTCGGGTATATCGCACTGAACAGAGGCGAACAGATCAACGCGCTCTGGATAGTCGTTGCCGCCGTCTGTATTTATCTGGTGGCATACCGCTATTACGGACTGTATATCGCTGAAAAAGTGCTGAAAGTCGATGCAACCCGCATGACCCCCGCCTTTAAAAATAATGACGGGCTTGATTATGTACCGACAGACAAAAAAGTGCTGTTCGGCCACCACTTTGCCGCTATCGCCGGTGCAGGCCCGCTGGTCGGCCCGGTACTTGCGGCACAGATGGGTTATCTGCCGGGCATGCTCTGGCTGCTCGCCGGTGTGGTGTTAGCCGGGGCAGTACAGGACTTTATGGTGCTGTTTGTCTCCACCCGCCGCAACGGCCGCTCCCTCGGGGAACTGGTCAAAGAGGAGATGGGGAATGTCGCCGGTGTTATCGCGCTGATCGCCTGTTTTATGATTATGGTGATTATCCTCGCCGTTCTCGCCATGATCGTGGTGAAAGCCCTGACCCACAGCCCGTGGGGAACCTACACCGTTGCCTTTACCATCCCGCTCGCCTTCTTTATGGGGATTTACACACGCTACATCCGCCCGGGACGTGTCGGGGAGGTCTCTGTTATCGGTCTGATTTTCCTGGTGTTCGCCATTATCTCCGGCGGCTGGGTAGCCGAAAGCCCGACCTGGGCACCGTATTTTGATTATGACGGCGTGCAGCTGACCTGGATGCTGGTCGGTTACGGCTTTGTCGCGGCGGTTCTGCCGGTCTGGTTACTGCTGGCACCGCGTGATTATCTGTCGACTTTCCTGAAAATCGGGACAATCGTCGGTCTGGCGATCGGTATCCTGATTATGCGCCCGATGCTGGAAATGCCGGCACTGACTAAATTTGTCGACGGCACCGGCCCGGTCTGGGCGGGGGATCTGTTCCCGTTCCTGTTTATTACTATTGCCTGTGGTGCGGTCTCCGGCTTCCACGCCCTGATTGCCTCCGGCACCACACCGAAAATGCTGGCTAACGAAAACCAGGCCTGCTTTATCGGTTACGGCGGCATGCTGATGGAGTCCTTTGTGGCGATTATGGCACTGGTTGCCGCCTGTGTGATCGACCCGGGTGTGTACTTCGCCATGAACAGTCCGATGGCAATGCTGGCACCGGCCGGTACCACTGATGTGGTCGCCTCTGCCGCCAGTGTGGTCAGCAGCTGGGGCTTCCAGATAACCCCGGAAACCTTAACCAATATCGCCAATGAAGTGGGCGAACAGAGCATTATCTCCCGCGCGGGGGGCGCACCGACACTCGCCGTCGGTATGGCCTATATTCTGCACGGGGCGCTCGGCGGCCTGATGGATGTCTCCTTCTGGTATCACTTCGCTATCCTGTTTGAAGCCCTGTTTATCCTGACGGCCGTGGATGCCGGTACGCGCTCCGCCCGCTTTATGTTACAGGATTTACTGGGTGTGATTTCCCCTGCACTGAAACGGACCGATTCCCTGCCTGCCAACCTGATCGCCACCGCGCTGTGTGTGCTGGCGTGGGGTTACTTCCTGCATCAGGGCGTGGTGGATCCGCTCGGTGGTATTAACACCCTGTGGCCGCTGTTCGGTATCGCCAACCAGATGCTGGCCGGTATGGCACTGATGCTGTGTGCAGTGGTGCTGTTCAAGATGAAACGCCAGGCTTACGCCTGGGTGGCGCTGGTGCCGATGGCATGGCTGTTAATCTGTACCATGACCGCAGGCTGGGAAAAAGTGTTCAGCGAAGATGCCCGTGTCGGTTTCCTGGCGGTAGCGAATAAATTCCAGGCAATGATTGACAGCGGTAACATCCCGTCGCAGTACAGCGCGTCGCAGCTGTCACAGCTGGTGTTTAACAACCGTCTCGATGCCGGTCTGACACTGTTCTTTATGGTTGTTGTGGTGGTGCTGGCTGTCTTCTCACTGAAGACCGCGCTGAAAGCTCTGAAATCCGACAAACCGACGGACAACGAAACACCGTACGAGCCAATGCCGGAAAATTATCTTGATTTAGTGGCAAACAGCAAATCCGCTCACTAAAATCTGATATACTGGTGAAATAAGGAGCGGCAGGCAACTGCCGCTCCTCCGTACGCAACAGGTTCAGGGTCATAATTATGTTTGATACTCTCGCAAAAGCAGGACGTTATCTCGGTCAGACCGCCAAAATGATGATTGGTGTGCCGGATTACGATAACTATGTGCAACACATGAAAAACACCCATCCTGATCAGACACCGATGACCTATGAAGAGTTTTTCCGCGATCGTCAGGATGCCCGTTACGGCAGCAAAGGCGGCCCGAAATGCTGCTGAGCCGCACAACGGCAATCATGTAAAAATACCGCACTGATTGCGGTATTTTTTTATTTCAGCGGCAGTTTTTTTCCTGTAACGCCGTCAGCTGACTCAGGCGGACAGTGGCTTTTGCCCTGGCATCATCTTTGGCAATCCCGTTACCGATACCGAAATCTCCCAGAAATCCCAGCACCGTTTTGCCGTCAAACTGCCCGGTTTTTTCAATTTCCTGCTGAATGCTGCGGGTTTTGGCAATTTCCGTTTTAATATCATGACAGTTCATTAAGGCAGATTCCTCACCGGATACCGCTGCGGCCTGCGGGTATTGTTTGGTGGCACAGGCAGACAGCAGTAAGACAAACGGGATAATAACAGCGATTTTTTTCATGGTATTTTTACTCTCAGAAAGAAAACTCAGACCATAAGAAAAAATGCACCGGCCGGATATCAAATACCGGCCTTAAATCCGCATATCCATAAAAAAACCGCCGGATTTCTGCGGCGGTTCCTGTGATAATCAGAGAAACTGACTCACTCGTCTTCTTCCTCACCTTCAAATAACGTAAATCCGCCCAATCCTTCCCAGCCCGGCAGCGCGTCATAAACCTGCTGTACAGCACGGGTGACTTTCTCATTGACCGGCATATAAAACCCGACCAGATCCGGCTGAATACCCAGGAAAATCACCTCCGGGATATCTTCTTTCAGCTGATCGATAAGAAAGTTGAGCGGCAGATTATGCGTGCTCATGATAAACATGTCAGCGATATCATCCGGGTCAATAATGCGGATCTCTCCGGGATTCAGGCCGATATCCGCCGCATCCACAATCAGCAGACGTTCCGGTTTCAGTGCCCGCACCTGGTGCGCCACATTCTCCGGTGCACTGCCGCCGTTAACGGCAATCCAGCCGTCAACCGGGTTCGCTTCCATCAGATCAGACAGCATCGGTCCCGCCGCATCATCCCCCATCATGCTGTTACCGACCGCCAGCATCACATTTTTTGCCGTGGTTTCACTCATGGGCGGCGCTTCACTATCAGGTAAATTGCCGGTTCACGCTCAATTTCCCCCAGCAGGCGGATAAGCGTGGCACTCCATTCGCGGAAGTCCGGATTTTTATCCTTCGTCAGCGGATCCAGTGCCAGTGCCAGCATGTTGGTATGCGTGGAGTCGATATTGATTTCACCGAAGGTGATAAGCCCCTGCAATTTGCGGCGCGCCTCCCCTTCGGGAAGCGCATTCACCCAGGACTGATAACCGCTGAGCGGGCAGATGAGCTCCGTATTCAGACAATCGATCATACCAACGTGGTGGCCGATTGCCAGCGAGTAGTACATCACCTGCTGAGCTTCTTCCGGAACATCAGTATCACTGTCGACAAATTTCTGTCTCAGCGACCAGAAGATCACTTTTCCGTCAGTACCTGCATGATCGGGTGTCTGTTCAGGCATGAATGCCTCCTTGTTGTAATACGGTCACCAGACGGTTCACAATTTCGCGCAGACGCGGATCCTGCTCTTCATCCATCCAGGTCTGCATTGTGCCTTTCACCTGATCCGGTGTGGCATTTTCCAGCAGTGTCAGGAAGCGGTCACTGATTTCGCGCCCCTGATAATACCCGGCCTGGCGGCGTGCCTCACGCTCAATCATCACGCGGGTTGCCAGCGGAATGGACGGCAGCAGCAGTTGAACGCGCTCATTGTCTTCCTCGACATGATCCTGACCTTTCAGTTTCTGGTTCAGCAGACCCAGAGCCACCGCAAAACCGTAGATGGTTGCTGCCGGTGTCGGCGGGCAGCCCGGGATCCAGACATCAATCGGCACGATGTGCTCACTGCCGCCCCAGACACAGTACAGGTCATGGAAGATACCGCCGCCGCAGCCGCAGGCACCGTAAGAGATACAGATTTTCGGATCCGGCGCGGATTCATACGCCCGCAGTGCCGGCATCCGCATAGCGCGGGTCACCGCACCGGTAAACAGCAGAATATCCGCATGACGCGGCGAAGCCACCACTTTGATCCCGAAACGTTCGGCATCAAAGACCGGGGTAATCGCGGAGAAAATCTCAATCTCACAGCCGTTACAACCGCCGCAGTCCACACGGTAAACATACGCTGAACGTTTGATATCTTTCAGCAGCGTGCTTTTCAGTTTCGCCACCTGCTCATCCATCTTCAGCGGTTCGCTGACATGATGGTTCACCGGGATTTCAGGCAAACTCATGATTTTTCTCCCTCAATATGCAGACGGAAGTTCTGACGGTCATTGTTCAGCAGGTTATTTTTCTGCTTACAGGACGGACAGGTTTCATACATCGGCCGCAATGCTTCAATTCCGCTCTCTTCAACACCTGACGCCACCATCAGCGCCATAGCATATTCCACGGATTTTTTCGGTGCGAAGGCTTCCCCGCACTGGCGGCAGTGCTGTAAGCGGAATGTCCCTTTCATATAGAGATCCGCCTTGTTCATCACCGCCGTTTCAAACTCTTCGGTCAGATGGATAGCTCTGGTCGGGCAGACTTCCTCGCAGCGTGCACAATAAATGCAGCGGCCGAGGAATAACTGCCAGCGGCGCTCACCACTTTCCAGGTCAGTTTCCATCGTCAGGGCGTTTGCCGGACAGGCAGAAATACAGGCACCGCAGGCGATGCACTGTTCCGGCACATATTCCGGCTTACCACGGAACCCGTGCGCCACTTCCAGTGGTTTGAACGGGTATTTGATTGTTGCTGTCCCCGCATTGCGGAGGGTTTTAAACAGTTTGAACATGGTATTCCCTCCGGCTTATTTCAACGGTGAATGTTTGCGATCGAGGCTGTACTGCTCGATCTCTTTGTACGCCACAGTTTTCGCTTTGCGTTTTTTCACATCCACCAGCGTCACACGGTCAGTACAGGAGTAGCAAGGGTCAAGGCTGCCGATAATCAGCGGCGCATCGGAAACGGTATTGCCCTGCAGCATGTAGCGCAGCACCGGCCAGTTGGCGTAAGTGGCCGCGCGGCAGCGCCAGCGGAACAGTTTCTGGTTATCACCCAGCATGCTCCAGTGGATATCTTCCCCGCGCGGTGCTTCGGTGTAACCCAGCGCAAATTTGTGCGGCTGATAGGTAAAGCCTTCGGTCAGAATCGGCCCTTCCGGCATGTTATCCAGCGCGTATTCGATCATGGACAGTGAATCCAGTACTTCTTTGACACGCACCATCACACGGGAGTAAACATCACAGCCGTCCATGGTAAACAGGGTTTTCGGCAGGTTACCGTAATCGGCAAACGGGTGGTCGAAACGCACGTCACGGGCGAAGCCGCTGGCGCGGATCATCGGCCCGACCGGGCTGTAATCACGGGCAACCTGCGGATCCAGACGGCCGACACCGACGGTACGCTGTTCCATGTTCGGCGTGCTCAGCAGCATATCCACCAGCTGAGTGACATCCGCACGCATCTCGCGGACCAGCTGAATGGTTTTCACCCGCTGCTCTTTGAGGAAATCACGGCGCACACCGCCGATCAGGTTGGTACCGTAAGTTTTACGGGCACCGGTCAGCAGCTCAGCCATGGTCATGGATTTTTCACGCACACGGAAGAATTGCATAAAGCCGGTATCAAAGCCGGTGAAGTGGCTGGCAAGACCGATGTTCAGCAGGTGACTGTGCAGACGCTCCACTTCCAGCAGCACGCTGCGGATAGTGTGCGCACGCTGCGGCACATAAATCCCCAGCGCGTTTTCCACGGATGTGGTGTACGCCACGCTGTGGGTAAAGCCGCAGATGCCGCACACACGGTCAGACAGGAAAGTGACTTCGTTATACCCCATACGGGTTTCCGCCAGTTTTTCCATACCGCGGTGGACGTAGAACATACGGTAGTCCGCATCGACAATCCGCTCCCCGTCAACAAACAGACGGAAGTGACCCGGTTCATCAGACGTGATGTGCAGCGGGCCGATTGGCACAACGCGCGCATCTTTTTTGCTGTCGTTGATAAACTCGTAAGTTTCGGTATCGGTGGTCGGTGCCGGGCGCTGACGGTAATCCATGGTGTCTTTGCGCAGCGGATAGAGATCATCCGGCCAGTCATCCGGCAGCACCAGGCGGCGCTCATCCGGCAGACCCACCGGACGCAGCCCGTACATATCGCGGATTTCACGCTCGCCCCACACCGCAGCAGGCACGCGCGGTGTGACAGACGGGAATTCCTGGGTGATCGGGCTGACATACGCCTTCACGGTCACCCAGCATTTTTCACCCTCTTCCATAGAGAGTGCATAGTAAACCGCGAACTGCCCGTTCAGCGGACGCTCATCGTTACCCCACAGCACCGGCAGCCAGCCGCCGCAGCCGTAGTACAGAAACTCCACCACTTCCGGCAGCATTTCTGTTTTGATGGTGATGGTCAGTTGGTTGGCAGTCTGCCACTCCTCTTCCAGCACCGCATGGGGAAATTTCTCGCGGACCTGTGCCAGATAGCCCGCGCCTTTACGAACGCCCTGAAGGGTATCTGTGTAATTCTGATAGCTCACGTTTATTTCTCCTGCGATGATGTGGATGTTGTATCAACACCCCACGGCCAGCGGTAGTCCGGGGTGGTTAATTCTGTACCTGGTAATGCACTGTCCGTCAGGACAATAGTGGCGGCATTTTCGAGCAGACGGCTGACCGGCTGCGGAATGTGGGTGCCCATCACCAGCATCAGTACAATGAGGATGGCCATCGGCAATGTCGTCAGGATCCCTGCCTCGCCGCGTGACACGCAGTCAGGCTGTGCGCCGAACAGGGTTTTCGATACCATTCTAACCAACCCGCCGAGGACGATAGTGAGCAGGATCAAAAGCAGCAGCGTCAGCCAGAAATGATCAGCCGCCAGACCCGCAACCACCGTCATAAACTCACTCAGGAACACGTTAAACGGCGGCATACCACCGAGTGCCAGCGCGCCGCCCGCAAAGACAACTGCCGTAAACGGCATGGTGCGCAGCATCCCTTTGACCACCGTGATATCACGGGTGCCGTACTTCAGTAACACGTTACCGGAACCGCAGAACAGCAGGGTTTTACCCAGGCTGTGGTTCAGTGTGTGCAGCAGTGCGGCCAGCACACCCAGCGGGCCGCCGATACCCAGCGCCACCGCGATCAGCCCCATGTTTTCCACACTGGAGTACGCCAGCAGGCGTTTCATATCACGCTGGATCAGGATAAAGAATGCCGCCACAGCCACAGAGAGCAGGCCGAAGACCAGCAGCAGTGTTTGTGTGAATTCCCCGCCGATAGCCGAGGTGATAATGATGTAGTAACGGATGATAATCAGCAGTGCGCAGTTCAGCAGAACCGCGGACAGCAGCGCGGAGACCGGGCTCGGCGCCTCACTGTGTGCATCCGGCAGCCAGGCGTGCATCGGGAACAGACCGGTTTTGGTACCGAAACCAATCAGCACAAACACAAAGGCCAGGTGCATCAGGGTCGGATCCAGCAGCGCGGTATGTTTCAGCACTTCGGTCCAGAAGATAGCCAGTTCCGGATCCGGCATCACACTCGCCGCATTCGCATACACGAGGATGGTGCCGAACAGACCGAACGCCACACCCACACTACAGATGATGATGTATTTCCACGCCGCTTCCAGGGAAGAGCGCTGTCCGTAGATACCCACCAGGAACGCAGAACTGAGTGTGGTGGCTTCTACTGCCGCCCACATCAGGATCAGGTTGTTACTGGTGATCACCAGCAGCATGGTGAACAGGAACAGATGGAAGAAACCGTAATAGTTACAGAGTGTTGCCACACTCACTTCACCATCATTCACTTCGTGGTTCATGTAACCGATGGAGTACAGACCGGTCAGGAAACCGACAATCCCGAGGATCGCCAGGAATAACCCGGCCAGGCTGTCCAGGTGGATCCAGCGGTTCGCCATCAGCAGATCACCTTCCGCACTGATGGTGTACACCATCCACAGCGAGAAGACGAGCATCAGGGAGATACCGGTGGTATGCACCAGGGTGACCACACCTTTCGCCCCGCCGCCTGCCAGGCGGCAGGCAAATGCCAGCAGTGAAATCACCAGCGGCGTTGCCATTAATAACGTTAACAACATGGTTTGACTCATCTCATCACCCCTTCAGCGCGGTCAGTTGATCCACGTTCAGTGTGTTGAGCGTGCGATAGATTTTACGTGCCAGCACCGCCATGATAATCACAGCGAAAATGGCGTCCGTCGCGATACCGATTTCCACCAGCTCCGGCGCTTTATACGCCAGCAGAGCCAGTGTCAGGTGCGATCCGTTTTCCATCAGGCAATAACCGAATGCCTGTTTCAGGATGTTGCGCTGTGTCACGATGCAGAGTAAGCCCAGCATAAAGTGACCCAGGGAAACCGCCAGTGCCGGTTTCAGATCCGCCACCATCGGCAGTTTCACCGGTTCGACCACAAACCAGCACAGCACCACAATCACCGCCGCAGCCAGCATCAGCCAGGCCGGGCTTATCACGCCGCCGTTGGCGGTCGGATCAGACAGTTTGCGGAAGGCATAGCCCATAATCAGCGGCACCAGCACCACTTTGGTCGCGAAGGCGGTGATCGCCCACATGCCCAGCTGCGGTGCATCCAGTGTCTGTGACAACGTGGCGAAAATCGCCACCAGCACCAGAGACTGAAGTGCATAGAACCAGCAGGAAGCCACCGGGCGCTTCGCCCCGATGACCAGCAGCGAGGTGATCATCATCAGCCCCGCCAGATTGTTCACAATAATGGAACCAGTCATACTTTCTCTCCCTTAACCGAGCCAGATGACGGCGATAACACTTGAACAGAACGACATCACAATCAGCAGGCCGATAACCCACTGCATTGCTGCCGGAACCGGAGTTCCGTTTGCCACGTCTTCGCTCGGCTCGCCCGGCACAACTTTGCCGAACCAGTAGAGCAGCCAGGCAAAGCTGGCAACAGATTCAATCAGCACCAGCACCATGATTGGCGCGAAGATCCAGAACTGTTCAGATAACGCGAAACCGGCCGCGAAAATCGGGAATTTACTGAAGAAGCCGTTAAGCGGCGGCACCCCGGCAATCGCCAGCGCAGCCACACAGAAACCGACACCCAGCAGCGGATAGCGTTTTGACAGACCACGCAGACGCGGCAGCATACGGGTCCCGCAACTGTAGCTGAGCGCACCGGCCACCAGGAAGAACAGACTCTTGGCAAACGCGTGGTTAAAGATGTACGCGATACCGCCGTCAAAGGCTTCTTTGGATCCGAAGATGGACAGCGATAACGCGAGGAAGATATACGCCAGCTGGGTAATGGTTGACCAGGCCAGCAGACGTTTCATATCTTTCTGCGGCAGATACATCATAAAACCATACACCAGCGTGATAACGGCCATCACCACGCCGACCCAGCCGATGATTTCCGGCACATGGTCAGAGGACATGATGCTGCGGGCAAAGATATAAACGCCCACTTTCACCATAGACGCGGCGTGCAGATACGCACTCACCGGTGTCGGCGCTTCCATCGCGTCCGGCAGCCAGGCCTGTAACGGCAGCTGGGCTGATTTACCCCATGCCGCAAACAGGATCCCGCCGAAGACGATCAGGCTTTGTGCCTCATTCAGCTGGTTAATCGCGCTCAGGGCAAACGTACCGGTACTGATAAACAGGGTTGCCGCCGCCATAAACAGGCCGAGGGAACCCACGTGTGTGATCAGCAGCGCTTTCATTGCGGAACGCTGGGCTTTTTCTGTCTGGTAGTAACCAATCAGCGCCCATGAACAGCCACCGGTGATTTCAAAGAACAGTAACTGTCCCAGAATCGTGGATGACAGCACCACGCCCGCCATCGCACCGATAAAGATCAGCAGGAAAGCATAATAGCGGCGGGTCGGCCCGTGTGCGTGCTCGCGGTTACCTTCAGTCAGGTAGCCGGTGGAGTACAGACAAATCAGGAAGCCGAGGAACACCACCGCAAACGCAATCAGAGTGCTCACGCCGTCAACGGTAAAGCCGAACAGCGCGATATTACCGGCCTGAACCAGTTCCAGTGTGGTGGCGGTCTTACCGCCGTCGAGATACAGCCAGCCCAGTGCCGCCGTACCGAGAGAGGCCAGCAGCGCGACTAAGGTACTCAGCCACGGGGCCATGCGCGTCGGCAGGACACTGACCAGCAACGCCCCGGCAAACGGAATCAGCAGGGTCGCCAGTGCAATATTTTCTAACATGCTTTATCGCTCCTTACAGACCGGTGAGATAGAACACGAATCCGAGCGCAGCCACGCCGAATCCTAACCAGGTCACATGATGCGTCAGCAGAAAACGACCACGGGCCAGACTGTTTTCGACCAGCGATGCCAGAACGAAAATCACCAGCAGTTTTACCAGCATCAGTCCCAGCGCCAGCAGCAGACTGCCTGCGGTCAGAACGGATGCACTGCCGAACGGGAAGAAAATCGAGAGAAACAGGACTGCCACAACCACCTGTTTCAGACCGATCCCCCACTTCACCAGCGCCAGACCGGAACCGGAGTACTCAGTCAGCGGCCCTTCCTGCAGTTCCTGCTCGGCTTCCGCGACGTCGAACGGGATTTTGCCCATTTCGATAAAGGTCGCGAAACCACAGGCCAGCATGGCCAGGAAAGTGGCGGTCGGTGATACCCAGCCCTGACTCATTACGGCACTGATGCTGCCGATATTGGTCGAACCGGCAATCAGCGCAACCACCAGCAGGCCGAGGAACAGAATCGGCTCCACCAGCACGCCGAGGGTCAGCTCACGGCTGGCACCGATACCGGCGAACGGGCTGCCGGTATCCAGACCGGACAGGGAGAAGAAAAAGCGGAACAGCGCGAAAATATATAAAATGATGATGAGGTCGCCTGCCCCGCTGAACAGTGACGTTGTGGTAACAACCGGCAGCGCCATCGCCAGCAGCAGCATGCTGCTGAGCAGCACATACGGCATCACCCGGAAAATAACCCCGGAATCACGCGGTGCCACGGACTGGCGTTTCAGCAGTTTGGTAATGTCACGGTAATCCTGCATAATGCCCGGCCCCTGACGGGAGTGCATTTTTGCGCGGATCTGACGGGAGATGCCGGTAAACAGCGGCGTCAGCAGCAGCAGGAAAATCGCCTGAACCACTGCGAAGAGCCCCGTCATCAATGTAGGTGTATCCTGAATCGACATGGTTTCTCTCCTTACGCCGCAATCACAACAAGCAGAACGACCAGCGCGGCCACGACATACAGACAGTAAAGTCTGAAATCCCCGCCCTGAAGGCACTGAATGCGTTTGGCGAAACGGTTAATCCCGCGCACCAGCGGATAAATAATGCGTTCATCCCAGAATGGCTCGACTTTTCCGGCCCCGGCTTTGGTCACGTCTAAGGCGTGAGCCAGACGGGCTGACGGATCAAGCTGTTTGCGCATGCGGTACAGCGGCGCAAACATTGAGCGCAGCGGCTGGGTAAAGCCACCGGCAGATACGGACATATCGCGTTCCCAGGCATAACCACACGCCCAGGCGTCGCCTTTGCGGCGGAAGTTCATCTGTTTGCCTTTGAAGACCAGATAGATGATGAACGGGATCAGCGGCAGTGCCAGCAGTAACAGGAATGTCATGGCCGGTGAAATCATGGCCTGAGCAGCGGAATCCGGTACCAGCATCGCGCCCTGTGCCACTGTCACATCAGTGCCTGCGGTCAGGGTCATCGCTACTTTCGCCAGAACCGGTGCAATCACACTTGCACCGACACCCAGCAGCACACACACCACGGCCAGAATCAGCATTGCGGCAGTCATTGTCCACGGCACTTCGCGGGCATGAGTGGCGGCTTCACTGCGCGGACCGCCGCAGAAGCTGACACCGTACACTTTCACGAAACACATCGCCGCCAGTGCACCGGTAATCGCCAGCATCACAATTGCAATCGGACCACTGATTTTCATGATGAATGTGCCGTCATGGCTCATTGAGAACAGTGACTGATAGGTGTACCACTCACTGACAAAGCCGTTGAGCGGCGGTAACGCGGAAATCGCCATACAACCGATTAAGAACGCGGTTGCAGTCAGCGGCATCAGTTTGGCGAGGCCGCCCATTTTTTCCATATCACGGGTGTGGATACGGTAAATCACCGCACCGGCACCGAGGAACAGAAGACCTTTAAACACCGCATGGTTGAGCAGGTGATAAATCGCGCCGAGCAGGCCAATCGTCGCCAGCACCGGCATATCATTCGCCATGCCGACCATTGCCACACCGACACCCATCAGGATAATCCCGATGTTTTCCACGGTGTGCCACGCCAGCAGACGTTTGATATCGTGCTCCGCCAGCGCATACATAACGCCGAGAACGGAAGAGACCGCGCCGAAGCCCAGTACCACGATACCCCACCAGCCCTGGGTTGCACCCAGCAGGTCGATACCGACTTTAATGATCCCGAAGATACCGATTTTCACCATCACACCGGACATCAGTGCGGAGGCGTGAGACGGTGCAGCCGGGTGAGCCTGCGGCAGCCAGCTGTGCAGCGGTAACATACCCGCTTTGGCACCGAAGCCGAAGAAACCCAGCAGGAAGACCACAGAGGCCATCGCCGGAGACAGTGAGAGCTGACGGAAGGAATCGAAATCCAGACTGCCGCTTTCGCGCCACATCAGGAAGAAAGCGATCATAATCAGCACAGAACCGGCGTGGGCAATAAAGAAGTAGAGCAGACCGGCGCGGATGGATTTGTCATCCTGATCCGCGATCACCAGGAACCAGGAGGCCAGCGACATCATTTCAAACAGAATGATGAACCAAAAGGCGTTGTCCATCACCACCAGGGCAACCATAGAGGCGATAAACAGGTTCAGGAAGAAACCCATGCTCCACGCGCCGCGTCCCAGATATTCCTGCACATAGTTCAGGGAATACAGAGCGCTGACGGTCACCAGCAGCGAAATCACCATCACCATAAAGGCGGCGAGGCTGTCGAGACGGACGACAAAATGGGCGAACGGGAAAGGACCCTGAGCGAAGAACGTCAGTGTTTCGCCGCTCATCAGCACCGGAACGGCGCTGAATAAACCGAGGATCCCGCCGGCAATCGCCGTGATCCCGGCAACATACACTGCCATTTTTTCCTGCTGTTTAAACAGCAGCGAAATAAAACCGCCGGCGGTATACAGGGCAACGGACCATAAGAGTAATTCAAGAGATGTCATTTTCTGCTCTCCTGTCCTGAGACGAAAATGTCGAACTCCGGCGGCATCGCATCGACAGACGCGGTACGACGTTTCGCACTTTCGTTTTCCAGCTGATTCTCTTCAACGAGATGGAGGGCATCGGTCGGGCACACTTTCACACACGCCGGTCCTTCTTCACTGAAATCACACAAATCGCATTTCACCGCGATATTACGGATACCGGCATTCCATGCCAGGAACGGGTTCATGGTCGGCAGACTGTCCGGCACATCCAGCAGCATCTCTTTCGGCACATACTGCTCAAAGAAATCCGGCATATCGACAGGTTTACTGCCTGACGGGGTGATAGCCCCGAACGGACAGACCAGACCGCACAGTTTACAGCCGATACACAGGCTTTCATTCAGCACGATCATGTCATTTTCGTGTGTAATGGCATTCACCGGACACACACGGGCACACGGAGCATCATCACACTGACGACAAAGCATCGGCGCGGTCAGTTCCCCGATTTTCACCACATTCAATCTCGGATGTGTTTGTAATCCCTGCTGTTTATGCGTCTCAGAACAGGCCGCCATACAGGTATTACATCCGATACAAAGATGCGGGTCGGCAATAACAAAGCGATTCATTCGCCCCACCCTCCAGAAAAATCAGACGAGTCATATAGTTTGATACCCTTGCTAAGCATTTTTCATGCCATGTGTAAAAATGGATATTTATCAGTATATTGTCGTAATTTTCAGGGGCGGATAACTGTCGGTTCGACACTAATGACGACAAAAATGTCATGCGGTCTGCTGTCATCAGTTATGATGCAGATGATTAATGAATAAATATTGAACCAAGTAACCGATCGTTTCTCTAACTCTCTTTAGCGATGAAGTGATGTACCCGATGCCAATACGTCCGTTATTAAACACACTAAGAAATGAATTTGTTGTTTCTGCTGTTCTTGCCCTGTTTCTGGGCTTTTTTCTCAACTACACCGTGTATTTTTCCCGTGCTCAGAACCAGTTATTACTGGCCGGAGACTATGGTTCCCTTTATCTGATTGCTGAAATTTTTGCCAATGTTCTGTTCAGCTTCTTCTTGTTCCGGCTCATTGCCCAAACCGGATTACTGAGTTTTAAGATTTTGAGCAGCTTTATTATTCTGGTCAGTATCGCTGTCAGTTACTACGTGATGTTTTATGACGTGATTATCGGTTATGGTATTTTAGTCTCCACGCTGGCCACGGACAGTGTTGAACTGTCACAGGAAGCGGTCGGCGGGCATTTTTATCTCTGGTTCTCACTGCTTTCCATTCCGGCTTTATTTCTGATCTGGTCGGCAAAAAAAACAAGCATACAAACGGCATCACGCCGCCGGGCACTCGCTCTGTTTACATTTATTGTTATTCCGGTTCTGATTTTCGGTTATTTAAAACTGGCGGATGCCAATCAGAAAAAAATTGAAATGAACGGCAGTATTGATGTGTCGAGTTATGGCGGAGAGCTGAGTTACTCCTATTTACCGACCAACTGGATTGTGCCGCTGGTACAGTATGCGGTGGTCAAATATGACGATACCTTTAATGAAATTGATTTATTCGACCCGGCCGATGAATTTACTTACACTCCGGCGCCGCAGAATGACGATTTATATGTGGTTTTCGTGATAGGCGAAACCGCCCGCTGGGATCATATGCAATTACTCGGTTATGAACGGGAAACAACGCCATTATTATCTGCCGATAAAAACGTTATCGCCTTTAAAGGTCAGTCCTGTGATACCTCCACCAAATTATCGCTGCGCTGCATGTTTGTGCGTGAAGGCGGCGTAAAAGATAACGAACAGCGGACAGTTACCGAAAATAATGTTTTCTCTGTGATGAAACAGAACGGCTTTTATTCCGAGCTGTTTTCCATGCAAAGTGAAGTCTGGTTCTATAACCGGCTCGACCTGGATAATTATCTGATCCGTGAGATGATCACCGCTCAGAACAGAACGCCGGGCAAAGCTATCCGTGATGAATTACTGATGGATGAAGTTGATGATATGCTCGCCCGTAAAAAACAGGGGCAGAACCTGATTATTTTACATACCAAAGGCTCACATCATCTTTATTCCAAGCGTTATCCGCCTGAATTCCGCAAATATATGCCGGAATGCACAGAGGAAGGAACCAAATGCAGCATACAGGAAGAGATCAATGCTTATGATAATTCGATCTTATACACCGATCATTTTCTGCATGATCTGACAGAAAAATTAAAAGACAAAAATGCGATTGTCTTTTATACCTCCGACCACGGGGAATCCCTGGGCGAAAATAACGGGATGCGCCTGCACGGTACGCCACGGCATATTGCCCCGCCGGAGCAGTTCCGTGTGCCGTTTATTGTCTGGATGTCAGATAACTACATAAAAAATAACCCGTCCCTGTTTGATAACCTGAAAGAAAACAGCCGGACGCGGACATTTTTCCATCATGAATTATTCGATACCATTCTCGGCTGTTCCGGTGTGACATCATCCGACGGCGGGATTAATAATAAAAATAATCTCTGCTATCGGTGATACAGTAACCTCATCCGCTGATACAGAGAGAGAATTTAAGGATGAGAAAAACAGTTACCCTGCTGGCGCTCTGCCTGCCGCTGTCCGCAGCAATGGCAGACGACAGCAGTTGTACGGACGCACAGCGTCAGCTGAACCGGGAAAATACCTATATTATCACCGGCCTGTATCTGAACGGGCCGGTCAAATCCGTTGTTACCACACGCAATAACAAACAAAAATCTTACGGCAGCAGCGAAACCACCATTACATTGTCACCGTGCGGTGCCGTGACGCAGTATGAGCAGCAGATGTACTATCTGATAAGCCCGGACGTTTACCGGAAAGAACAGTACAAAACAGATACGGATAATCCGCTTCACCTGACCGGCACAGCAGAATACAAATTTCACGGTAAACACATTAATTCACAAACAGACATCACCCGGACGATAAATGATAAAGGACAGATTGCCGGCTATACCTTACTGAATAAAAATACCGGTGACGATGAACAGGAGGATGCCGTTACTGCCCGTATCAATTGGGAAAACAGCCGGCTCCACAGTATGGATGAGGTGAAAACGGACGGAGAAAAATCAGAAAGTCTCTTTTACCGCTATGATTCACAAGGCCGCCTGTCACACGTTTCCCGTGGCTCCGGTTCCTCAGAGACCCGCTTTACTTACACTGCTCAGCCGTGGCCATCAGTCACTTTGATCTCTATTTACAGCGGCAGCGAACTGCTGAATGTACTCACCGAACGTTGTGAACAATGGGATCATCACGGTAACTGTCTGCTGCAAAAAAATTATATCGCCGATTATTACGGCTATTCTGCGGATGACAATCCGGAGCCGGTCTTACAAACCATTCAGCGTTACCGTTATGAATATTACTGAATATAAAAAAACCGCCGCTGATTCAGCGGCGGTTTTGTAATTCATCACGTAATCTTATTTCACGCGGGAAACGTATTCACCTGAACGGGTGTCAACTTTGATCACTTCACCAATCTGCACGAACAGAGGTACTTTAACCACTGCACCAGTGCTCAGGGTCGCTGGTTTACCGCCGGTACCGGCAGTATCACCTTTCAGGCCCGGATCGGTTTCCGTGATTTCCAGCTCAACAAAGTTTGGCGGGGTAACCGCGATAGGACGGCCGTCCCACAGGGTAACGATACATTCAGCCTGGTCGATCAGCCATTTGGCATTATCACCGATAGCTTTCTCATCCGCAGCCAGCTGCTCGAAAGTTTCGTTGTTCATGAAGTGCCAGAACTCACCGTCGTTGTACAGGTAAGTCAGGTTCAGATCCATGACATCAGCGCCTTCCGCAGAGTCTGTTGATTTGAAGGTTTTCTCCAGCAGTTTGTTGGAGATCAGTTTACGCAGACGCACACGGGCGAATGCCTGACCTTTACCCGGTTTAACAAACTCACTTTCAACAACCACGCAAGGTTCGCCGTCTAACATAATTTTAAGACCTTGGCGAAATTCGTTGGTACTATAAGTAGCCATGGAAATCCTCTAATTTTAAATAAATGGCATAGCCAAAAAAATGGTCGATATTGTAACCCAAAAACAACCCGCCCGAGAAGTCTGGCTGCATCAACTCACTGATTCTGTCACCAACCCAACAGAACTGCTGGCAATATTAGGTCTGGAACAGGACGAAAACTGGCGTGCCGGTACTGATGCCCGCCGGTTGTTTGCTCTGCGTGTTCCCCGTCCTTTTATCGCCAAAATGGAAAAAGGCAATCCGCGCGATCCGTTATTACTTCAGACCATGACACACAGGGCTGAATTTGACCTGACCCCGGGGTTCTCTGACGATCCGCTGGATGAACAACATAGTGTTGTTCCGGGACTACTGCATAAATATCACAACCGGGCATTGCTGTTAGTGAAAGGCGGGTGCGCGGTCAACTGCCGCTACTGTTTCCGCCGTCACTTCCCGTATGAGGACAATAAAGGCACCAGACATAACTGGCAGCAGGCGCTCGATTATATCGCTAACCATCCTGAACTCAATGAAATCATTTTCTCCGGCGGTGATCCGCTGATGGCAAAAGACCATGAACTGGACTGGCTGCTGACGCAACTGGAAGCGATTCCCCATATTCAGCGGCTGCGCATTCACAGCCGTCTGCCTGTCGTGATCCCTGAACGCATTACGCCGGGACTGACCGCGCGTTTCCGCGATTCACGGCTACAGATAATTTTAGTCACACATATCAATCACGCGAATGAAATCGACGATACATTGAAAGAAAAAATGAATCAGCTGCGTGAAAGCCGCGTTACCCTGCTCAATCAGAGCGTTCTTCTGCGTGATGTGA
Source organism: Morganella sp. HMSC11D09 (assembly GCF_001807955.1). Taxonomy (NCBI): domain Bacteria; kingdom Pseudomonadati; phylum Pseudomonadota; class Gammaproteobacteria; order Enterobacterales; family Morganellaceae; genus Morganella; species Morganella sp. HMSC11D09. The sequence goes on from NZ_KV791692.1 coordinate 211,058, forward strand.
ATGACAATGCAGAGGTGCTGGCACAGCTCAGTAATGCGCTGTTTGACGCCGGTATTCTGCCTTATTACCTGCATGTGCTGGATAAAGTACAGGGTGCGGGACATTTTCTGATCAGTGATGATGAAGCACGCCGCATCATGCATGATCTTCTGCCGCGTATTTCCGGGTATCTGGTGCCACGTCTGACCCGGGAAATCGGTGGTGAGCCGAGTAAAACACCGATCGATCTCCGTCTGCGTCAGAGCTGAGTATTACCACGTAAACACGGTCATCTGAAGAAATAGTATTTTACAGGTAACTTCAGACAGGTTAAATTGCGTACATTATGTATTATGGAGTACAAAATTATGACGGATTTTTTAACCTCAAACCAGGCCGCGTGGGATAAACAGGCGGAACAACAACAGGCGTGGTCAACACCGGTCAGCGCAGAGCTGATTGCGGCTGCCAAACAAGGAAACTGGGATGTGCATCTCACCCCGCAGCCGCTGCCGAAAGACTGGCTGGGAGATGTGAAAGGCAAACGTATTCTCTGTCTGGCCTCTGCCGGTGGTCAGCAGGCCCCGGTACTGGCTGCCGCCGGTGCGGATGTGACGGTGTTTGATTTATCAGATAAGCAACTTGAGCTCGATCGTCAGGTTGCTCAGCGCGACGGGCTGACACTGCAGGCGGTACAGGGCGATATGCGGGATCTCAGCGCATTTGCGGATGGTACTTTTGACTGCGTGTTCCATCCGATTTCCAATCTGTATATCCCGGATGTGAATCCGGTATGGCGTGAATGCCACCGCGTACTGAAAACCGGCGGCACACTATTGGCCAGTTTCTTTAATTCAGTGGTCTTTGTCGGCGATCGTGATGCGAAATACCGCGAAGAAGGCATTATAAAACCAGCATATAAAATGCCGTTTTCTGAACTGACAGCATTAACACCGGAGCAACTGGCAGAGAAGCAGGCACGGCAGGAAGCTTTTGTGTTTGGCCATTCCCTGACTGATTTGATCGGCGGACAGCTGAAAGCCGGTTTTCATCTGACAGATTTTTATGAGGACTGGCAACCGAACCCGCGTTTTGTTATCGATAATTATCTGCCGACATTTATTGCGACTGCGGCAGTGAAGATTGGCTGAGATTCCGTGCGTTTTCGTAAATACAGATACAACAAACCGTGATTACGGTGCCATGCTGATAACCGGTAAAAGCAGAAAGTCGCTGTGAATACTTTAAGACTGTGATTACGGTATCTGCACCGGTAACAGGCAAAAACAGAAAGACGCGGTAAACACATCCCTGTTATACGCTAAATCATTTCGTTCAGAGTAAGGCGGCAAGTGAAGGGGCACGGGGAGCATACACCAGTATGTGACCCGGGACACTGAGTGCGGCCAACGCGGCTATGGGCGAAAGGATGACGCGTATACGCTCAGGCGCGTCATCCATGGCCCGCATGCTTTCTGTTTTCTTTACCCGCCGCCCGCGCTTTTCACATCTGAATAAAAAAACCACCGTTTATATTGACGGTGGTTTTTTTGTATCTGACTCAGACAATTTCGCTAAATCATTCAATCTGCAGCAAGGCGGCAAAGTGAGGACATCCGGGGAGCATACACCAGTATGTGACCCGCGTGGCCGAACGAAGCCAACACCGCTGCAGGTTGAAGGATGACGCGAATTCGTTAAATTATGGGCACTTAAATACCTGACCCGTCAGCTTGCTATCCACCGGGATCAGGCTGGACACAATCGCTGACTCTGCCGGGCTGCCGAGACCATAAATCACGTTACCGCCCATTGCAGCGGCTTTGTTACGCAGGTCATTTGCCGCACCGCGCATGGAGCTGCTTTCGTTACCGACACCGGTCATCCAGTTGCTCTGTACACCGGTAACCTCACCTAATTTCTGACATTCTGCCGGTGGCTGCTCTTCGGAAAAGCGGACCTGTGATCCGGCGGAGCTCAGTTCGTTCGTGGTCGTACAGCCTGCCAGTAATAACAGTGCCAGCGCACCGGGTAACATTTTAATCCGCATAGTTTTCCTCATTCACGGTTGGAAAAAATTTATACAGCTAATTTAACCACTTTGTGGCAGCGACTTCAAAAACTAATCGCTGAAAACCACCCGCTGATCGCAATCAGCCGCAAATTATGCATAAAAAAACCGGCACCTGAGTTTCCTCAAAGTACCGGTTTGGTTTTTCCTGTGTCAGCCCGGTAATTTACTGATAGTCTTTTTTAATTTTCTGAGCGGCATCTGAACCGCGTTTCGCTTCTTTTTCGGCGATTTCGACAGACAGACCAATATACGCGCGCGGATCTAACATTGCTTTGATTTCTTCATTGCTGAAAGCAGCGGTAATGGTGTCGTTTTTCGTCAGATTTGTGTAGAAATCCTCACCATCCGCAGCGGTTTTAATCGCTTCCTCATACAGTAATGAGTGCGCTTTATCTTTACCCAGCTTTTCCGCCATTTTCATCATGACGTATTCGGTGTTGTCCAGCCCTTTGTTTCTCATGACGTTGTGCAGCATTCTCTCTTCATGAGGCACGATGGTTCTGGTGAGCTCTTCTGTTCTCAGCAGCACTTCGGTGGTCAGTTCGAGTGCTTCCTCGATCAGTCCGTCGAATAACATATAAGAGCTGCTGTCACCCTCATACGGTCTGACAGCGGAGTACATGCCGACACCCGGCAGTGAGTACAGTTTCTGGGAGTTCGCAATAATGCCTTTGGCCAGTTTCGGGTTAATTTTGTGCGGCATAGTGCTGCTGCCCACAGTACCCCTGGTAAAGCCTTCGGAAACTTCCGCGATCTCTTCCAGCGTGGTGCTGTAAACTTCCTCACCGATTTTGTGGCAGATATTCGCCATCAGCGCCAGGTTCGCCATATACTCCAGTTTATGGGTGCTCAGGTTGCGGGACGGCACTTCCATCGCATGCATGCCTGTCAGTTCAGCAACTCGTTTCTGGACTTCCAGACCGATACCCGGCATGGTGTTAAATGCCCCGACCGCACCGCCCATCATGATAGTGAATACGCGTTTTTCACACTCTTTCATGCGCTGGCTGCAATCAATAAAATCGCTGATCCACACCGCCACTTTGTAGCCGTAAGTGATAGGAATGGCATGACGGCCGTGTGTCCTGCCCGGCATCACCATGTGTTTGGTTTTTTCTGCAAGACGCGATAAATTTTCCAGGATCTCGCTTAACAGCAGCATAAATTTATTATGCACTGTCTTCATCATATACAGCTGTGAACTCTGCTGAATATTCTGGGTGGTAATACCGTAATGGATATATTTACCACTCTCTTCCGAGCAGGCATTCACTAATACTTTTAAAAATGGTACGAAGCCATGACCGATTTTCTGATAGATACGGCTCATCTCTTCGAAATCGATATTCTCAATAACCGCCTTTTCTTTAATTTCACCGGCAGCAGACCGGGGAATAAACCCCAGTTCTGCCTGTGCCTGAGCTAGCACTGATTCAAACATCAGCCAGGTATTGTATTTGGCCTCATCTGACAGCAGCGCTTTTATGCCGCGGTCATCGATGGTTTTACTTTTAGAATCATATAAAGCTCTCATCATATATCCTTTTATTTCTTCATTGCTTCATCAACAGCGTTGCGGACAAATTCAACCTTCGGTCCGTAAACAACATGGACGTGGTTTGCCGATGGAAAGAAGAATGCAGTACATCCTGATTCCGACATTAACTCTTTATCAATCTTATTCACTTCTGCGATATCGATACGCATACGGGTAATACAGTTATCAACGTTACGGATATTTTGTTTTCCGCCTAACGCCTCGATAAGAATTTCCGCGATTTCACCATAACGTTTTTCTTTAATTAACGTGTTTTTCAGATTGCTGGATTCTTCACGGCCCGGCGTTTTAATATCAAACCGGAGGATAGCCCAGCGGAAGATAAAGAACGTCACCACCGCCAGACCGGTACCGATAAGCACCAGGAATATCCAGTTAGTACGTTCGTACAGCAGGCCGAAAATCGTGAAATCGAAGATGGTTCCGCGGATATAACCAATCGCGACACCGGCGAATGACAGCAATACCGCACCAATACCCACGATGATGGCATAAATTAAATACAGCAGCGGTGCGATAAACACGAAGGTAAATTCAAGCGGTTCCGTGACGTTACCGAGCATGGCGGTCAGTACCATCGTCACCAGCATGGATTTCACTTCCGCGCGGTTCTCTTTCTTCGATGTTTTATAGATAGCTAACGCGATTGCCGGGAACAGGAACAGCGTCACCAGCATTTGCTGCTGCGCCATAAAGCGCGTCAGGCTTGGCATCATCGCCCAGTATTCGGTTCCCGGTCCCTGTTTGAACAATACTTCTGTCAGCGCCGGAACAACACCGACATAGGTTTGCCCGTCGATGACATAAGTACCGCCGGCTTCGGTAAATCTGAACAGCACGTTCCAGACGTGGTGCAGACCGAACGGAATAAACAGACGCTCACCACCCGCCGTAAAGAACGGACCGACAGGGCTGAGGAAGACAGCAGAGAGCTTCATCAGCCCCTGAACCAGCACTTCCCAGATAAACGGTAATGTCGCGCCGACCATAATCATCAGGCCGACCATGATGATGGAAACGGATTTTTTACCGGAGAAGAAAGCGAAGGCAGTCGGCAGTTCAAGGTTGTAAAACTTGTCCGTTGCCCAGGCGGCAATCAGACCGGTAATGATCCCCCCGGCGGCACTGATATTTAAGGTTTGGATCCCCAGAACCTTAATTTGCCCCACCTGTCCCATAATGGCCGGATCAGCCAGTTTGCCGGTGAGTACCAGCCAGATATTCATGGTGATAATCAGCGACAAATACCCCACCACGGAGGCGAAGACCGCGATCCCCTTATCACGCTGGCTCATCCCGTAGGCAACCCCCATGGCAAAGAGCAGCGGAATATTGTCAAAAATAACGCCCGCAATAGAGCGGATACTGACAAGCAGTGCGTTAACCGTTTCATTTCCGAGGAAAGGGAACCGGGCGATCATGTAGGTCTGCACTAATGCACCACTGATCCCCAGAATCATACCTATCGGAGCCAAAACCCCGATTGGCAGGAGCAGTGTCCGGCCAAAGCGCTGGATCGACTCTCCGAATTTTCTTTTAGCCATATTATTTTCCCTGCGACGAAGAATATTGATATTACCCGGAATACTAGCACTGCGTTTTTGAAATGAAATGATGGTACGGTTTTAAATATTATCTCAGGTCTTAAATTATGACCCGGGTCATTCTAAGGCGATAATGATTTAAAAATCAGGATGATAATAATTTTTAAGGCATTCTGTTAATGATTTTCTGAATAAACGATTATTTTAAAAAAAGCAGGAATTATTGAACAAAAAGCATTCAATTCAACTTAAGCTAAATAATGAGTTCATTTATTTACAGCAAACTTTCCAGCTCATTAATTAATAAATCCACCAGGATAAAAAATCCTGTTCTGGACTTTGAGTCATCCCGTTTGGTGTCATAACTGTCAGAGAAGCAAAAGAGTGTGTTATTTGCGTATGTGGTCAGTTCATTCGTGTGGAAGGCGGTCATACTGATGATATGGGCATCTTTCAGCTGAACGATTTTTGCGGTTTCAATGATCTTTTTGGTTCCGCCGGAGAGGGAGATAAAAATCACAGTGTCATCTTTGCTGACAAGGCGGGTAAAGGAGTCAGAAAGGTTATAATCATTAATAAAAAAGCAGTGCAGTCCCAGCGAAAATAATAAATGCTCCAGATAGTAACCGACTGCCTTGCTGGTTCCCCGTGCCACCAGAAAGATATTCCGTGAACCGCGCAATGTTTTTGCACAATCGCGGATCTGATCTTCATTAATCAGTGTGAAGGTCTTATGAATATTATTCTCGAGCTGTTTTTTATAGGATGCAGGTGCTTTTTTCTCTGCTTTATTTTGTGAGAGGATATGATTGTTAATCTGAAATTTAAGTTCTTTAAACCCGCTGAAACCTAATTTCTGGGATAAATTGATAATCACCGTTTTGGACACAAACGTTTTGGCGACTAATTCATTAATATTTAACCAGGGGATATCGGCAATATTTTCCGTAAGATATTTTAATACTTTCTTCTCACTGACGGTTAAGTTGTCGTAATTCTTCAGAAAATCCAGCATATCCGGCACTCCCCCATTTCAGCAGCGGTATCTCTCAATAATACCTCATAATGATGATAAACAGTGGGATATTATAAAATACAAACCGGACACACAAAAAAAAGCCCGTAACCAATCAGGTTACGGGCTTTTTCAGCAAACAATTGCAGTCAGACTACATGATTACATCATGCCGCCCATACCGCCCATGCCGCCCATACCACCGGCTGCACCTAAATCCATTTTGTCGTCTTTAGGCAGTTCAGTGATCATCGCTTCAGTGGTGATCATCAGACCCGCGATAGAACCGGCGAACTGCAGAGCAGAACGGGTTACTTTAGTCGGATCCAGGATACCCATTGCGATCATGTCGCCGTATTCTTCGGTGGCTGCGTTGTAACCATAGTTACCTTTACCGCCTTTCACGGTGTTAACAACAACAGATGGTTCTTCACCTGCGTTTTCAACGATCTGACGCATAGGTGCTTCCATTGCGCGCAGCGCAACACGGATACCCACGTTCTGATCTTCGTTATCACCGGTCAGGGCAGTCAGAGCAGCCGCAACGCGGACTAATGCAGTACCGCCGCCGGCAACCACACCTTCTTCAACGGCTGCGCGGGTTGCGTGCAGAGCATCGTCAACACGGGCGCGTTTTTCTTTCATTTCAACTTCAGTTGCCGCACCGACTTTGATAACAGCAACACCGCCTGCCAGTTTCGCTACGCGCTCCTGCAGTTTTTCACGGTCGTAATCTGAGGTTGAATCTTCGATCTGCTGACGGATCTGACCAACGCGTGCTGCGATAGTCTCTTCGTCACCCACACCATCAATGATAGTAGTGGTATCTTTGTTGATAACGATACGTTTTGCCTGACCCAGGTCTTCCAGAGTTGCTTTTTCCAGCTCCATACCGATCTCTTCAGAGATAACAGTACCGTTGGTCAGGGTTGCGATATCCTGCAGCATCGCTTTACGACGGTCGCCGAAGCCCGGTGCTTTCACCGCAGCCACTTTCACGATACCGCGCATGGTGTTAACCACCAGTGTTGCCAGTGCTTCACCTTCAACATCTTCTGCGATGATCATCAGCGGTTTGCTTGCTTTGGCAACGCCTTCCAGAACCGGCAGCAGTTCACGGATGTTGGAGATTTTTTTGTCGACCAGCAGGATGTACGGGTTTTCTAACTCAACAGAACCGGTTTCCGGTTTGTTGATGAAATACGGGGAGAGGTAACCGCGGTCGAACTGCATACCTTCAACAACATCCAGTTCGTCTTCCAGGCCGGTGCCTTCTTCGACAGTGATAACGCCTTCTTTACCGACTTTATCCATTGCTTCCGCAATCAGTTTACCGACAGTTTCATCGGAGTTTGCAGAGATAGTACCTACCTGCGCGATTGCAGTGGTATCAGAGCATGGTGCAGACAGTTTTTTCAGTTCTTCAACGGCTGCAACAACGGCTTTATCGATACCGCGTTTCAGATCCATCGGGTTCATGCCCGCAGCAACGGCTTTCAGGCCTTCAGTGATGATAGACTGAGCCAGTACGGTTGCAGTGGTGGTACCGTCGCCCGCAGCGTCGTTCGCTTTGGAGGCAACTTCTTTCACCATCTGTGCACCCATGTTTTCGAACTTGTCGTCCAGCTCGATTTCACGCGCAACAGACACACCATCTTTAGTGATAACCGGTGCGCCGAATGATTTGTCTAACACAACGTTACGGCCTTTCGGACCTAAAGTGACTTTTACTGCGTCTGCCAGAACATTGACACCACGGAGCATTTTAACACGGGCGTCGTTACCGAATTTTACGTCTTTAGCTGCCATTATTTCTATTCCTTCGAATGCTTTTATGGTTTAAGAAGATCTGAGTACAACCAGTACGGTGTAATTATGCTTCGACAATCGCCAGGATGTCGCTTTCAGACATAATCAGCACTTCTTCATTATCAATTTTTTCAGCTTTTACGCCGTAACCATCATTGAAAATCACGATATCACCGACTTTAACGTCGAGTGGTTTCATTTCGCCGTTTTCCAGGATGCGACCGTTACCTACTGCCAGCACTTCACCACGGGTCGATTTACCTGCCGCTGTACCGGTCAGGACGATCCCGCCCGCTGATTTCGCTTCAACTTCTTTACGCTTAACAATAACACGGTCGTGCAAAGGACGAATTTTCATTGATAGATCTCCTGTAAAAAAATCCGTATCAAATAACGTGGATTAAAGGTTCAGGCCGGATACTAATACCATTGCCATGTTTGAGCAGATGGGGTCAGTTCCGGACAAGTTCAAGGGGGCAGAGACGAAAAAAATACGAAATTTCACGGTCTCTGTCCAAACTGTTCAGATATCAGGGTTTATCCTGCGGATTATCATCGTTGTGTGACGCCGGTGACTGGTTGAGCCGCTGAGATGGAGTGTCACCCCGGCGCTCAAATTCCCCTTCGTACACATTCCCCCGGTTTGCCGCGTTACCGGCGAACGGGTTCGTCCGCGGCTGATACACGCGGATAAACGGCAGCACACGGGACACCAGCAGTTTCTGTACCGGCGGCAGCAGCAACAGCAGCCCTAAGAAATCGGTGAAAAAGCCCGGCAGGACCAGCAGGATACCGGCCAGCACCAGAGAGACGCTTTTGATCATCTCTGCCGCAGGGCTCTCACCCGCCTGAATTTTCTGCTGAATCAGACTCAGATTACGCATTCCCTGATTGCGCACCAGAGATACGCCGAGACAGGATGTCAGTACCACCAGCACCAGTGTCATAAACACACCGATGGCGGATGCCACGTGAACAAAAATGACCGCCTCAATATAGATCAGCAGACAAATGAGGATAAGGGGTAACCAACGCATAACGTCTTCCTTATGTGGTGCACTGTGATGTAAAAAACCGCCCCTTTGTCAGCCTTTGTGAACTACTTCTAAGAGACGCGCTGTAAATTCGATTTTTAGTCATGGATGTTCATAATGATGGGGTCATTTCAGACGTTTTCAAGCGCGGCATGTGCCGGAATCGCACATGATATTTGTGATTTATCGCACATAAGAGTGATAATAGTGCAAACATTTCAGTTAATAAGTGATCTGGCTAAAAGGATTCAACGCAAATACAGAATATCATCACTGAGAATGCAATAAACTAAGTGATACTCTCTATTAATATCGGACAAAATAATATAATTGCTGTCTTTACTATTAAGTAAGACAACCATTCAATCAAAGAAGGTTCTCATGTCAAATAATTTTCGTATCGAAGAAGACCTGCTGGGTAAACGCGAAGTACCGGACGATGTGTATTATGGTGTCCATACACTGCGGGCTATCGAAAATTTCTATATCAGCGACCGTACAATCAATGATGTCCCGGAATTTATCCGTGGCATGGTGATGGTGAAAAAAGCCGCTGCCATGGCGAATAAAGAACTGCACACTATTCCGCGTGCGATTGCGGATACCATCATCAAAGCCTGCGATGAAGTCCTGATCCACGGTAAATGTATGGATCAGTTCCCTGTGGATGTTTTCCAGGGTGGTGCCGGTACTTCACTGAATATGAACACAAACGAAGTACTGGCAAATATCGGCCTGGAACTGATGGGCCATAAAAAAGGGGAATATGAGTTCCTCAACCCGAATGATCACCTGAACAAAGCCCAGTCCACCAACGATGCTTACCCGACCGGCTTCCGTATCGCCGTCTATAATTCAATTACCCAGCTGATTAAATCCGTTGAGTATCTGAAAGGCGTATTTGATACCAAAGCAAATGAATTCAAAGATATCCTGAAAATGGGTCGCACCCAGTTACAGGATGCGGTTCCGATGACATTAGGCCAGGAATTTCACGCCTTTGCCATCCTGATGAAAGAAGAAGTCAAAAACCTGCACCACTCTGCACAACTGGTGCTGGAAGTGAACCTGGGTGCCACCGCGATTGGTACCGGGCTGAACACCGCACCGGGCTATCAGAAACTGGCGGTGGAAAAACTGGCGGAAGTGACCGGCCTGCCGTGTGTACCGGCAGAAGACCTGATCGAAGCAACGTCTGACTGCGGTGCTTACGTGATGCTGCACAGTGCGCTGAAACGCCTGGCCATGAAGCTCTCCAAAATCTGTAATGACCTGCGTCTGCTCTCCTCCGGTCCGCGTGCGGGTCTCAAAGAGATCAATCTGCCGGAAATGCAGGCGGGTTCTTCTATCATGCCGGCAAAAGTGAACCCGGTGATTCCGGAAGTGGTAAACCAGGCGTGTTTCAAAGTCATCGGTAACGACGTCTGCGTCACCATGGCTGCCGAAGCAGGTCAGTTACAGCTGAACGTGATGGAACCGGCTATCGGCCAGGCGATGTTTGAATCTATTTCTCTGCTGAGCAACGCCTGCCGCAACCTGGGTGAGAAATGCGTTTCCGGTATTACCGCCAACAAAGAAATTTGTGAAGCGTATGTGTTCAACTCTATCGGTATCGTGACTTACCTGAACCCGTTCATCGGTCACCATAACGGGGATATCGTCGGTAAGATTTGTGCGGAAACCGGCAAGAGTGTGCGCGAAGTGGTTCTGGAGCGCGGTCTTCTGACAGAAGCTGAGCTGGATGATATTTTCTCAATTGAGAACTTAAAGAATCCGGCCTATAAAGCAAAACGCTTTGATGACTAATATAATAATAAGAAATACATAGAACACAAAAGCACGTCATCGCAAGGTAACGTGCTTTTTTATTACCCTACTACAAAAATTTAACATTTTTCTACGGGATTTTACAGGAGCACTTATGCTAGCCATCGAATTTATTATCGTACTGCTGGCCATTTATCTCGGGGCGCGCCTCGGAGGGATAGGTATCGGTTTTGCCGGCGGACTGGGGGTTCTTGCCCTCGCCGCCATCGGCGTGAAACCGGGCAGCATCCCGTTCGACGTTATCTCCATTATAATGGCTGTTATCGCTGCAATCTCTGCCATGCAGGTCGCGGGCGGGCTGGATTATCTGGTTCAGCAGACTGAAAAACTGCTGCGCCGCAATCCGCGCTATATCACCATCCTCGCCCCGATCGTCACCTATTTTCTGACACTGTTTGCCGGAACCGGTAATATTTCACTGGCAACCCTGCCGGTGATCACCGAAGTTGCCAAAGAACAGGGGATTAAACCTTCCCGTCCGCTTTCCACCGCCGTTGTGGCCGCGCAGATAGGGATCACCGCATCACCGATTTCAGCGGCGGTGGTGTATATGTCATCGGTCATGGAGCCGATGGGCGTCAGTTACCTGCATCTGCTGATGATCCTGCTGCCATCCACCTTTGTCGCGATCATCCTGATGTCCTTTATTGTGTCCTGGCTGTTTGATGACAAACTCGCCAATGACCCGGTCTTTAAGAAACGTCTTGCTGAAGGCGTGGTGGAACTGAACCGCAGTGAAAAAGCTGCCATCAAACCAGCTGCCAAACTGTCTGTTCTCCTGTTCCTGCTCGGTGTCCTGTCCGTTGTGGTCTTTGCGGTTGTCAACAGTAAGAGTGTCGGGCTGTTGTCTGAACCGATTATGTCCACCACCAACGCCATTCTGATTATCATGCTCAGTGTCGCGACACTTATTACCCTGATATGCAAGGTAGAGACGGATATCATCCTGAACTCCAGTACCTTTAAAGCCGGGATGAGCGCCTGTATCTGTATCCTGGGTGTGGCGTGGCTGGGCGATACCTTCGTTCAGGCAAATCTGGAGTGGATCAAACTGACTGCCGGTGATTTAATCACGCAGCATCCGTGGCTGCTGGCGGTTATTTTCTTCTTCTGTTCTGCCCTGCTCTATTCACAGGCCGCCACCGCCAAAGCGCTGATGCCGATGGCACTGGCGCTGGGTGTTACACCACTGACTGCCATTGCCTCTTTCTCTGCGGTTTCCGGTCTGTTTATCCTGCCGACCTACCCGACCCTGGTCGCGGCGGTTCAGATGGATGACACCGGTACCACCCGTATCGGCAAACTGGTCTTCAACCACCCGTTCTTTATCCCGGGCACCATTGGTGTCGCACTGTCGGTCTGCTTCGGCTTCCTGATCGGCAGTGTCGTTCTGTAATTCCCTGCACTGATAAATCCGCCCTCTGGGGCGGATTTTATTTACCTGCGTCTCTCGCCTTTCATCAGCACTCACGTTATTCTGGATCATATGCCTTTATCAGGGAGAACCTGCTGTGCAACGTGAAGACGTCCTCAATCAGGCACTGAGTCTGCTGGAAAACCACGGCCTTCTGATGTCTGAAGCCACCCTCAACGATAACCTGGACATTGATCCCGAACGCCTGCGGATTTTCTGGCCGACCCGTAATGACCTGCTCTACGACTGCCTGCGTTACCACGGTAATCAGATTGATATCTGGCAGCGCCGCATTCTGCTGGATGAGTCGCTGTCCTGTGAAGATAAACTGCTTGCCCGTTACACGGCACTGGCGGAACGTGTCCGCGAAAACCGTTTTCCGGGATGTCTGTTTATTGCGGCCAGCAGCGCCTTTCCTGATGCGGATCACCCTATCCATCAGTTATCCCGCCAGCAGAAACAAAGTGCCTTTGCATTTACCACAGAGCTGCTCAGAGAGCTGGATATTGATGATTGCGATATGGTGGCCCGTCAGCTGGAACTGATTCTGGAAGGATGCCTGAGCAAACTGCTGATATCCCGCAGTACCGATGATATCGCCACCGCCCGGCGGCTGGCAGAAGATGTGCTGACTATCGCCCGTTGCCGTAAAAACGGCGCACTCAGCTGATTTATTCACCACATGCATAAATTGCGTCCGCATTCTGCATAAAAAGAGCACACTCACACTTTTTTTATGGTTTTTTGACAGAAAGGCATTGACGCAAACTACGGAATACGGTTTAATGCGCCCCGTTGCCCGGATAGCTCAGTCGGTAGAGCAGGGGATTGAAAATCCCCGTGTCCTTGGTTCGATTCCGAGTCCGGGCACCAAATTCATGTCAACGGACCTCTACGGAGGTCCGTTTTCCTTTATAAAGCCCGCTAGATATCTACTTCTCCGTAGTTCTTCATTC
>NZ_KV791693.1:0-13027 GCF_001807955.1 Morganella sp. HMSC11D09
TCAGTACATTGCTGACGACTCTTAACTTTTTCAGGGATCAGCCCTTTAAACCCGGCAGCAATTGGTGACCAATATACTGATTCCTGATTATCAACAACCCAAGCCCCCCACCGTTCTAACACCTGGCGAATATCACGCATACATTACCTCGTTATTTTGCAGGCTATGAGGTTTAATATCTTCCGATAAAACAGAAATGACGCTTCCCGTATAGTTGCCCTGAAGAGTAGTGTTGCTCCAATGTTTCTCTCTCATTGTTCTCACTCCTGTATGCCTTTCATCTCGAACTCGGTCATAAGCACACCGATGTAGATTATGTACGCTTCGCACCAGGTATCCCGGTGAAACGTCCTGACTGTGTACCGGTTTATTTTCAACTCAGTCACCAGTGTCGCCTGATTACCGTAGTGTTCAGGTATCGGTGTAATTTCAGGTCTTACGCTTTAACTCCCTCACTTTCGCACGGTACTCATCGCGTATACGGATATAGTCTTCCCGCTTCCAGTGCGGTATCTCATGCGGACCGCGTAACCAGTCAACTAACTCCTGTCCAAATTTTTCAATCAGCCGTAACTCGTATTTCTGCGTTACAGTGTTATTTTTGTGTGAGAATTTACCGGCCCCCGCATTGCATGATTTACATTGCTTATAGGCATTTCGCTCCTCAAACCGCAGCTCAGGATGTGACCCTACAGACAGAAAATGACCGCAGTCCCACTGTCCACCATGTAAATCAGGTGGATTAGGTTCACCACAGCTGATGCATGGTTCATCGCGGTCTCTGAGTCTGATGAATTGGTTAAACGCTGTTTGTGCTTGCTGCCGGAAATATGAGGTGGGTTTTACTGCTAACTTGCTGATTTTTAATTTATCTTTTGCTTCACGTTCTTTTTGCTGCTGCTCCTTTCTTAATTTGGCTTCAGCCTTTTCCCTTTCCCTGCTTCGTCGCTTTATTGCCAACTCAGCGCCATGCTCCGGACAGCACCACCATTCGTTACTGAATTTCGGGTGAAACCATTCTCGGCATATCAGGCATTTTCGCCGCGGTTGCTTTGCCACTCTCACCATCTCCTTTTATCTTCTCGACTACTTCCAGATGCGGACATTCACCGGCGCACTGGTCGCAAACATAAACTTCATCGTCGGCCAGTCCTTCGCCGCATATTGCGCAGTTCATCAAACCCTCCCCTGTAATAAATAATTACGCGAACCCACCATGCTTTAGGTGCAAAGTGGAGTTTTTTCCGAAGATCATTGATTAATAACTGCCGAACGTTTTTTGCTCACTTTTTGGCCAATCTGGTCTATTATTAATCTGAGTGAATAATGAATATCGGAGGAACTATGTACAAAAATATCCTTGTTCCGATTGATGTATGGGAAAAAGAACTCACTGATATGGTTACTCCTCATGTTGAAAGCCTCGCTAAACTTGAAGATGCCCGTATCCATTTTCTTGCGGTTATACCAGCATTCCCATATGGTGGTTTTGAAAGTGGTTTGTCTGTCGCGGATCTGGAAAAGCGACTGATAGATTCCACAAAGAAAGAATTAGGCGAGATAATCAGGAAATTCAGTTTGCCGGAGGACAGAGCAGACAGATATATCGTAATTGGTCGCCCAAAAGACAAAATACTTGAACGTGCCGAAGCTATTAGTGCAGACCTGATTATCATCGGCTCCCGTCGTCCGAGTATTTCTACCTATCTACTCGGCTCCACTGCTGCGGCAGTCGTCCGTTATGCCAAAACCTCAGTTTTAGTTGTCCGCTGACACCAGTCGCCCGCTCCGGCGGGCTTTACCATTTCTTCTCCTGACTCCCTGCACTAGCGAGTCGAACCAGGTAACATCTGACCGACCGAACCCCGGCTCAATGTATGCCTTGCTGACCACCTTCCCGCAAAATTCGATTCACTTTCTCTCACTCTGCTCACCACCCGGCACTAACTCACCACGTGAATCGCAAACGTAACGATACAGCCTGGTGACAGCATCCGGCGATATAGCAAATAACGGACTCACATGGCGGTTATGCCTCGTTGTACCAACCTTTCGCAAACATCCGATATACAGCATTTTGTTGGTAAACCACTTAATGAACTCTGTCGAGTTTCCTGTGCGCAGCCCAGCCTCGTGATTGGTGAACGAATCCAGATCGCGACATGCCCTGATTATGTCAACGCATACTTTGAATTGTTCGTCATTCATCGCCACATCCTGTTAATCATTGCCCGTGGTGTTGGTTTCAGATATCTGACTACCGGCAGATACACGGTGACGTCGAAATACTGAGGATTGATATTCAGTGACTTCACCGGGTTATACCCCTTACGCCTGTAGTAAATGCAGAGCTTATCGGCTTCGTCATTGGTGAGAAGTTGGTGTATGTGCGGTTCTTTCATACGTCCTGCTCCTATTCCTGATGTCCGTAATGATTAAACCTGTATCGCGCGGCGCGGGGTTTTATACCTTCACCTATAGCCCACGCCTGCGAATATTCGATTAAGCTTGTCATGCGCTTCTTACTCATGTTTGCGGTACTTTCTCTTGCCAGCGGTACAATCTCTCCCTCAAGTCCCGGAATAAGCGTCCCGTCACGGCCGGTAGCCTTTGCATGTCCGGATACGAAAATACATTTCCAGTCCTGCAATCCCCACGTATTGCCAGCCCATACAATGCCCTGCTCTGCTACGTTGCCGCACAGCGCATGAAACATGTCATTTTGGGGAAGGGTTCGCTTCGGATCGGATATTTTTACTTCGAGGGGGAATTCTTCGTTAAGCGGGAGATTGTCAAGCTCTGCCTTGAGATTTCTGAGTATCTGTATATTCCTGAGAAGGAATGTCTGTTTTTGCATTCAACCTCCTGAGGTTATCGGTTGCCGTTAGTTTCTTACGGGGGTATTTTAATTTCTTCGGGTCGTTAGCTCAGCCGGGAGAGCAGTTGACTCTTAATCAATTGGTCGGGAGTTCGAGCCTCCCACGACCCACCATTGCGGTCATCGTATAATGGCTATTACCTCAGCCTTCCAAGCTGAAGATGCGGGTTCGATTCCCGCTGGCCGCTCCAATCATTTCAAAAAGTCTTCTGTCCTGGGTTATGACACTACTTAACCTGCCTGCGGAAACTTTCCCAGGTGAAATTGATAACGGTCGGTGACCCCATTCTCAGGCGGTCAATAACTCGGTCACCCAATGCTTTTGCCAGTTCGTCAAAATTGAGATTGGTCAGCACACCTACCGGTTTTTTATTCGATAACCGGCGGTCTACCACCTGAAAAATAATCAGTTCTTCGTTCAGGTTATTACGCTGTACGCCGACATCATCCAGCACCAGTAAATCCACTTCGCACAGGTCGCTGATCAGCTGCGACTCCGTAGTTTTCGCCCCCTTCTGGTATGTTTCACGGACACGCATCATCAGGTCTGGCAGAGTGGCAATCAGAATGCTTTTCCCGTTCCGGATTATCTGGTTGCCGATGGCCGCTGCCAGATGGTTTTTACCGGTGCCGGGATTACCGCTGAAAATAAATCCGCCAAATGATTTACCAAACTCAGCTGCGTACTGCTGTGATTTACTGAGTGCCCGCTGTTGCTCCGGCGTTGTCGCCAGATAGTTCTCAAACGTGCATTCCAGGTGTAACGGTCTGATACCGGAACGCCCCATGATTTTATGCAGTCGAGCCACACGGTTTTCGTCAGCAATCCGTTTCGCATCGATAGCGCCCTGCTCACGCTGCCACGCCATCAGCTCAGCAGCATTCGTGAATTTTGGCTTGATGTGCTCCGGCTTCATGCGGTTAAACCTCTCCAGAGTCTGTGCTGCTGTTGCCATCAGAAGTCCTCCGGTATGAATTGCTGAACACGCTTAGGCCGGACAATGCGCGACCGTGTTGGTGGTGATTTCGGCATAAACAAGCCAGTCCAGCCGTTTGATATCGATTCGTCGATTACGCTCTCAGGTGTATACCCTGCCTCGTAAAATTTAGTCAGCCTGGATATCAGCCCGTTTAGTGTCTGTTTTGTCCTGATCGGTTTTTTCAGGTCTTTCCGGTAGGTAACCCAGCTCACCCAGGTATCACGGCTCAACCAGTCAGGCAGCGGGTGTGCATTTGCATCAAAGGGTTCTGGCTTGGACGGTTTTTCAGGTTTAGGGGATATAGGGGTATATATATTTTCTTTTTTCTTTAAAGTATTTCTTTTGTGTGTCTCCAAACCAGAGACATCATTTGTCTCTAACTTAGAGACTTTTTTTGTCTCCAGATTAGAGACAGTGTCTCTAAGTTGATTTTTCCACACCGAAACCTCCTTGTTGACACCAATCTTATTGCCATCTTTCACGATGTAATTCATTGAAATTAATTCGTTCTTTGCCTTGTTAACGTTCTGACGGGACAGGCCGGTAATTTCTGACAGCTGAGAATCTGTTATCCGGTCATTTTTCTTCCCGAACCCGTATGTTTTTCTGATCAGTGCCAACATTACCCGGAACTGTCTGGCTGTCAGATTGCAGCATGAAAGAGACTCCAGCAGTTCGTTGGCGAGTTTAGTGTAACCATCGTCCAGGTCTGCCACTCGTGGTTGCTCCTGCTTAACAGGGAATTCATACACTTCCGCTGTATTCATAGCAACCTCCATATCTTTGTTTTATAATTACTTTCATGTATAATTACTCCGTTAATTGCTGTATCAAAAAAGGGAAACTTTATGTTTCCCTCTTTTCAACAACACTGGCTATTGATACAGTATAAATATTAAGTGCTTTTCTTAATGCGCCTCTGCTGCTCCAACAGTCGGGGCGTTTTCTTTGATTCTCATCTGAGAGAGTTCACCAATCTGCTTCCACAGAAACCGATACTCCTCCTCACTGATTTTTCTTTCGCCAGGCAAAACAAAATCCCTGATACCGGCTGCGGCCAATGTCTCGCATATCTCCGGTAACTTTTCTGTTCTGCGTAGGATTGTTGAATCGTGAACACCGAGTAGTTTTGCAACGACCGTCTGTGTGGTGTTTCTGATTGCCTGATGAGCGGTTGTCATCAGATGATTTGACACAAACCGGTTGAACGATTTGCGTGGATTTGCATTTTCCATAATGTAAATTCCTTTTGGAATAGATAGTCCGTAGCTCACATCCTGTGAGGTAGTTTTATATGTAAATCGTCACTTTATCAGTGACTCCGTAGCAGCTAACAGCTCTGCGATTGTTAAAGAACAGCTATATACTTAAATGATTTCTAGCTCCGGCCAAATTTTATGCCAATCGCTTGGGCGCAAATCTTTTCTCGTTACTTTTCCGTATGTTGCAACTTCAATTTCTACACAACGTTTTGGAGATATAGAACTGGCACCCGACGCCATTTGGGAGAGAAAAGATTTCGAAACACCAAGCTTATCCGCCAAATTCTTCGCTCCCCCCCATTCAAGTGAATCAATGTAATTTTTTAAATCCATATTTTATCTCCATCCTTTTTAATGATGAAGTTTATTAAACGCTAAACCGCCCGTCAAGTATTTGCTTGTTTAGTCATTACTAATCAAAATAGAAAAATGGATATGAAAAAAATAAGACAGACCAAGCTTGCTGGCTGGTTCAAAGATAAGACCCTGCCATCAAAAGAAAAAAGCTATATATCTCAGCTGATGAGTGGTAAATCATCGTTTGGAGAGAAAGCTGCTCGTCGGTTAGAAAGAGACTATGGGATGCCACCTGGGTTTCTTGATTCTAATGAAGAATTACAACCAGATGAAATTGAGTTTGTTGGATTCGTCCCCAATGGCATGGTTAAAGTAGTTGGGGAAGCATTCCTAGGGATTGATGGCGCAGTGGATATGATAGAGGCCCTTGAGGGATGGGTTCAAATTTACAGCGATGATAAGGACGCTTATGCCCTCAAAGTTAAGGGTGACAGTATGTGGCCCAGGATTCAGTCAGGTGAGTATGTGGTTGTTGAGCCCAACACAGTAGTCAGATCCGGCGATGAGGTCTTTGTGCGCACTGTTGAAGGTAAGAATATGGTAAAAATACTGAATAAAACCAGAGATGGTAGTTACCAATTCACCAGCGTCAACAATACTCACCCGCCAATCACAGTTGATCCACGTGAAGTGGAAAAAATGCATTATGTGGCAGCGATTGTAAAGCCGACTAAGTTTATCGATAAGTGCGAACAATCATAAGCCAGTACTGATAATCAAACGAGTTCTAAGGACAAACTATGGCATTCAATGACACTGAAGTCGTACAAATTAAACAATGTATGAACTATTTCATGGAAAAGCGTCGTCCACCAAAGCATATCCGAGATGAACATGACCTTCAGTATCGTATTGAAGACGATAGCGTAATCATTTTCGAGGTTAGACAACTGTCCTGGAGTACCGGGCGTGCAGAAGAAATGCTGGCCAAAATAACAAACAACAGGAACAGCAACTCGTGGTCCCTGTTCTGGTCTACTGATAATAATGAATGGCGACACTACGACGGCCGAATGATAGGCAGTTTTTCTGACGCAATAAAAATTATTGATGAAGATGCAAATCATCGATTCTTTGGCTGACAGCCTGATGACATATTTTAGAGTAAGGTGGTAGGTGTAGAAATACATAATAAGGATATGACAGTGATAAAAGTTGGCAGGGCTATCCTGGCGGTGAACGCATAGGTGAAGGGCAGCATAACCCCAGCCCTCCCCGCGAGAGCTTTTTTGTATCAGTTATCGCTCATCAGGTCGATAGCAACCTCATAGACCTCATTCATAAATCTGTCTATTTCTTGTTCTTTATGGGAGTACAGCAATTGCTTAATATTTCCTTTCGTTATCATCTGCCGTGAATCCAGTAACATAATAGCCGCTCTGCCTGTTACTCTGCATACTTCACTGTAAATCAGTTCTCGTTCGTCACTCATTCATCACCTCTGTATATTTATTCAACAATAACATCCGCAGCAGCGCTTGGACAGAAAATAATTGTATATTTTTTGTTCTACTTCATGTGATCTACGCCAGATTTTGACGATTTAAAAAAATAAATTCACTGAACAATCAATGTATTGTTAATACTTCACTAAATTATGTTTAGTTAATACTTGACGACATGTTTAGCATTTAATAAACTCAAGTTATCAACGGAACACAGCACGTTGATGTTCTTTAAAAACGATGATAGCGAGCTGTGTATTGGCTGTCAGAACGGTGACGCTGATAAAGCGTCAACCTTCTCAGAAGGTTTCGGGATTGAAGCAAAGCATGATTGTACCAATCACCAAAGCCGACTGTTTGGAGGGAATATGGCAATAATCATAGTGAAAAAATCACGCAAGCCTGAATTTTTACGTGGCAACTCAGCAAACAGGCGTCACGCCAGGAGAAAGGCTGAAGCGATTGCCACCAAAAATGTAAAAATGAAGTTGGAGGAAATATTCAGAACTGAACCGGACAAAAGTCCAATGAACCGGGTAGAAAAAGCCACATCAGCATGCAGTACCCCGATTTACGATTCACCGGATAACTGCTGCTTAAACACTACTGCCTTGTATTCAACTAAGCGATATAATTCAAAACCAAAAACAGAATTTGGCATCACGGCCAGAGCATAGCCCATCCTATGAATGGGCTGACCAAGTATTACTTAAGGTAGAGCAAGTCCAGTGCTGCTTTCTCTGCATCTTCTGGCTCATCAAATGACTCCAGAATGTGCGGGTACCTTGCTGCCTGACTCAAACTTTTAATATTTTTCTCAATTTCGGATTTTTGCTCGGTAGTCAGCGCGTCAAAAATTGATTTCAGCAAAATATGCTGCGCGTCCAGACGCTTTGCTATCACTTCATTATTCATCTTATTTATCTCATTTTATAGGGTTAAAAGCATCTTAACGGATTTCTATCTGTAACACACTGCACCTCATCTGATATGGTTAAAAGCAGACACTTCACCCCATCACATTTACGGGGGATGTTAGGTTAAATAAAACAGGAAATGGATATGACGTGTAGCAATAAGTACTGCATCGACTGAATTGAGCTCATCACATGTTGCTCAGGCAGAGGCGTATGCCGGAAGCTGCTGCAAAGTGTGCAACAATGAGAACATAGAGCCAACAGATAAAAGCATTTTTGATTACCTGAAATATATCGAGTGTCTTGGCGTCTGACAGCCCAGGAGACGAGCATCCAGTCAGTAATCTGAAATTTATATTTTCTGCTTCAGAATAGAATAGTAACAGTCTGATATCTTAATTAGATTAACTCCGGGGCGGACGCTGGATTCAACAACTTCCAAAACATCTTTATCAATCAAACGCTTTGCTGCTTTTTTATAAATTCTGATTTTCCTTTTTTTGTATTTACCATTTAGAAAATATATCAGCAACGCGCGTTCTTCATCATCGAAATTTTTTATTACTTTGGGAGCTTTTATGAATCGAAAAATTACTTTTTTTATTAGCTCACTCATTATCTCTCCATAATCCATTGAACATCCGAATAATATTTTAGCATAAATTAACATATGATTTTACTGAAATTTTAACTTTTCTCTCAATGCTGGGATAACTATTCGGACATCACGTAGCACAGGGAAGTGTATAGGAGGAAGTAACATGCCGATGTTTAAAGTAACGTGTAAATGGAACGGAAAGCCATGGGAAAAAGGATATCGAGGCCGAAGATGAGGCCGACTGTACAGAACACATGTATCTGTTCGGTGTACTAATTGGCAAAGCCGATATTCAAGACCTGCAATTAACTGAGATAAAGGAGAAAAAAACAATGTCAGGGCACCCACATGCAGACCTGATGGCTAAAGCCGCAGAGATAGCGAAGACGGATAAAGAGTGGTATTCACAATTTCAGCGCTTGATTGGCGGTGAATGGCAGTCCCCTATCGCCGAGTTTGTATTTCTACCTGAAATAGAATACCGCATGAAGCCGCGCTATATCGACATTAATGGATATCAGGTTCCAGAACCGGTGCAGGAGTCACTGGAGTACGGAACGGGTTACTGTGTTGTGGGTCTCGATGGTATTGATTATCAACGCTGGTGCGATGATGAAGACGATGAAAATCTACTTAAACAAGGGCGCATTCACCTAACCAGAGAAGCGGCAGAAGCCCACCGTTCCGCCCTGATCTCTTTCACACAGAAGTAATCCCCCTATCCCACCTCGGGATATCAGCAGGTAAACAACATGAAAACTAAACCTTGTCGCGCTGCGTGCGGTTCTGACGTGGCGTGCATCTCTATGCCATTTTTACGCCTTGCCCGATGTGCGGCAAGGGTAGCGATATCCACCGGAAAGTCCCGTATTTGGGATCTGGCTAACCAATTACAGATGAGAGCTTACGGGAGAAAGATATGTCGCTGATGACTGCAAAACAAAAACACACCAAGGAACAGGTTATTGAGTTGTTCAATCAGGCTGACATGGATGAAAAGCAGATTGAGCAGATTGTGTCGGAGTGGCGTTGGCGCAGGGAGAACGCCAAAACAAGCCGCATTCTCCATCAGTGCAGAATGAGGCTACCGGCATGAACACATACACAATACAGGATGCTCAGGTAGAACGGCAACGGATTGCCGAACAGCGCAGAAAACAAGAGCAGAAAGAAAAGGATGATTACTGGTTTCGTGAAAGTGTCGGATTGCCAAACGGACGGGTACCGGCAGAATTTTTAAGCGGAGAATTCACATGATGGAATATCCACGCCGTATAGGGAAACGTTCAGGCTCCGGCGGGACGTATGATGAAAATTATCAACACGCCCTGAAATCAGCAATTGAGCAAATGGATTTGCAACGACGGGGGAAACCGACCGGAGAGCCTTCACTGTCAGAGCAACGGGTTGCCGAGGCACTTTACAACATCTGCCGTATCACCGCCCTTCACTATCCCCCACTACCCGCAAACATCAAAGCAGCACGGAATGCTGCTGAGACACAGGCGTGGAGAGAATGGAGGACTGAACATGGAAAAGCTACCGGTGTCGGTGGTGTTGATTATTACGGCGGCGGGCGTACGGAATCACGCCCCGGCCAGAGATTGGGAGATTAATCATGTCTGAAGTCTATAAGGCAATAAGTGCCGTAGCCAAGGAACTGGCTGAGACAGGCATCAAAAAAGGGAGCAGGAATTCACAACAGGGGTTTATGTTCAGGGGTATCGACGCTGTATACAACGCACTTGCCCCGGCGCTGGTTAAGCATGGCCTGATTATCCTTCCCCGCATTATGGAGCGTTCTGTCACGGAGCGACAGACACAAAAAGGCGGTACCTTATTTTATGTCGTGGTGAAGGCTGAGTTTGATTTCATTGCCACGGAAGACGGCAGCAAACACACAGTGACCACCTTTGGCGAAGCTATGGATAGCGGGGACAAGGCAACCAACAAAGCAATGTCTATCGCCTATAAATACGCAGCTTTCCAGGCATTTTGTATTCCCACCGAAGAAACTGCGATTGATGCTGACGCAGAGGTTCACGATGTTGTTCCACGTAATCCAGAGCAGATTTTGGGTGACTATACCGAATTTCTTAATGTCACAAGTGACACAAAGACAATTGAGGCTGAATACAGGAAAGTATGGCGAATGCTGAACGGCAGCGACAAACAGGATGAATGTAAGCGCCTCACCGGCATCAGGATCAACGAACTTAAGCAGGCGGCATAAATGGCAATTAACGTAATTACAGTCAGCGGCAATCTCGGAAAGGATTGTGAGCAACGATGGACTCCGGCAGGGAAAGCCGTTGCATCGTTCAGCCTGCCGGTGAAACAGGGATATGGCGAGCACGAAAAGACATCGTGGGTTATCTGCAAAATGTTCGGCGCGAAAGCCGAAAAATTACCGGAACACCTGAAAAAAGGAATGAAGATGACGGTTACTGGCGAGTTCGTCATGGAGGAATGGACTGTTCAGAATGGCAATAAACGGTCAGCACCGGTGATTATCGTGAACCAGTTGGATTTCAGCAACAATCAGGCAGGAAGCCAGAAGCCACAGCAACCACCGGCACAGAATGATCCGCCAATGGATTTTGACGACGACATTCCGTTTTAATAACCCCACCGTTTCAGGATGAAGCGTAATGCAAGGATGCTGAGGGTTATACATTCCATGCGCGTCGGATAATAAACGCTACAGCGACAACAGCAACGACAAACAACAAGCCTTCAATGAAGTAAATCATAACGCCCCCGACAAATAAATAAGCCACCAGCGCTTTACGGAACACCGGTGGCTCAGTTGCTGCTTTGTTCGTATGTCATCAGATAGTTAAGTTGAAGTATCATTAATACCAATAACTATTGCACCCACAACAACTCGGAAAGAAAGCCACATCCCGACGAACAGACAACGTTCCGCTGAGACTGTAGCCTCTCGGGCTGCCTCCAGTCCTTAACTTAAATATATGGCAGAATTTAACCATTTCAAGTGAAGTATAGTGATTAACTTCACAAGTTAGTCAGAAAATAAAATCTTATTCCTGCACCAGCGTGACTTTCAATCTCGTTTTTACCAGCGAGAGATTCGCGTATGCAAAATTCAGCAAGTATTCAGACAAAAAATTGCCGGTACGTGACATGACAATACCGGCAACCAAGTAATTACATACAGATTTTATACCAACGGCATTACAATAATTGATGATAAATATAGCAATAATGATAATTACATGATAAATAAGGAAATTCCAACTAACGCTGTGGCCGAATAATGCTTCCGATGCCAGTAAATGGTGTTACCCACGGATGAGACCACCGTATACACCACCCGACCACGATTTAAATATAGTTATAATTACTGAAAGTGATAATACCAGCATGAAAAAATGTGGAACACATCACAATATGACTAGTTTTCCGCGTAACTGAAAATTCATAAGGGCTTATATGCTGATAACATAGTTTTATGATACTGAGAGTCAGAATACATTAATTGCACTTACCAATTGATATAATATTCCTGCCTTAATATGGAGGAATTATGATAGTTGAATATCTTCTTATAAATAAAGATAGCTCATCCGAAGTTTATTATTTAGCCACTTCATTAGTTAAAAAAATCACTCTTACGCGAGGGACATCGTTAACATCGAGCACCTCACATAATAACGGCGGAATTAAACACAGCAGGAAATTTAATTGCCATATTCTCGCATACACAACAAATCTTACGCCGTAGCAATAGATAGTGAAATAGGCTTGTTTGATGAGAACAAAATACATGAGCTAATCATGGCTCATCAAATAAAGCCAATCCCTAACGAATTACTTTAAAAATAGCTACCCTGCACCAGCAGGTTTTTTTATACCTAAAATTCAGAGCTAACCATGACAATCGGATTTGCATTACTACTGGTAATGCACGGTTCTGCTGTGCCTATAATTCACTTCTGACAATTCAGGAATAATCAATATGGTTTTATTTGACAAAAGGCCACCTTTTGAAAAGGCATGGCTCGCTACCTCATTCTGCGTAATTATGGCCGGAATGGGTGATGATACGGTATCGCGATGGAGAATAATTATATTCGGCACAAACTCAGGCCAGACTCAACGACAAAAGGAATATGCCGCAGAAAAACAATAAATCAGAAAATATATAAATACGAGCGTGACCAACTGGATATTGCAGAAGGTCAGTGTCAGATGTGTTTATTTCAGTGAGGAAAAATGAAAAAGTATGACTTAATTCTCGCAGATCCACCATGGCAATATAACAACAAATCTTCCAACGGCGCAGCAGATAACCACTACAACACCATCGATTTTTATTCCCTCACCCGCTTACCCATCGAAAAAATAGCCTCTGACAACTCCGTGCTCTGCATGTGGTACACGGGTAACTTTATCCGTGAGGCTTACGAACTGGCTGAAGCGTGGGGATTTAAAGTGCGTACCGGCTTCGGGTTCGTGTGGGTGAAGCTGAACAAAAACGCTGGAGGCCGTATTGATGCTAAACCTCCGGAAGATATGTTCGACTTCATGGACACGCTGAACGCAGAGACGCGCATCAACGGCGGC
>NZ_KV791693.1:13047-96051 GCF_001807955.1 Morganella sp. HMSC11D09
CGTCCGGCAGATAGTGTATTCCTGCCTCGGCAAGCACAGCGAGAAACCGAAGGAGGTTCATCACCGACTGGAAGAGTTATATGGGGATGTCCCGCGCATTGAACTGTTTGCCAGGGAGAAATACGGCGAATGGGATGTGTACGGGGATCAGGTGGACGGAAGCGTTAAGTTATAACACCACAGAAAGCAGAGAACGGACGCAGACGAATAGCAAGGGATTGCCTTACGGAATTAATGCAGCACACATCAGACGAACAACACACCGCAATACTCGGCAAATACACACCGAAATTCAAACCACTTAATCACCCGTGCTTTCCTGAGAAGAAAGTGCCCGGGTATTACGTGCGTACGTTACAGCAGGAGGATGAAGTATGGGGGTTGCAACTAAACCCACTTTAACCAGAGGCAGAGCCCTAACTTTATATTGGCCGACGGTAGACTCCTACCCGATGGATAGCCGTGAAGCCTGTGCCTTCATGGGAATATCTTACCCTACCCTGAAAAAGTGGATTGATTCCGGCAGGCTGTCCGGTTCGAGAAAAGATCCGCTTAAGCCCAAATCGCCGTGGCAGTTTACACGGGCAAATTGCATTGCAGCCATCAACTACAAAATGCACAATACGCCGGAAAGCGTGATTAGTGCGGAAGAGGAAAGGATATGTCAATCTTCCGGAGAGGCGAGGTATGGTACGCCAGTTACTCGCACAATGGTAAAAGAATTAAGGAGTCGCTTGGTACAACGGACAAAAAACAAGCGCAGGAGTTGCATGATAAACGAAAGGCCGAGCTGTGGCGCGTAAGCTCACTGGGTGAAACTCCGAAGGTTACTTTTGAGGTTGCCTGTACGCGGTGGCTCGAGGAAAAATCAGGCAAAAAATCTCTTGATGATGATAAAACCAAAATACTGTTTTGGCTCGATCACTTTGAAGGGATGCACCTGGCAGATATTGATGAGATTAAAATCTATGATGCTGTCAGTAAGCTGAAAAATCAGAAGCTGAAAGAAAATTGGGAAAAGCATATTTCCGGCAGGAAGCGGCGCGCAGTCAGTAAAAAATCAGAGCCGGTTTCTGTAGCAACCAAATCTGCTTACCTGGCTTTCATCAAGTCACTGCTCCGCGCCGCTGAACGCGACTGGAAGTATCTCGATAAAGCCCCGAATATCCGGGTGCCAAAACCGAAGAATAACCGGGTCCGATGGCTCGAGCCACGGGAAGCGAAACGCCTGATCGATGAATGCAGTGAACCTCTTAAATCTGTTGTGACATTTGCTCTGGCTACCGGCCTGCGGCGCTCCAATATTATTAACCTGGAATGGTCACAAATAGATATGCCGAGAAAAGTAGCGTGGATTCCCCCGGATCAGACCAAATCAGGGAAAGCATTGGGTGTTGCTCTTAACGACACTGCGTGCCGCGTCCTGCGTGAGCAGATAGGCAATCACACAAAGTATGTTTTTGTGCATACGAAGGCTAAAAACAGATCTGACGGCTCAATGACTCCGGTTGTCAGAAAAATGCGCGTTGACGGTAATACTGCGTTCAGGACTGCACTTAAACGTGCCGGTATAGAAAACTTCCGTTTTCACGACCTTCGCCATACATGGGCGAGCTGGTTAATTCAGGCAGGAGTACCGCTGTCCGTATTGCAGGAAATGGGGGGATGGGAATCAATAGAAATGGTACGCCGGTATGCTCACCTGGCACCGGGTCATCTGAGCCAGCATGCGCAGCAAATCGATGCTGTTTTTGGTGAGGATGTCCCAAATATGTCCCACCCGACCCTGATCGTGGTTGGTGAGCACAAAAGAAAAACCCGCTAACTGGTTGAGAGTTAACGGGTTTAATATGGTGCCGGCTACCGGAGTCGAACTGGTGACCTACTGATTACAAGTCAGTTGCTCTACCAACTGAGCTAAGCCGGCGAATTTGGCGGAAGGATAGAGATTCGAACTCTAGGACGGTCTCCCGTCGGCGGTTTTCAAGACCGCTGCCTTAAGCCACTCGGCCATCCTTCCATGGGGCGCGATTATGCTGAAAAATGAGGAACCTGTCTACCCCTATATGCAAAAAAATCCGATTTTTTTGTCTGCCTGCTCAACATTCGTGCATCATACCGGCCCTGCGGCGGAATACTGCTGTTATTGTGACGGGAATTAGTATGATAGAATTAATTCCCGGTGAATTTACAGTCAAGTACTTACTATAAGGTCGCAACGGAACATATGTACAGACAGTCACATTCCAAGCCTTATGCGATACCCGGCTTTTATGCATCATTTGTTTCGTTATTAGTCTTATCTCTCTTTTTATACGGATATAACTATTACGATGCCTGGCTGGGAAGCAAAAAAGGCGCACTCTACAGTTTCAGCACACGGATAGAACATCAGGTTGAAACGTACCGCTATCAGTCCGCTGAGCTGTTCCGGCTCGCCAATACCACGGACACCGAGAAGCGGCCTGAGCTCGTTCCGCCGCATAAGATCCTGAATGATATTTACTGGATTGACAGCCGTGTACCGGTTGTGGATGCCATCCTGTTCGGCCAGACCAATGATGAGACCTACGCCATCGCACGGCGTTTTTCAGACTATCTGACCATTCTGTGGGGCGGTGAAAATCAGTTTAATTCTGTATATTACCTCAACGGACTGGATAACAGTCTGCTGCTGGTGACATCCCATTCTGCCCTGCGTCCGGAGCTGCGCTACCGCGAAAGCCCGCTGACATTGGGTGCCGATGAAAAACGGGCGGAAATGCTGGCGGATTCCACAGCGCTGGATGAGCGGGAAACCCTCTCCTCCTTTACCAAGATGCCGTCAGAATCAACCTATTACTATACCTACCGCGCAATGTTTAATAACCCCGGTCAGCTGACCAGCGTGGTGGCGTTTGATTTACCGGTGAATAACCTGGTGCCGGATAATCTGGATCTGTCCAATCTGTCACTGATCCCGGCCGAGACCCACACCCTCAGCAACCGTCCGAATGCGGTGCAGATCAGTATTAACGGCCTGTCACTGAAACTCAGTTACCGTCTGCGTGAAATGCCGTATCAGGTGGTTTATCAGCTCTCACTGCTATCTCTGGCCGAAGAGATGCTGGCGGCCAATATCTGGCTGTTAATTTCTGTCTTCCTGTTCAGTATGCTCTCCGTCGGCGGCCTTGTTTATATCCGCAAACGGTTCATTTCCCCGCTCAATACACTGGTCCGCCAGGCCAGAAACAGTGAGGCGATAACCAATGAAATTGTGGCGCAACTGCCTATCGGGCTGGCGATTTATGATTTTGCCGCCAATAAACGGCTGGTCAGTAATACCATCGCCAGTCAGTTGCTGACCCTCAGCGACCTGAACAAAACCCGCGATATGGCCCGCGAGCACCAGGGCCGGATCCAGACCACCATTGATAACGTGGTTTATGAAGTCAGTATGAATCCGGTCCGTAATATGAATGATACTTATCTGATTCTGTTCCGGGATGTGGATCAGGAAGCGCTGACCGCACGCCGCCTGCAATTGTCTGACCGTGAGTATAAGAAAAGTATCAAAGCCCGTCAGTCTGTGCTGTCAAATATCCGTTCAGAGCTGGTGGTGCCGGTCAAACAGCTCGGTAATGACCTGCATACGCTGGCACCGTATGTGACTGATCCCGCCGGCGGCATGCTGATGGATAAAGTGGTAACGGAATCCGGTTATCTGTGTGAGTGGATCGAAAATATTATTCTGCTGGCTGACCTGGAAAGTGATGACTGGAAACCGACCAATGATGAATTCCTGTTGTCACAGACCGTCGAAGATATCGTTAAACAATTCTCACGTCAGATAAATGACAAAGGCATTCCGCTTTATTTCCATAACAGTATTAATAAACAGCTGAATTACATTGGTGACGGCCCTATTATCAGTAAGATATTTTTATTATTACTGAATTATGCTGTCAGTAATTTAAAATACGGTAAATTGGTTATTCGCCTTAAGAATATATTTAAAGATGAACATAATAATATCAGATTGGAAATAATCGCCAGCGGCTCCGGTCTGCCGCAATCTGATCTCGTTAATCTGCACGATCCGTTTATGTTTCAGGTCGCGGAGACGGAAGGTCGTCCGAACTCGGGGCTGGCATTCTATTTGTGTGATTTATTATGTAAAAAACTCAGCGGAGAGCTGAAAATAGACAGTAAACCGGACATCGGCACACACTACACTGTTGAGTTGCCGCTGCCTGCCACCGAGATGATCGGTGAGCCGTCAGAGGTGCTGGAAGATACGCTGTTTAAGATCAATATCATTAATCCGAGTATTCGGGAAATAATTAACGCAATTATAATTGAAAACGGCGGAATTTTATTTGATAAAAATCGCGCATTATTGCAAGATGAATATGACATCCTGATAACTGACTTTGATAAGAAAGCGAGAAAGCCAATACTCTTTTTACGAAATGACATTATTGAACACAGAATGATTACGCCTTCCCTGGTGGAGTGTAATTATAATTTCAATGATGAAATTCTGAATGCTATTACGCTGCTTATCGAACAAAGCTTAACTTCGGATGAGTTTGATGATAGATTCTTACCCGGGAATCCGGGTATTAATACAGCAGCGCTTTCCGTCGGGGAAGTTGTTGCGTTATATAAAAATCAGCTGGCACAAAGTACGTATAAAGACTTGTTTGCCACCACAGTCCCTCCTGATATAAGTAAGATGTACACGGAAGCAGAATTAAGTGAATTGCAGCCACTGGCGCTGACAGTACATCGGGTCAAAGGGGTCTTTGCTGTGCTCGACTTTGATTATCTGAAATCACGCTGTGAAGATATAGAACGCTGTATCGCTGACAAAAACAAAATGAAGGTGGATGAAGGTATCCGGGAAATTGATGCCATTGTCACTGAATTGCTGCAGCAAGGTAACCAAGAGTATGAATAACCTGAATGTTATTATCGCTGATGACCATCCTATTGTTCTGTTCGGGATAAAAAAGTCCCTGGAACAGCTGGAAACGGTTAATGTTGTTGGTGAATTTGAAGATTCCACTTCACTCATCAATAACTTAGCACGCCTGGACGCGGATGTTCTGATCACTGACCTCTCCATGCCGGGAGATAAATACGGTGATGGCATCACGCTTATCAAGTATATCAAGCGCCATTATCCTGACCTGGCGATTATTGTGCTGACCATGAACAATAATCCGGCGATCCTCAGTGCCGTACTGGACCTCGATATCGAAGGTATCGTACTGAAGCAGGGTGCACCGGCTGATCTGCCGAAAGCACTGGCCTCTTTGCAGAAAGGAAAGAAATTCACCCCTGACAGCGTTTCCAAACTGCTGGAAAAAGTGAATGCCAACGGGTACGGCGATAAGCGCCTGTCTCCGAAAGAGAGTGAGGTTCTGCGTCTGTTTGCCGAAGGGCATCTGGTCACTGAGATTGCGCGTAAACTGAACCGCAGTATCAAAACCATCAGCAGCCAGAAAAAATCCGCCATGCTGAAACTGGGTGTGGATAACGATATCGCTCTGCTGAATTACCTTTCGTCTGTCACTATCGACAGCCACAGAGACGAGTAATCCGGACACGTTTTACAGTACTGATACAAAACCGCCATTCATCTGAACGGCGGTTTTTTTATGTGCCCGCTTATTCTGCCCCGGGCGGTGTGACCTGCGGGATATAATGCTGCATCATGGTGCGCAGCGCCTGCATAGAGACCGGTTTGGAGAGACAATCGTTCATGCCGGAAGCCAGACAGCGCTCGCGCTCTTCCGCCATCGCGTTGGCGGTGATCCCGATAACCGGCAGTGTCATCCCCTTCTCTCTCAGTGCACGGGTCAGGTCATAACCGTTCATATTCGGCATGTTGACGTCTGACAGAATAATATCCACCTCGTGGGTTTCGAGGAAGTCGAGTGCATCCAGCCCGTCATCCGCTGTTGCGGTGTGGAAGCCGAACAGATGCAGCTGATCTGACAGCAGATGGCGGTTAATCGGATGGTCATCCACAATCAGGATCCGGACATGTGCTGCCTGCTGACTGTCCGGCAGTGGCGGCGGCGGCAGATCATCGGCTTCCTGACGGCGGTTGTTCAGGCGGTCAGAGACAAAATCAAACAACCCGTCAAGCTGATGGGTATTATGCCGCCAGTGATTGCCGCCCATCGGCACCGGTTTGTCGGTATACCCGGCATCCAGTTCAATCAGCAGACGCGCCTGTTTCATCGCCGGGGTCACCACGTCCGTGATCACCACGGCACAGGCAATGTCAGGGCATTCAGACAACGGAACCGCTGCCGGGGCAATATCCTGCCAGTAACGCTGCATATAATCCGCCAGCACGCCATTGCGGAACTCAAAGACCAGCGGTACGGTCAGCGGCACAATATCCGCATGATGACCGGACGGATAGGCGGTATAGCACGGGAAGCGGATCCCGAACAAGCTGCCGACCTCTTTCTGCGATTCCACCATCATGTCACCGTCCATCAGTGAGATCAGTTTTTCACAGATAGGCAGCCCGAGCCCGGTACCCTGCGACGGGCTGTCCGTGTTCGGCATAATCTGATAGAACGGGTCGAATAACTGGCGCAGCTCGTCCTCACTGATACCGCCGCCGGTATCCTGAATATCCACATGCAGATATTCACCGCAGACATAGACGTGAATGCACACCATCCCGACATGCGTGTATTTAATCGCATTATTAAACAGGTTGGCGATCACCTGCTGCATCCGTACCGGGTCATTACAGACCAGCTCCGGCACATCTTTTTCAATAAAGCAGTACAGAGAAAGGTGTTTTTTCGCCACCAGCGGCAGGTAGTTTGCCACCACAAAATGAATATGTTCGCGGAAGTTAAACTCTCTCGGCTCAATTTTCAGCTGTTTGGATTCAATTTTGGAGAAGTCGAGAATATCACTGATAATTTTCAGTAATAATGACGAGGAGTTATTCATCGTACCGAGCAGGCGCTGGGCATCCCGCGAATGCGCCATGGACTGTAACAGCTCCAGGTTACCGATGATACCGTACAGCGGCGTGCGCAGCTCATGGCTGACCGTGGCAAGGAACATGGATTTCGACTGGTTAGCCTGCTCTGCCGCCTGTGCCGCATCCTGTAACGAGCTTTCCAGCTGCACACGGGCGCTGATATCCACCAGCACACAAATCGCCACTTCCTCGTTCTGGTAACGGGAATGCACAAAACTGACCTGAAGGTGCCCGCCGTTACGGGTCACCATATCTTCCATCCCCTGCCGTTTATCTTTTATCAGCAGGCCGATACGGTTGCGATCCTCAAACGAAAGCATACGCCAGTAATTATGAGCCAGCTCATTACTCAGCAGTGCCGTACCGTCGAGTGTGCGCAGAATGCAAATCCCGACCGGTGCGGAGGCCACAATTTTGTGGTTGAACTGCTCGTGCTCCTCCAGACGCATGGCGCTGTTTTCGGCCGGCATAAATATCCGCCGTTCCAGCAGCCAGGTAAACAACCCGATAATAATGGCAGAGATCAGATTAAGAATCGCCCCGTTGAGGATCTGAAATTTCAGTTTTTCATAGATTGAGCTCAGCGGCGTGGTATATACCACACTCAGCAGCGACGGCGTCAGTCTGCGTTTAAAGACCAGTTGGGTGAATTCGTCGTCATAGCCGAAATAATTATCGTCCACCAGATAACGGTCTTTATTTTTCTGTGTGTTAATTTCTTCCGGATAAGAGAGCACGACATCATCCTGCTCATTAATAATCACCATATTGGCCGGGAAATCGCGCAGGCGGTTAAAGTTTTCCAGCTGCAGATTACGCTCAATACCCATCAGTGCCAGAAAACGCCCGTCATAATACAGCGGCATCATCACAAACAGGCTGGCCATTCCCTGATTACTACCCGGCGCCGCCCAGTAAATGGTGCGCTCTTTCCCCTGACTTTTCAGGCGGAAATAGTTCTGAGAGTAATCATTGACCATTCTGCGCAACGTTTCGCTGCTGGTGGAAAGGTTGCGGATCGGAAATGACACCATACACAGGGTTTTTGAGCCGACCAGAAAGACCTGATTCAGCCCCATCGGTGCGGCGATATTGTTCTGCCAGTACGTCAGGAGATCTTTGAATGCAATAATATACGGGCCGCTGCCGGTGCGGAAGGCCGCGCAGTCGCCTTTGGTATTCAGTGCCCGGTAATCAATAAAAAAGCCGTCGGTGGTCCGGTCTGCGGGCTCTCCCGGCCGTACTTCTTTATTTTCGACAAACCGTTCATTCATATAACGGATATCGCGGGTCATATCGGTGGATTGCCGGAAATAGGCTAATAAGGCATCGTAATCGGAATAATATTGCTGGCGGATATCATTGCGCATCCCGTTATAGATATTCAGTAAATAGAATACCGTCACCAGCGCCCCCAGCCCCCATAACATCACACCGACGATCCGGAACAGGTAACGCGAAATTTTCAGTGATGTCTGGAAAGATGAAAAGTATCTCAAAGGGGCTCCGCCAATAATGAATCTGATATATTCACGAGGTTTCAGACTGTTATGTCTAGGATATACCACTGTGCAATGTTTACAAAACCCCCGGGGTAAATAAAAAGCAGGAACAATATTATTGTTCCTGCTTTATCGGTTTTTCTGATTTTATATTACCGGAAACCGGTGATATTAATCGTTATTCTCTTCTGCATTATCATCAGATGCCGCATCCGTCACTTCACCGTCTTCAGAGAAATCATTTTCATCCTCTTCCGGCTCCGCAACACGCTGCAGACCGACCACTTTCTCTTCTTCTCCGGTACGGATCAGCGTCACACCCTGGGTATTACGGCCCACGATACTGACTTCAGAGACGCGGGTACGGACCAGCGTACCGGCATCGGTGATCATCATAATCTGATCATCCGCACCGACCTGGATTGCCCCCACGACTTTCCCGTTACGCTCACTCACTTTAATGGAGATAACCCCCTGAGTGGCGCGGGATTTGGTCGGATACTCCGCTTCCGCTGTCCGCTTACCGTAGCCGTTTTCGGTGACCGTCAGAATTTCACCTTCACCACGCGGAATAATCAGCGACACGACCGCATCGTCGTCACCCAGACGAATACCGCGCACACCGGTGGCGGTACGCCCCATGGCACGGACAGCATCTTCCGCAAAGCGGACGACTTTACCGTCAGCAGAGAACA
This sequence comes from Morganella sp. HMSC11D09, assembly GCF_001807955.1. Taxonomy (NCBI): domain Bacteria; kingdom Pseudomonadati; phylum Pseudomonadota; class Gammaproteobacteria; order Enterobacterales; family Morganellaceae; genus Morganella; species Morganella sp. HMSC11D09. Next base: position 22,248 of record NZ_KV791693.1, read on the forward strand.
GCATCACTTCGTTGCTGCCGTCAGTCAGATCAACGCCAATCAGCTCATCACCCTCATTGAGGTTGACGGCGATAATACCGGCGTTACGCGGACGGCTGAAGTCCTGCAGGGAGGTTTTCTTCACGGTACCGCTGGCAGTCGCCATAAAGACAAACTTACCTTCCTCATATTCACGGACCGGCAGAATAGCGGTGATACGCTCGTTCTGTTCCTGATCCAGCGGTAATATGTTGATAATCGGACGACCGCGCGCACCACGGCTGGCTTCCGGTAACTGATACACTTTCAGCCAGTACAGCTTCCCTTTGTTGGAGAAGCAGAGAATGGTGTCATGGGTGTTCGCCACCAGCAGACGTTCGATAAAGTCTTCTTCTTTGATACGGGCAGCAGATTTGCCTTTCCCGCCGCGGCGCTGGGCTTCATAGTCGGTCAGCGGCTGATACTTCACGTAGCCCTGATGAGACAGTGTCACCACCACGTCTTCCTGACTGATCAGATCTTCGATATTGATATCCGCGGTATTTTCTGTGATATCAGTACGGCGCTTATCGTTGAACTGCTCTTTCACTGCCACCAGCTCTTCACGGATGACTTCCATCAGACGCTCAGGGCTTTGCAGGATATGCAGCAGACCGGCAATCAGTTCCAGTAACTCGCGGTATTCGTCGAGCAGTTTTTCATGCTCCAGACCGGTCAGTTTCTGCAGACGCAGATCCAGAATCGCCTGAGCCTGAACTTCGGTCAGATGATACAGACCATCGCGGATACCGAACTGCTCATCCAGACCTTCCGGACGGGCGGCATCATCACCGGCACCGGCCAGCATAGCGGCAACTGTGCCCAGTTCCCATGCCTGTGCCAGTAACCCGGCTTTTGCTTCCGCAGGCGTCGGCGCACGGCGGATAAGCTCGATAATCGGGTCGATATTGGCCAGTGCAATCGCCAGACCTTCGAGGATATGGGCGCGTTCACGGGCTTTGCGTAATTCGTAGATTGTCCGGCGGGTCACCACTTCACGGCGGTGGCGCACAAACGCACTGAGAATTTCTTTCAGATTGAGGATCTTCGGTTGTCCCTGATGCAGGGCAACCATATTGATACCAAACGTGGTCTGCATCTGTGTCAGCAGATAAAGGTTGTTCAGTACCACTTCACCGACCGCATCGCGTTTGACTTCAATCACAATGCGCATACCGTCTTTATCGGATTCATCACGCAGTGCGCTGATACCTTCCAGACGTTTCTCTTTAACCAGCTCGGCGATTTTCTCAATCAGGCGGGCTTTGTTCACCTGATACGGAATTTCATTAACGATAATGGTTTCGCGGCCGGTTTTTTCATCCGTTTCCACTTCAGCGCGGGCACGGATATGAATTTTGCCGCGTCCGGTGCGGTAAGCATCGAGAATACCGCGGCGGCCGTTGATAATCGCCGCAGTCGGGAAGTCCGGCCCCGGGATGTGCTCCATCAGACCTTCGATGCTGATATCTTCATCATCAATATAGGCCAGGCAGCCGTCGATGACTTCACCCAGGTTATGCGGCGGAATATTGGTTGCCATCCCGACAGCAATACCGGATGAACCATTCACCAGCAGGTTCGGGATGCGGGTCGGCATCACATCCGGGATCATTTCGGTACCGTCATAGTTCGGTACAAAATCCACGGTTTCTTTGTCGATGTCGGCTAACAGTTCATGGGCAATTTTCGCCATACGGACTTCCGTATAACGCATTGCCGCTGCGGAGTCACCGTCGATTGAACCAAAGTTACCCTGACCATCCACCAGCATATAGCGCATTGAGAACGGCTGAGCCAGGCGGACAATCGTTTCATACACAGCACTGTCACCATGGGGGTGATATTTACCGATCACATCCCCGACCACACGGGCAGATTTTTTATAGGCTTTATTCCAGTCATTACCCAGTTCTTTCATCGCGAATAATACGCGGCGGTGAACCGGTTTCAGACCATCCCTGACATCGGGGAGCGCGCGTCCGACAATAACGGACATGGCGTAATCCAGATACGAGCTTTTCAGCTCTTCTTCGATGTTAACGGGCAAGATTTCTTTGGCATTGTCGCTCATGGAGCCAGTATCCCTCATTACTCCGGATTCAAGGTGCGGAACTATACCACAAATCGCCAATGTTTAAAAAAGGAGATATAAAAATCGGGAGAGTATTTTATTTCTGACGCATCCGCGCCCGGCATTGTATACTGACGCCATCGCGTATTCCGGCAGGTTCTGCCGCAGCAAGAGAGAGAAAGAGACCATGAATGACACAGCTTCCCCGCTGACAGCCAATGTCGATCCTGCGGAAATCAAAAAGTTTGAGGATGTTGCCTCACGCTGGTGGGATCTTGAGGGTGAATTTAAACCGCTGCACCGGATCAATCCGCTGCGTCTGGCCTATATTCAGCAGCGGGTTAACGGTGTGTTCGGGAAGAAAGTGCTGGATGTCGGCTGCGGCGGCGGAATTCTGGCAGAAAGTATGGCGCGGGAAGGTGCGGACGTCACCGGGCTGGATATGGGCGCAGAGCCGCTTCAGGTTGCGCGTCTGCATGCACTGGAAAACGGCACTGATATCACCTATGTGCAGGAAACGGTGGAACAGCACGCAGAAAAACATGCACAACAGTATGATGTGGTGACCTGCATGGAGATGCTTGAGCATGTGCCGGATCCGGCGTCTGTGGTGCGTTCCTGTGCCCGTCTGGTCAAACCGGGGGGCGATGTGGTGTTCTCCACCATTAACCGCAACAAAAAAGCCTGGTTTATGGCCGTTATCGCAGCAGAATATATTCTGAAGATGGTACCGCCCGGTACGCACGATGCGAAAAAATTTATCCGTCCGGCAGAACTGATTGACTGGCTGAATAATACCGGTCTGCGCGAGCAGCATATGATCGGCTTACATTACAATCCGTTAAGCGATAAATTCTGGCTGGCACCCAATGTGGATGTAAATTATATGTTGCATACCCGTTTTATTTTATAGTGTCAAGTTAATTACTCCGGCGATTAATAAAACGCCAAACAAATCGCATTTTTCTAAAATTATCGCTTCGCGTAATAAGGTAAGCACAGTTTCATTTTGTCAGTGATCTCAGTGCTTACCACTCTGTCAGCGGGTGACTATCCTCAAGTTATCCACAAAAGATCCTGATTTTATACACTTGATCCTGAGCGCATTTATCATTATCTTGTTACCCATCTTTTACAGACACACTACATCTTGTGTTTAAATCGCTCAGCACCCGCTATTGACTTTCCCGGAACATTTGTTTCAGGGATCGTTTTTTATCGGGCGGATACACGTTATCGGCGCGTTAATCACAACAGAGTGTCATTTTCAAAACAGGGTATATCAACTGATGAACCAGAATCTGCTTGTTACCAAACGTGATGGTCACAAAGAACGTATCGATTTAGACAAAATCCACCGCGTCATTACCTGGGCCGCTGAAGGTCTGAATAATGTCTCTGTCTCCCAGGTCGAGTTACGTTCCCAGATTCAGTTCTATGACGGGATCCGTACCGCGGATATTCATGAAACCATGATTAAGGCCGCCGCCGATCTGATTTCCGCTGAAACGCCGGATTATCAGTATCTGTCTGCCCGCCTGGCTATTTTTAACCTGCGCAAAAAAGCCTACGGCCAGTTTGAGCCGCCGGCGTTATACGCCCATGTACAGAAAATGGTGGCTGCCGGTAAATATGACGAAAATCTGTTAACCGATTACACCGAAGCTGAATTTGACCAGATGAATGAGTTCATCGATCACTGGCGTGATATGAATTTCTCTTACGCCGCCGTCAAACAGCTGGAAGGGAAATATCTGGTTCAGAACCGTGTTACCGGCGAAGTGTATGAAAGTGCACAGTTCCTGTATATCCTGGTTGCGGCCTGTCTGTTCTCACATTATCCGAAAGAGACCCGTCTGGATTATATCCGCCGGTTCTATGACGCCACGTCAACCTTCAAAATTTCCCTGCCGACACCGATTATGTCCGGTGTCCGCACCCCGACCCGCCAGTTCAGCTCCTGTGTGCTGATCGAGTGCGGCGACAGCCTTGACTCCATCAACGCGACCTCCGGTGCGATTGTCAAATATGTGTCCCAGCGTGCCGGTATCGGTATCAACGCGGGCCGCATCCGTGCGCTCGGCAGCCCGATCCGCGGCGGCGAGGCATTCCACACCGGTTGTATCCCGTTCTACAAACATTTCCAGACCGCCGTGAAATCCTGTTCTCAGGGCGGCGTGCGCGGTGGCGCGGCAACGCTGTTCTACCCTATCTGGCATCTGGAAGTGGAAAGCCTGCTGGTACTGAAAAACAACCGTGGTGTTGAAGGCAACCGTGTCCGCCACCTCGATTACGGCGTCCAGATCAACAAACTGATGTATGAACGCCTGATCAAAGGCCAGGATATCACCCTGTTCAGCCCGTCCGATGTCCCGGGGTTATATGACGCGTTCTTCGCCGATCAGGATGCGTTCGAGCGTCTTTATGAGCAGTATGAGAAAGATCCGTCGATCCGCAAACAGACGCTGAAAGCGGTGGAGCTGTTCTCCCTGATGATGCAGGAACGTGCCTCTACCGGCCGTATCTATATTCAGAACGTGGACCACTGCAACACTCACAGCCCGTTTGATCCGTTTATCGCGCCGGTGCGCCAGTCCAACCTGTGTCTGGAAATTGCCCTGCCGACCAAACCGCTCAACGATATGAATGACCCGAACGGGGAAATCGCGCTGTGTACGCTGTCCGCATTTAACCTGGGTGCCATTGAAAACCTCGATGAGCTGGAAGAGCTGGCTATCCTGGCAGTACGTGCCCTGGATGCCCTGCTCGATTACCAGGATTATCCGATTGAAGCGGCACGCAAAGGCTCAATGGGCCGCCGTACCCTGGGTATCGGGGTGATTAACTTCGCTTACTACCTGGCGAAACACGGTGTGCGCTATTCCGACGGCAGTGCCAATAACCTGACTCACCGCACCTTTGAAGCTATTCAGTATTACCTGCTGAAAGCCTCCAATGAGCTGGCAAAAGAGTACGGTGCATGCCCGTGGTTTAACGAAACCACCTATTCACAGGGTATTCTGCCGATCGACACTTACAAGAAAACCCTGGATCAGCTGACGAACGAGCCGCTGCATTATGACTGGGAAGGCCTGCGCGAAGAGATCAAAAAACACGGTCTGCGTAACTCCACCCTGTCTGCCCTGATGCCGTCAGAGACATCCTCGCAGATCTCCAATGCCACCAACGGTATTGAGCCGCCGCGCGGCTATATCAGCGTGAAAGCCTCGAAAGACGGCATTCTGCGCCAGGTCGTGCCGGAGTATGACCGTCTGAAATCCGCCTATGAGCTGTTATGGCAGATGCCGGGCAACGAAGGTTATCTCCAGTTGGTGGGGATTATGCAGAAATTTGTCGATCAGGCGATTTCGTCCAACACCAACTATGATCCGACCCGGTTCCCGAGCGGCAAAGTACCGATGAATCAGTTACTGAAAGATTTGCTGCTGGCCTATAAATACGGTGTGAAAACACTTTATTACCACAATACCCGCGATGGCGCGGAAGATACCCAGGAAGACCTTCCTGAGGAAGTGGTCATCGCCGACGATGATGGTTGTGAAGGCGGCGCGTGTAAAATTTAAGGTGAATAAATAATGTCTTATACAACATTTTCGCAGGTACATAATGATCAGCTGAAAGAACCGATGTTCTTCGGCCAGCCGGTGAACGTCGCCCGTTATGATCAGCAAAAGTACCCGATTTTTGAATCACTGATTGAAAAACAGCTCTCCTTCTTCTGGCGTCCGGAAGAAGTGGACGTATCCCGCGATCGCATTGACTACAATGCCCTGCCGGATCACGAAAAGCATATATTCATCAGCAACCTGAAATACCAGACCCTGCTGGATTCCATCCAGGGCCGCAGCCCGAACGTGGCGCTGCTGCCGCTGATCTCCATTCCGGAGCTGGAAACCTGGGTGGAAACCTGGTCTTTCTCGGAAACCATTCACTCCCGTTCTTACACGCATATTATCCGTAATATCGTGAATGATCCGTCAGTGGTATTCGATGATATCGTGGCAAACGAAGAGATCATCAAACGCGCGGAAGATATTTCCGGCTATTATGATGATCTTATCCGTATGACCAATGAATATCATATGTTCGGTGAAGGGACGCATACCGCGAACGGTAAAACCTTTACCGTTACCCTGCGCGCCCTGAAACGCCAGCTGTATCTGTGCCTGATGAGCGTCAACGCACTGGAAGCGATCCGTTTCTATGTCAGTTTCGCCTGCTCTTTCGCCTTTGCCGAGCGCGAACTGATGGAAGGTAATGCGAAAATCATCAAACTGATCGCCCGTGATGAAGCGCTGCACCTGACCGGCACCCAGCATATGCTCAACCTGCTGCGCAGCGGCCAGGATGATCCGGAAATGGCGGAAATCGCCAAAGAGTGCGAGCAGGATTGCTACGACCTGTTTGTCCGTGCGGCGGAGCAGGAAAAAGAGTGGGCAGATTACCTGTTCTGCAACGGCTCGATGATCGGTCTGAACAAAGATATCCTGTGTCAGTATGTGGAATATATCACCAATATCCGCATGCAGGCGGTGGGTCTGCCGCTGCCGTTCAAAGTCCGCTCGAACCCGATTCCGTGGATCAACGCCTGGCTGGTATCCGATAACGTCCAGGTGGCGCCACAGGAAGTGGAAGTCAGCTCCTATCTGGTCGGTCAGATTGACTCTGAAGTCAACACTGACGAACTGAGTAACTTCGAACTCTGATGCCCCGCTATAAAATCACCCTGCATGGCAACATGCAGGGTATTCAGCTGCATTATGTCAGTGAAGAACATTACAACCTGCTCAATACACTCGAACAATCCGTCCCAGTGGAATACCAGTGCCGTGAAGGCTATTGCGGTGCCTGCCGTGTCCGCCTCAAACGCGGTAAAGTCGGTTACCGGCAGCGGCCGGTTGCGTTTATTAATGACGGTGAAATTCTTCCCTGCAGTTGCTACCCGCTGAGTGATATCGACATCGAACTGTAAGCTGTTTTGTGACCGGATCTGCAATCCGGTTTTTTTACGCCTTTAATGTAACGATATCTTTACGGTATACGTAATTTAAATTTGACACCTTTCCTGTTTTTCATTACGCTTTGCGCACATATTATTGATTGAAATATCATGAGGTTTTGGTGAAAAATCGTACACTCGGCAGTGTTCTGATTGTTGCGGGAACAACGATCGGTGCCGGTATGCTGGCAATGCCCCTGGCGGCTGCGGGGATCGGTTTTCCGGTCATTGCGGTTATTCTGATCGGCCTGTGGGCTATCATGAGCTACACCGCCTTACTGATGGTTGAAGTGTATCAGTACAGCTCACCGGACACCGGTTTAGGCAGCGTCGCCCGTCAATACCTCGGATTACCGGGTCAGCTCCTGACCGGCTTCAGCATGTTGTTGCTGATGTATGCCCTGACCACTGCCTATATCGGCGGAGCCGGGGAAATGATCTCCGCCAGCCTGCAAAGCTGGTGGCAAATATCTGTTACACCGGGTACGGCGACCATTATCTTCACCCTCGTTGGCGGCCTGGTAGTGTGTGTCGGGACGCACTCGGTTGATTTTATCAACCGTATCCTGTTCACCGGTAAAATTATCTTCCTGATCATCATGCTCGCCGTCATGATGCCGCATGTGAATATGACCAACCTTGTCAGCATGCCGATTCAGAACGGACTGGTGCTTTCTGCTATCCCGCTGGTGTTTACCTCTTTTGGTTTCCACGGCAGTGTGCCGAGCCTGGTGAATTACATGAACGGCGACAGCAAAAAGCTGCGCTTTATTTTCCTCACTGGTAGTGCTATTCCGCTGGTGGCGTATCTGCTGTGGCAGGTTGCGACCCTCGGCGCGATCCCGTCCGATACCTTCTTTGGTATTCTGGCGCAGAAATCCGGCCTGGACGGCTTACTGACGGCGCTCAGTGAGACCGTGGCCAATAAATATGTGGATATCGCGGTCAGCCTGTTTATGGATCTGGCACTGGCTACCTCATTCCTGGGTGTGGCGCTGGGGTTATTTGATTACCTGGCCGACCTGTTCCGCCGCAAAAATTCCGCCTTCGGCCGTACGCAAACCGGGATCCTGACCTTTGCCCTGCCGCTGATTTGCGCCCTGTACTACAAAAGCTTCACCGGTGCGCTGGCGTATGCCGCAATGGCGCTCTCCTTCCTGGCGCTGATCCTGCCGTCATTATTAGCATGGAAAGTACGGCAGAACCCGAAAGCCGGTGCTTACCGTGTTGCAGGCGGAAACGGTGTGCTGATCTTTATCTTCCTGTTCGGCCTGCTGGTGATCTCTATCGAGTTCATCAAAAGCGCCGGTTATCTGCCGAACATTTAATACCATTGTTCTGAAAGCAAGCCCGGATTTCCGGGCTTATTTTTTTTGTCCGTGTGCGGCATTCAGCCGTTCAAATCCGGCGGTCAAATCCGCAATCAAATCCTCCGTATCTTCCAGGCCGATTTGCAGACGCAGTGTCAGTCCGCCCGGCTGCCAGTCAGTAACCGTCCGGTAACGGCTACAGTCAAACGGCACTATCAGGCTTTCAAACCCACCCCAGGAATAGCCCATCGCGAAAATATCCAGCCCGTCGAGCATGGCCGCCAGGTCGTCTGTGGTGTATTCCGCATTCAGAACCAGCGAGAACAGGCCGGAAGAGCCGGTGAAATCCCGCTTCCAGATCTCATGCCCCGGACATTCCGGGAAGGCAGGATGCAGCACTTTGCTGACTTCCGGGCGGGACTGCAGCCACTCCGCGACTTTCAGCGCCCGGTGCTGTGCTTCCTTCAGGCGGATATGCAGAGTGCGCAGACCGCGCAGCACAAGGAAACAATCCTCAGCGCCCGGCAGCATCGCCATCTGATCATAGGTTTTGCGCAATTCCGGCCACCACTGTGCATTAGCGGAAACCAGTCCCATCAGCACATCCGAATGACCTCCGGGGTATTTGGTACCGGCTTCAAGGGAGATATCACAGCCGTGTTCATGAGCGCGGAAAAAGAGCGGGGTCGCCCAGGTATTATCAATAACGGTTGTCACATGATGGCGTTTCGCCACGGCAGTGATCGCCGGAACATCCTGCACCTCGAACGTCTGGGAGCCGGGGGATTCAAGGAAAATCACGGTTGTTTCCGGGCGGATAAGCGATTCAATCCCCGCGCCGATCAGCGGATCATAATAAGTGGTGGTAATGCCCATCTTTGCCAGCAGACCGCCGCATAACTGCCGGGTCGGGTGATAAACAGAATCGGTCATCAGCAGATGATCGCCGCTTTTCAGAGTGGTCAGCAGCGCCAGTGTCACCGCGCCCAGTCCGCTGGGGGATAACACCGTACCCGCCGCACCGGTCAGTTCACTCCAGGCATTCTCCAGTGCCGCGATCGTCGGAGTGCCGTCAGTGCCGTAATGAAATTCAGCACGGCGGTTGATCAGGGCATCATACGTCGGGAAGACCACCGTCGAGCCGCGGTATACCGGGGTATTCACAAATCCGTGCTGTAATGCGGGGTTACGGCCGCTCTGCGTCAGCCGGGTTTCTGTCCGCAAAGGACGGCGTGCATGTTCTGACATAATCACCTCAATAATAGTCTGCCTGGTTATGCTGTTATCCTGCCATAAGGGCGGCGGCTTTCCTTAGTCACTTTTCAGCTAAGATATACCGTTATCCTCACCTGCCGTGGTGTAAAGAAATATTTGGCAATTTTGCTGCACTACTATTATTAATAAGTTACGAAACCTTATATTATCAACAGATTAATTTTCACATGACGGAAAGGATATGGAATCAGAAGAAATCAGGGACCGACGTCCGATTAAAGCCCGGCAGACCCGCTGGGCGACCTCAGCCGCCCGTCTGCTGCAACAGCGCGGTGCAACCCCTAACGGTATCTCTGTCGCCAGTTCAGTCTGTGCATTATTTGCCGCTGCCGCCTTTTACGGTGCTCTGAACAGCGAGCTCACCGTACTGCGTATCATCCTGTTTCTGCTGGCCGCACTGATGGTACAGGGACGGCTTATCTGTAATCTGCTTGACGGTATGGTGGCGGTCGAAGGCGGCCTGCGCAGCCCTGTTGGTGCCGTATTTAACGATTTGCCGGATCGCGTTTCGGACAGCCTGATCCTCATCGGTGCCGGTTACGGACTGGCCGGTTTTATCGCTTATGCCCCGCAGCTCGGCTGGGCGGCGACGCTGATGGCAGTGATGACCGCCTATGTCCGGGTGCTCGGCGGCAGTTGTGAGCAGCCGCAGAAATTTTCCGGCCCGATGGCCAAACAGCACCGGATGGCGCTGCTGACCGCCGGTGCCGTTGCCGCCTGTTTTCTCCCGCTGTATCAGGCTCAGTGGTTGTTTCTTATCATACTGTGGGTGATTACCCTCGGCGCACTCTGGACCGCCGTGCGCCGTACCCGCATACTGATGGCTGATTTACGTAAGGATAATAAAGGATGACCCGTAAAACGTTTTCGCCGGATCAAAAAATTGTCTCGGCGCTGCTGGTGTCGGTATGCCGGTTTCTGACCGGGATCCGCGCAAAGCAGAACGCCCCGCTGCCGGAAGGTAAACCCTGTATTTACTATGCCAACCACTCCAGTCACCTTGACGGACTGGTGATTTGGTCCTGCCTGACCGGTGCGGCGCGAAAACGCGTTCACCCGGTGGCGGCGCAGGATTACTGGGATAAAACCGGGTTCCGTCGTTATATTGCCAAACGTATTTTTGGTGCGGTGCTGATTGCACGCGGTAAAAAAATCGAGCCGGCAACAGAGGATGAACAACAGGAGACCACGCCGGCGGAGAATCCGCTGGATGTGATGCAGAGTGTTCTCGATACCGGGGATTCCCTGATTCTGTTCCCGGAAGGCACACGCGGCGACGGTGAAAAGATTCAGGATTTCAAAGCCGGGCTCTGGCATTTATCCCGCAATAATCCGGATGCGGTGCTGGTGCCGGTCTATCTGGAAAACCTCAACCGCGTCCTGCCGAAAGGCTCGCGGCTGGTTGTGCCGATTATCTGCACTGCCACATTCGGCGCTCCGGTTGAACCGGCCGGGGAAGAAGAGAGCAAAGCGGACTTTTTAGTGCGGACCCGCCAGGCGTTAGAGGCAATACATAATGAAAGATAATGAATTATTCTGGATCTTCAGCGGGCTGTTCGGGTTCCTGGCGGTGGCAACGGTTATCGGCCTGATCCTGAAGCAGGTTAAGGGAAACACCTCGGTTATCAGTAACCTGAATGCCCGTATCCGCGCCTGGTGGCTGATGTGTATTATCGCCGCCGTGGCTATCAGCATCGGGCCCATCGGCTCTGTGGTGCTGTTTGCTTTTATGTCCCTGCTGGCACTGCGTGAGCTTATCACTCTGACGCCGACACACCGCGCCGACCACGGTGCCCTGTTCTGGTGCTTCTTTATCATTCTGCCGGTACAGTATGTGCTGGTCGGTGTTCAGTGGTATAACCTGCTGGCGGTCTTTATCCCCGTCTATGCGTTCCTGTTTATCCCGACCCGCATGGTGCTCTCCGGCGACACCCGCCACTTCCTGGAGCGCATGGCAAAAATCCAGTGGAGTGTGATGATTGCGGTTTACTGCCTCAGTTATGCTCCTGCACTGCTGGTACTGCCGATTCCGGATTTCACGGATAATATCAACCTGCTGCTGTTTCTGATGATCGTGGTTCAGATTTCTGACGTGCTGCAATATGTGTTCGGTAAACTGTTCGGCAAACGCCCGATTGTACCGAAACTCAGCCCGAACAAAACCGTTGAAGGCTTTATCGGCGGGATCCTCAGTGCGAGCTGTGTCGGTATGGCACTGTGGTGGGCCACACCGTTCAGCCCGTGGGCGGCATTCCTGCTCTCACTGTTGATTTGCCTGGCCGGTTTCGCGGGCGGGTTGTGTATGTCCGCCATCAAGCGGGACAGCGGGATCAAAGATTTCGGTGCCATGATTGAGGGTCACGGCGGCATGATGGACAGACTGGATTCCCTCTGCTTCGCAGCCCCGGTTTTCTTCCATGTGCTGAAATATTTTTATACCTGATGATTCAGGAAATTCTGCTGATCCGCCACGGTGAACCGGTGCCGGACAGAAAAACACCGCTGGCCCTGCGCAACCTCTGTGCCTGGCTGGCGGAATATGATGCGGGCGGAATTATCCCGCCGGCCGCTCCGCCTTTATCGCTGTCCGCTGAAGAATTGTCCCGTTATTTCCCGGTAGCCAGTCCGCTGTTTCGTACCACGGCATCCCTGGCCATTCTCGGGATCACACCCCGCGCCATTGTTGATGAACTGCATGAAGCAGTACTTCCCCTGTTCTCTCCTGCACTGCTGATGCCGGTAAAACTGCCGCCGATGTGGTGGGTAACCGCATTCCGGCTGCTGTGGCTGGCGGGTGGCGGAAAATCTGTTCCCTCTGTGGCACAGGTACGCGGACGGGCACAATGTGCCGCACAAATCCTCTCAGACTATGCACAGGAACATGGCGCTGTACTGGTCATGGCGCACCGGATTATCAATCACGCCCTGCGCCCTGCACTGGAACAATCCGGCTGGCAGATGACAGAAAAAACACATAACAGCTACTGGGGAATGATGCGGTTCACCCGTGACGCACCACACCGGTAATGTCAGCCGGTGTATTCTGAACCGTATACCTCCGCACGTTTCGCCACATCCGCTCTGTTTTGCTCACTTTCCCGTATAAGACTCTGCCTGCTTTGTTCCGCAGGCTGATCATCTGCTGCTGCCTTGCTTATTTTTAAATAGTTATTGCCATCAAATGAATATTTATGTATTTTTAATTAAAAATCACGCATAAAAATGAGGTTGTCATGTTTAAAAAATTAGTCTTTGCAGGCTGTTTATCATTATTAGCATTCACCGGGGTAAGCCAGGCCAAAGAAACCTATGTGGTCGGTGCAGGCGGTACCTATCGCCCGTTTGAATTTGAAAACAGTGAAAAACAACTCGAAGGGTTTGATATCGATATTATCAAAGCGGTTGCTGCCGCCGAAGATTTTGACGTCAAATTAATCAACACGCCGTGGGAAGGTATTTTCGCCACACTGTCCGCCGGGGATCGCGATATTTTAATTTCCGGTATTACCATCACCGATAAACGCAAACAGATGGTGGATTTCTCCGCCCCGTATTTCCCGGCAGAACAGGCAATTGTGGTGAATGAAAATTCACCAATCAGCGCGTTATCTGAACTGAGTAAATATAATGTCGGTGTGGTGAACTCCAGCACCGGGGATATTGTGGTTTCTGATGTGCTCGGCAAAACCAGCACCGCCATCAAACGCTTTGATAATACTCCGCTGCTGTTACAGGAATTATATGAAGACGGCGTGGATGCGGCGGTCGGTGATGTCGGTGTGGTGAAGTTTTATATTAAAACCCATCCGGACAAGAAATTTAAACTGATTTACGACAATCATTTTGAAAAACAGTATTTCGGCATTGCCGTCGCTAAAGGTAATACGGAATTACAGGAAAAAATTAACCGTGGTCTGGCAAAAATTATTGCCGACGGTACTTACGCCAAAATCTATCAGAAATGGTTCGATAACGACGTACCTTCCCTGCCCGCGCAGTAATTCATTATTTATCTGATTAAAAACCCGCTTCTGCGGCGGGTTTGATCTGTTTTTTCAGGATGGATGTTATGTCAGCTTTCCGCTGGGAAATTATAGAAGAATACGCTCCGTTATTTATGGACGGGGCACTGATGACAATAAAATGTACCATTATCTGTGTCATCCTGGGGACTCTCTGGGGACTGACGCTCGGCCTCGGCCGGACAGCCCGTGCCGAACGCGGCCCGGCAAAATGGCTGCTGCTGTTCTTTGTGCAGTATCCGGTGCGGTTTTATGTCAGTGCATTTCGTGGCACGCCGCTGTTTGTGCAGATCATGGTGGTTCACTTCGCACTGGTGCCGCTGTTTATCAACCCGCGTGACGGCCTGATGGTCACCAGCGGTATTATTACCTCTGATACGGCCAGAATGCTGCGTTCCGAATACGGCGCATTTCTCTCCTGTATTGTTGCTATCACACTCAATGCCGGGGCGTATGTTTCCGAGATTTTCCGCGCCGGGATTCAGTCCGTCGATCGCGGTCAGACAGAAGCCTCCCGCGCACTGGGCATGAGCTGGGGAAAAACCATGCGTAAGGTGATCCTGCCGCAGGCTTTCCGTCGTATTCTGCCGCCGCTGGGTAACAATGCGATCGCGATTGTCAAAGATTCCTCCCTGGCCTCTGCTATCGGCCTTGCCGACCTGGCATATGCCGCGCGGACGGTATCCGGCGCGTATGCAACTTACTGGGAGCCGTACCTGGTCATCTCCGTTATTTACTGGATGCTGACATTCCTGCTGGCGCAGCTGGTTCAATACACCGAAAGAAGGTTGAGCAGAAGTGATTCACGTTAATAATTTACAGAAAAAATTCGGCAATACTCATGTGCTGCGCGGTATCAGCTGTGATATCCGTCCGCAGGAAGTTGTCTGTGTGATAGGGCCGTCCGGCTCCGGAAAAAGTACCTTTCTGCGCTGCCTGAATGCCCTGGAACGCCCGGATTCCGGTGAGATTGTGGTAAACGGCACCGATGTGTGTGATCCGAAAACAGAACTGAACAAAATGCGCGAACATACCGGTATGGTATTCCAGCGCTTCAATCTGTTTCCGCATATGACGGTGCTGGATAACATTACCATGGCGCCACTGATGGTGTCCGGGCTGAAAAAAGCCGATGCGCTGCTTAAAGCGGAACGGTTACTGGAAAAAGTCGGGCTGCCGGATAAAATTGATGCCTGGCCGGAGAGTTTATCCGGCGGTCAGCAGCAGCGCGTGGCCATTGCCCGTGCCCTGGCGATGGATCCGACGGTACTGCTGTTCGATGAACCGACTTCTGCGCTCGATCCGGAGCTGGTCGGTGAAGTACTGAATGTGATGAAAGCGCTGGCCCATGAGGGTATGACAATGGTGATTGTGACCCATGAGATGAATTTTGCCCGCGAAGTGGCAGACCGCGTCTTTTTTATCGACCAGGGGATCATCCAGGAGTCCGGCACACCGGAGCAGATATTTAATCACCCGCAAAACCCGCGTACCGCCGCGTTTCTCAGCCGCGTGCTGTAGTTTTCGCTGCAGTGAATAGTGACTAAGGACAGAGACAAAACGTCTCTGTCCTTTTCTGTTTATGCGGTTAACTCACTGTGCGTAAAAACAAATTTGTTCACATCATATAACCCGAGACTGGTGAGTTTCAGTGTCGGGATCACCGGCAGAGACAGGAATGCCATCTGAATAAACGGCTCATCCAGCATCACCCCGCAATCGCGGCAGGCTGCTTTCAGCGATTCAATTTCAGCGGCGATTTCATCCGCCGTTTTATCACTCATCAGCCCGGCAATCGGCAGTGTCGCATGGCTCAGCACCCGCCCGTCCGCGACCACACACATCCCGCCGCCACCGGCAATCAGCTGATTCACCGCCAGCGCCATATCCATCGGATCAATACCGGCGACAACAATATTATGGCTGTCGTGGCTGACCGTTGACGCCAGAGCCCCGCGCGTCAGACCGAAATTATGCAGTAATGCGGTTGCCGGTGGTGTCTGGCGGCCATAGCGCTCAATCACCGCAAGCGAGCAGATATTATCGCAGTCATAGCGGTGTCCGTCCCAGCTGACCCGCTGCTCACAGGTGATCAGTTCATTCGGGATCACACTGATAGCACGGTACTCATGACCGGCAACCGGCACAAAAGCAAGAGATTGTGCTGTCACGGCCTGACGGCGGACAGTATTCTGCATTGGCGGACGTGATGCTGCCTGTTTAGCCTTCCGCTCACGCAGCAGCGCCGCTTTATCCACCCAGCGCCCGCCGCACATAACCGCCTGAATATCGACTGTTTTCTCGTCCCGCAGCAGAACCAGATCCGCCTGTTTACCCGGCGCCACCAGCCCGAGGTTTTTCAGCCCGAAATGCCGGGCGGCAGACCAGCTGGCAACACGGTAAGCAATATGTACCGGAATCTGATGCTGATTGATCAGACGATACACCAGCGCATTCATATGCCCCTCGTGAATGATTTCCCATGGATTGCGGTCATCGGTGCATAACAGACACTGCGGGCTGCTCATCGCGGTGATAAGCGGTGCCAGTGCATCCAGATTCCGTGCCGCCGACCCTTCGCGGATCATCAGCGCCATTCCCAGTGCCAGTTTTTCCAGCCCTTCCTCATAACGGTGCGATTCGTGACAGTTTTCAATCCCCCCGGCAATATAGCCGTTGAGATCTTTCCCGGTGACCATCGGGCAGTGACCATCCAGCGTCATATCGCGGAATGCATCCAGTTTATCCAGCGTTTCTGCCTCACCGGCAATCACCGCCGGGAAATTCATCATCTCCGCCAGTCCCAGCACATGGGAATGATCCTTGTATTTCAGCATCTCTGTCAGCGGGAAATCCGCGCCGTTCACATCACTGCCCGGTAATGCCGGTACACAGGAACTCACCTGAACAAACTGATTCTGCTGTGCCTGTTCCGCGCAGCGCAGAAACCATTCAATTCCCTCTTCGCCCATGACGTTCACGATTTCATGCGGATCACTCACAATGGTCGTGACTCCCAGCGGCAGCGTGGCACTCTCAAAGGTGACCGGGGTCATCATGCCGGATTCAATATGCAGATGTGCGTCAATAAATCCGGGTACGACCACCGCATTTTTACCGTCGATGACCTGATGCGCCGGTGCATCCTTATACACCGTACCGACACCGGCAATGGCATTTCCGCTTATCACTACCGGGCCCGGAAATTCACCACCGTTAATCAGATCCAGAATCCGGACATTATCAATACGATAATCCGCCGGTGCCTCACTGCGGGCCACGGCGAGGAGTGTTGTCATTTCTTCGCGGCTGCGCGTGCAGGTGCGCTTATTTTTCTCACTGTTCATCACTGTCCCCTGTTTTTCTCTCACATTGATAATGCGAATTCGCGGTGTTCTCTCTGTCCTGTGAGGTGTACCGGAATAAAGGTGATCCCCGCCGCAATTGTTACAAATTATTGCGACACAACCGGATGATTACGGTTTCTCACGGAATGTCATTACGATGCTGGCATTGATTATGCATTTATCAGACCAGTTATCTTTTCCCCGGGAGACAGGAGCATAAAATGGATAGTCAAACACCGGAAACCATCCGGGAAACAGGTGTACTGGGACGTTTATTCCGTTTACAGGCACACGGTACCACGGCACGAACCGAAGTTATCGCCGGTATAACCACCTTTCTTACCATGGTGTATATCATTTTTGTTAACCCGCAAATCCTCGGCGCTGCCGGGATGGATACACAGGCTGTCTTCGTCACCACCTGTCTGATTGCGGCATTTGGCTGTATTCTGATGGGTTGTCTGGCAAATCTGCCGGTCGCACTGGCACCGGCAATGGGGCTGAACGCCTTTTTTGCTTTCGGTGTGGTCAGCGCCATGGGTTACTCCTGGCAAATAGGGATGGGGGCTATCTTCTGGGGTGCACTCGGCATGCTGCTGCTGACGGTCTTCCGCATCCGCTACTGGATGATAGCCAATATCCCGCTGAGTCTGCGGGTGGGGATCACCAGTGGTATCGGGCTGTTTATCGCTATGATGGGGCTGAAAAATATCGGCCTGGTTGTGGCGAATCCTGCCACGCTGGTCTCCATGGGGGATCTGACCGCCCACTCCGTCTGGCTCGGCGCACTGGGCTTTTTTATTATCACGATTCTGGCCTCCCGCCGTATTCACGCAGCTGTGCTGATCTCCATTGTGGTTACCACACTGATTGGCTGGTGGCTGGGGGATGTCACCTATAACGGTATTTTCTCCATGCCGCCGGATGTTACCAGCGTGCTGGGTAAAGTGGATGTGGCCGGTGCCTTTAATATCGGGCTGTCAGGGATTATTTTCTCGTTTATGCTGGTTAACCTGTTTGACTCATCGGGTACCCTTATCGGGGTAACCGATAAAGCCGGACTGGCAGATAAAGACGGTAAATTCCCGAATATGCAGAAAGCCTTGTATGTGGACAGTGTCAGCTCCGTGATCGGCGGGTTTATCGGCACATCATCTGTCACCGCGTATATTGAAAGTACCTCAGGGGTTTCTGTCGGCGGCCGGACCGGGCTTACCGCCGTGGTGGTCGGGATCCTGTTCCTGCTGGTGATTTTTCTCTCCCCGCTGGCCGGAATGGTGCCAGCCTATGCGGTTGCCGGTGCGCTGATTTATGTCGGGGTGCTGATGACGTCGAGCCTGGCACGGGTAAACTGGAATGACCTGACTGACGCGGTACCTGCCTTTATCACCGCGATTATGATGCCGTTCAGTTTCTCCATCACAGACGGTATTGCGCTTGGTTTTATCTCTTACTCTGTGATGAAGCTGGGGACCGGGCGCTGGAAAGAGCTGAATCCGTGTGTGATTCTGGTTGCCCTGCTGTTTGTGCTGAAGTTTG
This sequence comes from Morganella sp. HMSC11D09, assembly GCF_001807955.1. Classification (NCBI taxonomy): domain Bacteria; kingdom Pseudomonadati; phylum Pseudomonadota; class Gammaproteobacteria; order Enterobacterales; family Morganellaceae; genus Morganella; species Morganella sp. HMSC11D09. Next base: position 40,853 of record NZ_KV791693.1, read on the forward strand.
TGTTTGTCGACCACTGATGTTTCTGCCGGATGGCGGGTTTCCGGTCATCCGGGCATTATTTTGTTTTCTCTTTCAGGCGATGATGCAGCGCCTTAAACGGAATAGCCAGGCCGAGCGTCAGGAAAATAAGAAACACAAACCCTATATTGACATAATCTTCTTTACTGTTTTCAGTCACCGGTTCCTGCTCAGCCGCCGCCGGTTCCCCTTCCTCATTAATCCCGAAATCCCCGTGATGATAATCCGCCAGAATCTCCTGTGCTCTGGTTAACTCATCCTGATTAACCAGCAACTTCACACCGCCGACAGCCTGAGCATACATCTGGTTATTCCAGACAATATTTTCATCCAGCAGCATTACCTCAATCCCTTCGGATTCCAGCAATCCGGCTTCAATCCTGGCATCCAGCGGCGACAGATACTGAGCCAGTAATGCATAGCGACTGCGTGTCGGGTGTATATTCCACATAATACCTCCTTCGGTTGGCTGCCCTGACTGAATAGCCCGTATTCCGGCCGGCGTCAGTGCGTAATAGCAGAAAGGATCGGCGATAATTTCCGGGAAAACAACCTGAATTTAGCCTTTTTGCAGCAGGAATAAGTTTAATGACCAGTTTCGCTATAACACTTTAAACTGTTCTAATCCAGCCGGGTGATATAAAAAAACATCAATAACTTCCCTTTATGATACTGACAACATAAATTTCTTATGGAAGATTTTAATAATGAATTATTTGATTAATAAAATATGAAGAACACTATTCTTACAGCCATTGTATTCCCGCCAAATATCCTTTAGCATTTAGTGCTGAAAAAACTTAATCCTATTCCGAATATTGATCTTTGACCTGATGCTGAAAAAATATAAATACCCGCTGTTATTTGTCGCTGCCATACTGTTGAGTTATCTCACCAATACATTCTTGTATCAGCGTGATTCAACCGGCCCGCATTTAGCCACCCTGTTTTTGGTTTTATGCACCATTATTCTTCTGAACTGTAAACACTGGCTGCCTGCCGTTGCAGGATTTATTATTACACTGATTTTTTCACTGGAAGTCGGTTATTTCACCGAATTCCACGAACGAATTTCTGCCGGTGTTCTCGATTCAGCACTGGAAACAAATAATTCTGAAGCAACACTGATGCTGGGGCACTATTTATATTCCATCATATTGCCTGCCCTGTGCATAAGCGTATTAATTTTTATCTGCTTCCGGAGAAAAAGACTCCGCCTTCCCCGCTGGTTTACATTATCACCGGTGTTCATTTTCGGCTTTCTGATGATTTCCCTGCTCCGTGAAGTCATCCCGGAATACCGTAATTTATCCATTAATTTCAGCGAAGACCCTTATGAACTGGGGACGTATCTCCGCGAGAAATTTCCTGTTGTCGCCGGAAATATTATGTATGTTTCCTCCGTTGCTCTCAGCCATGACAAGTATACGGAGAATTATCCTGACCGGAAACCAAACCGGGTGCTGGCGTCTGCCGGAAAACCACAGAATAAACTCATCATCTTTATCATCGGAGAATCATCATCTCCGTCCAGATATCATATCTACGGGTATTCCAAAGAAACAACACCGGAAATGGAACGCATTTTTCAGGGTGACAAGGCCTGCGTGACAGACAAAGTGCATTCATCCTCCCCGATAACACGGGATTCCATTTCATTGTCACTTTCATTTTACACACCGGAAAGCGAAGAAAATTTATTCCGTCAGAAATCGGTTATTGAAATAGCACAGGATCAGGGATACAAAACTTACTGGCTGGGCGCTCAGTCTCTGGTCGGCGTTAACGGTTCAAAATATGGCTATCTTGCCCGGCGGAATAATACTGTTATTGTGGAAGAAAACAATGACATGAAACTGCCTGAGTTATTAAAGCAGGCGCTGGCCGAGCCTGATGAATACAAATTTATTATTCTGCATTTATGGGGCAACCACATGCCTTATACAAATTATACAGAAACAGAAAAGCAGCAGCTGAATGACGCCAGTGACTATGATCTGACCATTCGTCACACCGATAATGTGATTGGCCGTCTTTATGATGAAGTTGAATCAGTAACCGATGACTATATTTTCATCTACACCTCCGATCACGGAGAAATTGTCGGTAAAGGCCACGGTTTTTCCAAAGGCGCGGATCAATTCCTGATTCCGTTTTTATATAAATCAGGGAATCCGTCTTATGGCTGTGAATTTATTGAAAAATACCGCAATCAGGATGGCTGGATCAGCGGATTAATGAACAAATATATTTTATCTGAACTGCTTGGTTATTCATTAGACCAGTCGATTGCGGAACCGGATAAACAGCATGATCGGATCCTTTCAACTGACGGTTATGCGATTCCGTTTTCATCTTATTTCAACAAGAATAAGTAAGCAGCCGCATACTGTTCAGTTATAAAATGCCGGGCAAACCGGACGCAGTATACCGGTCTGTCACTTCCGGTATGCTGTCCCCGCCATTAAAGATTGACAGGACAGAACGGAAATGGTTTATTTCGTTGCAGGCGTCATTTTTACATCAGTATCAGACATATAAAAATCCTGTGACTGAATAACCAGCAATATGCTAAGAGTCGATTATATGAGCAGCAACGCTTTAGTCTCGGTCATCATTCCGGCATACAATGCTGAAAAATTCATCGGCCGCGCTCTGGACAGTGTGATAAAACAGACCTGGCCGTCGGTCGAAATAGTCATTATTGATGATGGTTCGTCAGATAATACCGCCGCCGTCTGCCGGGAGTATATGAGCAGCCACGATCACATCCGGTATATCCGGAAACAGAACGGCGGCGTTTCATCCGCACGTAATGAAGGTATTAAAGCGGCCTCCGGATGCTATATCTGCTTTCTGGACAGCGATGACACTTATGAACCGGACTTTATCCGGACACTGGTGAGTAAAGTCACACAGGATGACCGGGATTTCGCCTACTGTTTATTCAGAAAAATACATTCCGACGGCCATATTACACAGTCAGTATGCTATGACAACACAGATACCGTTATTACCGACTTTCTGAACTTTGATTATTTTGATATCTGCTGTTTAATGCTGAAAAAAGAGTTTCTGGATAAGAATAATTTATTTTTTGATTCATCCATGGTTGTGGGTGAAGATGTTTTATTTATCCTTGAATGTCTGAACAAAGGCGCCTTTTCCTATATTAAAGAGTATTTATACAATTATATTTATCACAGTGAATCACTGATGAATAAAAAATGGAAGAAGGCGGATTACATCAGTGACCTGGATGCCTGGAAAAAAATTCTTTCTTACATCGCTGAGACGTATAATAAACCGGATAAATCATCCGTTTTCAGTAAAGTCCGCGCTAAAGTATTAAGCCTGCAGATTCAGTTTATGTGGAACATGCTGGCTACCGGTCTTTACCCGGATTTAAAGTCTTATATCAAAGACTTCAGCTACCATAAATCTGATTTTACATTAATCAGAAAACCGGGAAAAAACAAATTCCGTCTGAATATTGTATTATCCGGTAATATTTTCGTGTGGCGTATAGCACGTAAATTTCTGACAAAGAAAAAAAACATCATCCCTGCCGGTTAGGTATATATAACAGGGAGTGTCAGATTATAATGTTATCTGAACATTCCCTGTTATCCTGCATGAACCTGTTATGACAGCCCCTGTCAGATTAATCCGTAAAAATCTTTTTAGGTTGAGCATTTCATTACCGTCGAGCCGCGCGCTGATAAGGCGATTGCCAAAAAATAACCTGCGATTCCGCCATCTGAATAATACCAGTCCGGAAAATTCCCCGCAGATAATATGCACTGCGGGGATCGTTTTATATTGCCAGTAATTTATCCAGCCCTGCCATTTTCACTGAGCCATGTGAAATAAAACAGAGCTGATACCAGAGAGAACCACTTTCTGACTGCAGTTTTTCCGTATAAAACGCATTGGCTGATAATGCACGGATAAGCAATCCTGTCCGGTAAAGCATGACGGCTATAATAATGGCGGATAATCCCGCAAACAGGGTGGTCAGGCTGACGATATCCGTATCTGTCCGGATATACTGAATCAGTAACAGCACAATAAAACCCAGTTGAGTGATACCTTTCAGTAACAGCAGGCGGAAGAAAAAATCCTTCATATTTTGTTCAAGTGCAAAACACGGATTTTTTAAAATCGCCCGCTCTTCTTTCACCGGTATGCTGTAAACATACACTATCCAGTGGCTGATATCATGGCTGCGGGAAACCAGCCCCTTCTCTTTTAATGTATGTAACCGGAGAGAAACCACCAACTGCCAGACAATTCCGTGAAATAACAAATAAAGCAGAAATGCATTCATGCCCCAAAAACCGGTAAGCACCGCGAGTAATATAAAAAAGGCAACTCTTCCTGAATAGATCCAAAAAGGGACAACCTGGTAATTCATCGTCATTCCCTGTGTTTTTTTGTCCATAAATACCATTCCGCAATAAAAAACACCCCTGAAATATATCACCAGTATAACCGGAAAATCCCCAAAATATACTATTCTGACCCGTTACCGCCGGTTTGGGTTTTCTTATTAATGTTACTGCAAAAAATGCCCTTTTCTGATGTTTCGTAAACCAGCGTGACATTATTTTCACCCATAAAAAAACTAATGCGAAACAATAGCCTGCAGGCTATGTCACACACCAACCCCATGAATTTAACGGAAAATTTCTCGTTACTCATTCTGAGAAATGTGTCACACTATTCGCTTACAGCACCATTTTTGAATGAATAAAAATAATGGTTATTTTTTAGCTTAACGGATTTGTTTATGGACGAAAAAACGCCTGCCACGCCGCCACGCGGCGAACTCAAACGCAGTTTAACCAACCGGCATATTCAGCTGATTTCCATCAGCGGAGCAATCGGCACCGGGTTATTTATGGGCTCCGGTAAAACGATTTCACTGGCAGGCCCTTCGGTATTATTTGTCTATATGATCATCGGGTTTGTCTTATTCTTTGTCATGCGGGCAATGGGCGAGATCCTGCTGTCAAACCTGAATTATAAATCGTTCAGTGATTTTGCCGGTGACCTGATTGGCCCGTGGGCCGGTTTTTTTGTCGGCTGGACATACTGGTTCTGCTGGGTAATAACCGGTATTGCCGATGTGGTGGCCATTACCGGCTATATCATGCACTGGGCACCTGATTTTCCGCGCTGGGTCAGCTCGCTGCTCTGTATTTTACTGTTACTGTCCCTGAACCTGGCAACGGTTAAATTATTCGGCGAGATGGAATTCTGGTTTTCCATGATAAAAATTGTCGCAATTGTCGCGCTGATTATTATCGGCGGCATTCTTATCGGCACACATTTTGTTTCACCGGAAGGGCATGAGGCGGCGTTATCCAATATCTGGTCCGACGGAGGCATGTTCCCGAAAGGGATAATCGGATTCTTTGCCGGGTTCCAGATAGCCATTTTTGCCTTTGTCGGTATCGAACTGGTGGGTACTGCCGCAGCGGAAACCCGTGACCCGGTGAAATCCCTGCCGCGTGCCATTAATGCTATTCCGTTCCGGATTATTGCATTTTATGTGCTGGCGCTGATTATTATTATGTCTGTCACGCCGTGGCGCTCCATTCCGGCAGATAAAAGCCCGTTTGTGGAACTGTTTGTTATGATCGGCGTTCCGGCGGCAGCGAGCCTGGTGAACTTTGTGGTGCTGACAGCCGCCGCATCCTCCGCAAACAGCGGTGTGTTTTCCACCAGCCGGATGCTGTTCGGGTTAGCCAAACAAGGCAGCGCACCAAAACAATTCTGCCGTCTGTCAAAACAGGCAGTACCGGCCACCGGACTGATTTTCACCTGCATCTGTTTGTCTGTCGGGGTGATTCTGCTCTACTTTATCCCTGATGTGATGCATGTGTTTACTCTGGTAACAACAGTATCCGCTATCCTGTTTATGTTTATCTGGAGCATGATCCTGTACAGCTACATTATGTTCCGCCGCCGTCGTCCGGAGCTGCATGCCGCATCAGTCTATAAAGTACCGTTCGGCAGCTGGATCCCGTGGGTGTGTCTGTCCTTCTTTGTCTTTGTAATTGTATTGCTGACACTGGAGAGTGATACCCGTCAGGCACTGCTTGCCACGCCGTTATGGTTTATCCTGCTGGCAGTCGGTTACCGGAATGTCAGAAAGCACCGCCTTGCGGAAACACAAAAGTAGCGGACAAAAAAATCCCGGCAACGCCGGGATTTTTGTTTTTATACTCTGTTACTCAGTCCGTCCGAGGTAACGGTCTTCCGCCTCAGCGAAACGTCCCTGAACTGATTTGTCCGGCTCACGGCCTGCCAGGCTGACCACCACAATAGCAATACCGGCCAGAATAAAGCCCGGGATAATTTCATATAAATTAAACCACTTATATTCTATCCAGATAAGAACCGTCACCGCGCCGGTAAACATCCCCGCCAGTGCGCCGTTACGGGTCATCCGCTTCCAGATAACAGAGAACAGGATAACCGGCCCGAATGCTGCGCCGAACCCGGCCCATGCGTTACTGACCAGCCCCAGCACTTTGTTATTTTTATCCATCGCAATGTAAATAGCGATCGCCGCAATCACCAGCACCATAATGCGCCCGACCAGCACCATCTCTTTCTGTGAGGCATTCTTACGGAAAAACGGTTTGTAGATATCTTCCGTCAGGGCACTGGCACTGACCAGCAGCTGACAGCTCAGGGTACTCATGACCGCTGCCAGGATGGCAGAGAGCAGAATACCGGCAATCCACGGATTAAATAAGATAGAAGTCAGGCTCATGAAAATCCGCTCGCGGTTTTCAGTCACCGAGCCCGCCAGTTCCGGGTTCTGCTGGAAGAAGGCAATACCGAAGAAACCGACACAAATGGTTCCCGCAAGGCAGAGGATCATCCAGGTCATACTGATACGGCGTGCACTGCGGATGGTGTGATGAGAATCCGCCGCCATAAAGCGCGCCAGGATATGCGGCTGCCCGAAATAGCCCAGTCCCCAGCCCAGCAGGGAGATAATCGCGACAATATCCAGCCCGCGGAACATATCCACATACGCCGGGCTTTTTGCTTCGATAATTGCCAGTGCAGTATCAAACCCGCCGACAGACACAATCACCATAACCGGTGTCAGGATCAGGGCGAAAATCATCAGTGTCGCCTGCACGGTATCTGTCCAGCTTACCGCCAGGAACCCGCCGAGGAAGGTATAGGCAATAGTTGCCCCTGCCCCGAGCCACATGGCTTTTTCATAACTGATACCGAAGGTGCTTTCAAACAGCAGACCACCGGCCACGATGCCGGAAGCACAGTAAATGGTGAAGAAAATCAGGATCACGGCTGCAGAGACAATCCGCAGAACACGGCTTTTATCCTCAAAACGCTGCGTAAAGTAATCCGGCAGCGTCAGCGCATGGTTGACTTCCGTCTGAAGGCGCAGACGACCGGCAACAATCCGCCAGTTAAGCCAGGCACCGATACACAGACCGATGGCAATCCAGGATTCGGAAATACCGGAGAAGAAAACCACACCCGGTAATCCCATCAGCAGCCAGCCGCTCATGTCGGATGCACCGGCGGATAATGCAGTCACAAAACTGCCCATCCGGCGGCCGCCGAGAATATAGTCGTCGAAGTTATTGGTGGAGCGGTAGGCCATATAGCCGATGAACAGCATCCCGGCGATATAGACAATAAATGTCACAATCAGCGGTGTGGTCAGCGTCATTGTCATAATTAAGTTCCTGTACTGAATTTATAGTCCGTCACGTATCAGCATTGCGTGTACCAATCGCTGTACAGGATGCGCGTCACACCGGTGTTACTGTGTTGCACATCGCCTCAGCCATCCCTGGTCTGCACAGACAATGCCCCGTCAATTATCATTATTTGTTAAATCTGTGATGAGTTGTGTTCAGCCCGATAGTAACGACAATAACAATAAAACAACAATTAATTAACGATACTAAAGTGAAGATTTGTGATTTTTATCACGGGATATGTCATCAGAAAGTGATGCGGTTAATCACCTGATTTAATCATTATACGCCTTAAAACCAGCAATATACTATTGTTATATAATGATTTTATTTTAACCAATACGGTTTATTTCTTAATCGTTTTCTCAGATCAGTATAAAACAGCGACATTATTCACACTTTGCACATCTCTTTATTTAACAATGTTGCACAAAGTTGCAACCTCATAGATATTAATGTGCAACGCATGACCTGTTGCCGTTTATGAGGAGTGAACATGGTGAGTACCACAATGGGCGTCAGACTGGATGATGAAACCCGTGAGCGGATCAAAGCCGCAGCGCAAAAAATTGACCGCACGCCGCACTGGCTGATCAGACAGGCTATTTTTGATTACCTGGCTCAGCTCGATTCTCTGCCGGACGGCACACTGCCTGCTGCAGGAACACCTTCCGCACAGGAAGATGACACCGCACCGGCTGAGCCGCCGGTCAGCTGCCAGCCGTTTCTGGAGTTTGCCGGTGATATCCTGCCGCAATCCGTGACCCGCGCAGCTATCACATCCGCATACCGCATTCCGGAGCCGGAAGCGGTCGCTATGCTGCTGCCGCAGGCGCAACTCTCCCCGGATGCCGCACAGGCCACCCATAAACTGGCTTACGGTCTGGCAGAAAAGCTGCGTAATCAGAAAAACAGCAGCGGACGCGCCGGGCTGGTACAGGGACTGCTTCAGGAATTCTCCCTCTCCTCCCAGGAGGGGATCGCGCTGATGTGCCTGGCGGAAGCACTGCTGCGTATTCCGGATAAAGCCACCCGTGATGTGCTGATCCGCGATAAAATCAGCCACGGTGACTGGAATTCTCATCTCGGCCAGAGCAAATCCATGTTTGTCAATGCCGCCACCTGGGGGCTGCTGTTCACCGGAAAACTGGTTGCCACGCATAATGAAGCGGGACTGAGCCGCTCACTGAACCGCATCCTCGGCAAAAGCGGTGAACCGCTGGTACGCAAAGGCGTGGATATGGCAATGCGCCTGATGGGCGAACAGTTTGTTACCGGTGAAACCATCGCCCGTGCGCTGGCAAACGCCCGCAAAAATGAAGCCAAAGGCTTCCGCTATTCATACGATATGCTGGGCGAGGCCGCACTGACAGCCGCAGATGCACAGGCCTATCTGGTCTCTTATCAGCAGGCTATCCACGCCATCGGCAAAGCCTCCGCCGGACGCGGTATTTATGAAGGGCCGGGTATCTCCATCAAACTCTCCGCCCTGCACCCGCGCTACAGCCGCGCGCAGTATGACCGTGTAATGTCCGAACTTTATCCGATCCTGCGCGATCTGGTGGTGATGGCGCGTCAGTATGATATCGGTATCAATATTGATGCGGAAGAAGCTGACCGTCTGGAAATCTCCCTCGATTTACTGGAAAAACTCTGTTTTGATCCGCAGCTGGCGGGCTGGAACGGCATCGGTTTTGTTATCCAGGCTTATCAGAAGCGCTGCCCGGTCGTGGTGGATTATCTGATTGACCTGGCATCGCGTAGTCAGCGCCGTCTGATGATCCGTCTGGTGAAAGGCGCTTACTGGGACAGCGAAGTCAAACGCGCCCAGGTGGACGGGCTGGAGGGTTATCCGGTCTATACCCGTAAGGTTTATACGGATATCTCTTACCTCGCCTGTGCCCGTAAACTGCTGTCAGTACCGAATCTGATTTATCCGCAGTTCGCCACCCACAACGCCCACACCTTATCCGCGATTTATCAGCTGGCGGGCAATAACTATTATCCCGGCCAGTATGAGTTCCAGTGCCTGCACGGCATGGGTGAACCGCTGTATGAGCAGGTGGTCGGCAAAGTGGCGGACGGCAAGCTGAACCGGCCGTGCCGTGTGTATGCACCGGTCGGCACTCATGAAACGCTGCTGGCTTACCTGGTCCGCCGCCTGCTGGAAAACGGCGCGAATACCTCCTTTGTCAACCGGATCGCCGACGGCACTATTCCGCTGGAGATGCTGGTGGAAGACCCGGTTGCGGCAGTTCAGGCAATGGCCGCCAAAGAAGGTGCTGTCGGTCTGCCGCATCCGAAAATCCCGCTGCCGCGCAATCTGTACGGCAATACGCGGGTCAATGCCGCCGGTCTGGATCTGAGTAACGAGCATCGTCTGGCGTCACTGTCGAGTGCCCTGCTCAGCCACGCCGGGGACAATCTGCTCAGTGAACCACTGACCGGCGGAACATTTACACCGTCCGCACCGGCAGAGCCGCAGCCGGTCAGAAACCCGGCGAATCATCATGATATTGTCGGTCACGTTCGTCCGGCCACTGAAGATGAAGTGGATCATGCCCTTGCCACCGCCTCCGGTGCAGCGGAGATCTGGTTCGCCACACCGGCACAGGAACGGGCGGACATCCTTATCCGCGCCGCACAGCTGATGGAGGAGCAGTTGCAGCCGCTGCTCGGGATCCTGGTGCGGGAAGCCGGTAAGACCTTTGCCAACGCGATTGCCGAGGTCCGTGAAGCCGTTGATTTTCTCAACTATTACGCCTCTCAGGTGAAAACTCACTTTGCCGGTGATACGCACCGTCCGCTGGGGCCGGTGGTCTGTATCAGCCCGTGGAACTTCCCGCTGGCAATTTTCACCGGTCAGGTAGCCGCTGCCCTCGCCGCCGGAAACCCGGTACTGGCGAAACCGGCAGAGCAGACTCCGCTGGTGGCAGCTGTTGCCGTTTCACTGCTCCATGACGCCGGTGTCCCGCGTGAGGTGCTGCAACTGCTGCCGGGTGACGGCGAAACCGTCGGTAACCAGCTGGTGTGTGATCCGCGTGTTCAGGGCGTGATGTTTACCGGCTCCACCGCGGTCGCGAAGATTTTACAGCGCAATCTGGCCGCCCGTCTCAGTACCGAAGGCCGTGTGATCCCGCTGATCGCCGAAACCGGCGGCCTGAATGCGATGGTCGTGGATTCCTCCGCCCTGACAGAACAAGTGGTCACCGATGTGGTCAGTTCCGCTTTTGACAGTGCGGGTCAACGCTGTTCAGCGCTGCGTCTGCTCTGCATCCAGGAGGATGTGGCCGATCGCACCATTGAAATGCTGAAAGGCGCGATGGCGGAATGTCGTCTCGGCAACCCGGACATACTGGCAACCGATATCGGCCCGGTGATTGATGAAGAGGCACATAACGGTATCCGCCAGCATATTCAGCAGATGCGTGGTAAAGGCAGACCGGTGTATCAGTCCTCCTTCGGGATGGAAACCGGCTCACCGGCGATTCTTAACGGCACCTTTATCCCGCCGACGCTGATTGAGCTGGATGATGTCTCTGAACTGACACGGGAAATTTTCGGCCCTGTCCTGCATGTGGTCCGCTACCCGCGTGACACGCTGCCGGAACTGGCGGAGAAAATTAATGCCGCCGGTTACGGGCTGACATTCGGTATCCATACCCGTATCGATGAAACTATCGCACAGCTTACGCAACAGATTGAAGCCGGGAATATTTATGTCAACCGCAACATTGTCGGTGCGGTGGTCGGTGTTCAGCCGTTCGGCGGCGAAGGGCTTTCCGGCACCGGTCCGAAGGCAGGCGGCCCGCTTTATCTCCACCGTCTGCTGGCGGAACAGCCTGATGATTCGGTGGTCAGCCTTCTGGCAGAACAGGATGATCTCAATCCGCCGGATGTCACTCTGCGGACACAGTTACTGGCGCCGTTTGATACTTTCCTCAGCTGGCTGGAAGCGCAGCGCCGCCACGATGTGCTGACAGCGGTTATCCGTTACGGCGAGTTATCACAGGCCGGTACCTGCCGTCTGCTGCCGGGGCCGACCGGGGAGCGCAACAGTTATTATCTGCTGCCGCGCGGAACCATTCTCGGCCTGAATGATTCAGAACAGGATGCTTTGCTGCAACTGGGTGCCACACTGGCAGCGGGCTGCCGTCAGCTCTGGCCTGCGGCGGAACATACCCGTTCACTGTATAACACTCTGCCGGACAGCGTCCGCGCGCAAATCACACTGACAGAAGAGTGGTCAGCGGATGGTGTGGTCTTTAACGGTGTGATTTTCCATGGTGACAGTGACCTCCTGCAGGCAGTAAACCGGGATGTGGCTGCACGCGGCGGTGAAATTGTGCCGGTTGCCGGGCTCAGTCACGGTGATACACAGATCCCGCTGATGCTGTTACTGCATGAGCGTGCGGTCAGTGTGAATACCGCAGCGGCGGGCGGAAACGCCAGTCTGATGACTATCGGCTGATAATCACGGAGTCTTAAAACGGAAAAAGGGAACGAGAGTTCCCTTTGTTTTATCATTTACTGATAAAAAATGGTCTGACTGATAAATCAGTGTTTGCCCTGCCAGTCAAGATACTGTTCGTACTTGCGCAGTGCGATGTTGTAGTTGCTCAGGGCGGAGTCAGATAAATCTTCACTCAGCTGAGCCTGGATAATTTCAGTGGAGAATTCTGTGGTGGCCGGGAAGGCTTTGGAGGACAGCAGTTCATCGAGACGGCGCAGACGGACAACATATTCGCGCACGGTACTGTGGCTCATTTCCGTTTCTTCAAACAGATACTGTTTGAATGCCATGATATCGAAATAATCGGTTGCACTGTTGCAGTAGATCTCGCTGCAGAAACGGCAGAGTGCCACAAATTTGTCCTGTAATCCCATCCAGGTGCTGTCATCGATCATATCTGTCATTTCAGAAATAGCTTCTTTATTGATCAGCTGACCGTTGAAAACCAGGGAGATGCGATCGAGGGTTTTGTGACAATGACTGCAGTGAGTCTGACTGTGTTTGAAGTCTTTAATGTAACGGCTTACGGGCCGTTTCTTTTGTTTTGAAACAGACATATTCTGGCGCCTTGTGTAGTCTAGTCTAATAAAAATAAATCAAAGATAAAGTCAAAGTTACTTCATGGATTTTAAGCGCGCCCGCAGCCTTTTGATTGCCTGGCTGTGTAACTGGCTGACGCGGGATTCCCCCACTTCCAGCACTGCGCCTATCTCCTTGAGGTTCAGCTCTTCCTGATAGTAAAGAGTCAGAACCAGTTTTTCACGTTCAGGCAGTTGTTTTATCGCCTCAACCACCTGGTGACGCAAACTCTCGTCTACCAACAAACCGAGCGGGTTGCCCCCGTCATCATCATCACGGACGGGTTCGCAGCTCTCACCGTGGATTTCGTGCCACTCATCGTATGAAAACAGCTGGCTGTTATTGGTATCGGTTAAGACCTGACGGTATTCTGCGATATCCATCTGTAACGAATCAGCGATTTCCTGCTCTGCGGCTGCACGCCCCAGAGACTGTTCGAGCGCACGCACGGCTTTGGTTATTTCCCGCGCCTGACGGCGCACACTGCGGGGGGCCCAATCTCTTCCCCGCAATTCATCCAGCATTGCCCCGCGGATCCGTTGTACCGCATAGGTTGCAAAGGTGGCACCCTGCATGGCGTCAAAACGCTCCACTGCATGCAGCAAGCCGATACCCCCGGCCTGAATTAAGTCGTCAATATCAACGCTTGCCGGTAATCTAACCTGCAACTTCAGGGCTTCGTGCCGGATAAGGGGATAATAACGCTCCCACAGGCTATTTTTGTTGATAACACCTTCGGCGGTATACAAATCACTCACAACCTGAAACACCCTTCGAGATTCATGAAAGGCTTTTATTATCGTGCCCTGAAAAGAATTCAATCCGGTGAGTAGTGAGGTAAATCACGCCTTATTTGCCTTATCCTAAATCACCTCATTAACAAATAGCAATACTCTCTTTCATTTTTATCATAAATTTTGCAAAATTCCGGTTATTTTATATGACAAAAAGAAAAATAGGCGTTCATTAATAGAATAAAAAAACAAATAGTTAGAATATTATTTGTTCTGTTATGGGTAACACCTATAAAAAAAGGTCAGAATATTCTGACCTTTTAAACACGCTAAAGCAACTACGTAAATTAACGTAACAGGCTCAGAACACCCTGAGGAACCTGGTTTGCCTGTGCCAGAACAGCGGTACCCGCCTGCTGCAGGATCTGACCACGGCTCATGTTAGACACTTCTGTTGCGAAGTCAGCGTCCTGGATACGGCTGCGTGCTGCGCTCAGGTTGTTAACAGAGTTGTTCAGGTTGTTGATGGTAGACTGCATACGGTTCTGGAATGCACCCAGTTTTGAACGGTATGAGTCAACAGTTTTCAGTGCTTCGTCCAGTTTTTTGGTGGTTGCATCGTTGACTTTGTCAGCATCTGCTTTGGACTTGATATCAGTCAGTTTATCACCAACGACCAGGTTACCTTGTGTCGCTGTAGTTCCGTCTTTTTCGAAGGTTTTCACTTCAAAATAATCCGCACCTTTCTTAGCAACGATAGTACCGGTTGCTGTTTCAAACAGTTCGTGGCCTTTCAGATCAACAGTCGTAAATGTTGCATCTACTTTAGCAGCCTCTGCTTTTTCTGCTGTTGCATCAAGCTTAGTATCTGATTTCAGAGCAGTATAAGTCGGCAGTTCGAAATCTTTCAGACCCAGTTTAGCCAGATCAATTTTCTGCATATCCAGTTCAATGACTTCACCGTCGTTTGCACCAACCTGGAAGTTCATTTTAGTGCCCTGCTCCAGCACTTTAATGCCGTTGAACTGAGTTTGTTCAGAAATACGTTTGATTTCTGACAGGCGCTCGTTCACTTCTTCCTGGATAGAACCGATATCGCTCTTGGAGTTAGTGCCGTTTTTCGCCTGAACAGTCAGTTCACGGATGCGCTGGATGTTGTCGTTGATTTCGTTAACAGCACCTTCAGCGGTCTGTGCGATAGAGATACCGTCGTTAGCGTTACGGGAAGCCTGTGCCAGGCCTTTTACGTTAGCGGTGAAACGGTTGGCGATTGCCTGGCCTGCAGCGTCATCTTTTGCGCTGTTGATGCGGGCACCTGAAGACAGACGCTCAATTGCAGTGCCTAATACGCCCTGTGAACGGTTTAAGTTGTTCTGAGTAACCAGAGACAGAACGTTAGTATTGATAACCTGTGCCATGATATATGTCCTTGTTATTGAAAATAATAAACAGCGTTTATCTGTTTGGCTTTCTGATTTTCGCCAGCAATAACACTATCGGCACCCTGAGAGACCACTTTAGGTTTTTTGGTAAATATTTTTAGAAAATTGTCGCAGAAATGATTTACTCAGACATAAAAAAAGCCGGAACAGAAGTTCCGGCCAAATCATAACACAGAGGAATTGCCTGATTTATAATGAAATAATGATTAACGCAGTAAGCTCAGTACTGACTGTGGTACCTGGTTTGCCTGCGCCAGTACAGATGTTCCCGCCTGCTGCAGAATCTGGCCACGACTCATATTAGACACTTCAGTTGCGAAATCAGCATCCTGAATACGGCTGCGGGCAGCGCTCAGATTGTTAACAGAGTTGTTCAGGTTATTGATGGTGGACTGCATACGGTTCTGGAATGCACCCAGCTGGCTGCGCTGAGTATCCACTTTGGCCAGGGCATCATCCAGCGTCTTCAGGATTTCATCTGCCGGAGGTTTCGTACCTGCTGCCAGTACCTTGATTTCACGGCTGGTATCAACACTGACGTTAGCATGATAATCTGTACCGGTAGCATCTTTTTCCACACCGGTTACTTTTGCTTCATAAGTAACATCTTTCGTTCCCCCTTTACCGTCATCTATTTTACCGGTGACCAGGTAGGTATCTTTTATTGCAACGCCGTTTTCATCTTTGGCTTCTTTCAGCTCTGTCGGTGCTGTAGACCAGGTCACACCTGAGAATTCAAATGATGCTGCTTTATTTGGCGTTGAGGCACCATCGTCAAATTCATCTGCAGTTTTCGTTGCACCTTCCTGACGATACACGGCACTCAGTGTGGAGAAATCCATACCTTTCAGACCCAGCGCCTCACGGTCAACTTTCTTCAGATCAATATCGATTGTTTCACCATCATTGGTACCAACCTGGAAACTCATTTTTTTATCGCCGGATAAAACTTTGATGCCGTTGAACTGCGTTTGTTCTGAAATACGGTCAATCTCTGCCAGGCGCTGGTCAACTTCTTCTTTTATAGAGTTGATATCGCTTGCCGAGTTAGTGCTGTTTTTGGCCTGCACACCCAGCTCACGAATACGCTGGATGTTATCGTTGATTTCATTGATAGCACCTTCCGTTACCTGCGCCAGTGAAATACCGTCACTTGCATTACGGGATGCCTGGGTCAGACCTTTCACATTGGCGGTAAAGCGGTTGGCAATCGCCTGACCTGCAGCATCATCCTTTGCACTGTTAATACGGGCGCCGGAAGAAAGACGTTCAATGGCAGTTCCTAACACGCCCTGAGAACGATTTAAATTATTCTGGGTAACCAGTGACAGAACATTGGTATTAATAACTTGTGCCATAACGATATTTCCTTTTTTTGTATGAAATAATGTGAGTTATTTTTGCCGTCGCTGCGGAGTAATACTGTTAACGGGCGATAATTCACTTTATTTACAGACAAAAAGTCGTCATTTTATCAATATCAGGCACATTTATCCGGATAACGCATTTTGTGAGTTTTGTAATCAAATTGCTGCCCCCGACGCTCATTTTTGTTTCTTTATCTTAATGGTGACAATAACCCTGCTTTCCCTGCGCAACTCTGCCCATCATTTTTTGCCGTTAACGCTAAAATTCTTCCGCTGCCAACCGATAACTATGTAAAACCAATCAAATTCAGGAGAAGTACATGGCAGGCATAGCATCGTTAGGCGTCGGCGCAAATATGGACCTTAATCAGCAAATGGACATGCTGGAAAAAGCAGAAATGCGCCGTCTGGAGCCGTTAACTGCCCAAAAAACAGCGTGTGAAGCACAGATTAGTGCTTTCGGAAAGTTACAGTCTTCACTGGAAAAATTAAAATCCGCCTCTGAAGCACTGAAAAAATACGGTGATATCAGTACCACCAAAGTCAGTGAAGAAAATAAATACTTTGGTGTGTCCACCACAGGTAAAGCACAGCCGGGTCAGTATGATGTCAGCATCGAGCGACTGGCTAAAAACCAGACCTTATCCGGAAAAGGTGTTGCTGACGGTAAGACATCAATGGGTAACAGCAACGCTGAACGAACTGTTTCCATTAAAATCGGTGACGGCAGTGATGCGAAAAAGAATTTTGATATAAAACTGAGCAGCGATAAAACATCGCCGATTGAAGTCGCTGATGCCATAAATAAAGCGGATAAAGGCGTCTCTGCCAGTGTGGTAAAAGATAAACAGGGTGAATACCACCTGGTGTTAATCAGTAAAACCCAGGGGACCAATTCTGCTATCAGTATTTCTGTTACCGGCGATGATGATCTGGATAAAGCCATCGGCGGAAAATCAGAAAAACAAACCGACGGTACCGTTAAATTTATCAGTAACGGCGGCATGAAGCAGACGACCGCACCGGAAAACGCACTGTTCACTGTAAATGGTATCGAACAGGAATCACAGACTAACGAAGTCAAAGATGCTTTTTTTGGTCTGACACTGACACTGAAAAAAACCACTGAAAAAGACAGTGCCGGAAAACCAATTACTGAACCGCTGGTTGTTTCTTCTGATATTGAACCGGCGAAAAAGAAAATTAAAGAGTGGGTGGATGCTTATAACGAGTATCAGAAACTCTGTAAAGATCTGACCAAATATACCAAGACAGAAAAAGGTGAGGCGGCGGATAAAAGTAATGGTCCGCTGATTGGTGATTCCACGGTACGCGGTATCCAGAATACCATCCGCGGGCAAATCAGAACACCGAATGGTGACGGTACACTCAACACCATGAGCAAACTCGGTATCAAGCAAAAGTTAGACGGTACCCTGGAGATTGATGACAAAGTTCTGGATAAAGCATTAAAAGAAAATGGTTCCAGTGTTAAAGAGTTCTTTGCGGGGGACGGAAAAGAGACCGGTTTTGCCACTGAAAACTTTAATTATCTGAAAAAGACATTAGACAGCCGTGAAGGTACGATTCATAACGCCACCGACGGTCTGGAGAAAAAGAAAAAAGGTATCGATAAACGTATCGAACAAACCAATAAACAGATCGAAAACACCATGGATCTGTATCGCCGTCAGTTCCAGAATCTGGACAAAATGATGAACTCCCTGAGTGGCACCACACAAGCACTCGGCAGAATGTTAGGTTAAAAATAATGTATCAGCGCAAGGCAAATCAGGCTTATCAGCAAGTTAATCTTGAAAGTGAAATTACCAATGCCTCGCCTTATCAGTTGATCCGGATTTTGTTTAACGGGGCGCTCAGCGCCCTTCGCCGCAGCGAAATCTTTATGGAGCAAAATGATATTGCCGCCAAAGGTAAGGAACTGTCGAAAGCGATTAATATTATTGATAATGGTCTGAAACAGGCTCTGGATTATGATGCCGGCGGTGAGCTGGCACATAATCTGGCCTCTCTGTATGACTATATGATTATGCGGTTACTCAACGCAAATATCGAAAATAACGTGACCTACGTAAAAGAGGTCTATCAACTGCTCTCCGATCTCGCGGCAACATGGCAACAAATCGGGGCAAATGTGGATGAAAGATAATCAGGTGAGTATTCAAACGACCATCAATTTACACGATATATATCAACATGTACTGACACTGAGTGAAGAACTCGTTACCCTGGCCAGAAACAGTGAATGGGATGATTTGATTGCCCGTGAAACTGATTATGTTTGTGCAGTTGAACACCTGACACAGTTATCTCATGAACTGGAAAAAGAACAGCCGGTGACCGGCGAACTGGTGGAAATACTGCAGGCTATCATTGAAAATGAACGGGTAACAAAAATTTATTTGCAGGATCACCTCAACTTTCTGAGTAAAGAAATAAAACAGCTTGACCAACAACGGGTGATTAATAAAAGTTACGGGCAATTCACTGACCCGGATTATTCGATTCATGTTAAACCAGTAGAATAAGTTTTTTTGATCAGCGCGGTGTCTTAAAATAATGAAAAAATGGCCTGATCTGTTCCGGCCGGACAGTCGTTCCCTGCCCGGCCGGAACGTTTTGCTATTCAGCGGTATTTTTTACACCGGGTTTCACACAATTTCCCAGATATAACCCCGCCATGACAGCTGCAAATCCGCCGATCACACTGACCAGCAAATAAGTTATTCCGGTACCCAGTAACGCCGGGGATGACATTATTTCAAAGGTTCCGTACACAAAGCTGCTGAATGTGGACAATCCGCCCATAATACCGGTTGCCACCAGCGCATTGACATACTGATTAATCCGGTTGCGCTGTAATAATGCCGCCGTTATTCCCAGCAGGAATGAGGCAATAATATTAGCCGCCAGAATATCAAGCGGAAATCCGTCATGCAGAGACGGCACACCAAGCATCAGTAATTCACGGCAGATTGCACCGAATGCCCCGCCAATAAAAATAAGAATCACCATATTCATATTGTTATCCTCATGCCGCCAGCCAGACACCCAGTGCGGCAGCAGCCAGACCCGCCACAACAGAGATAAGCAAATAACCGAAAGCCAGCATCCGCTGTTTTGAATTCACCAGTTTTGCTGCATCCAGCTGCATACTGCTGAAGGTGGTGTAACCGCCGAGAATACCGGTCAGAACAGCCGCATGCAGGAATGAACCGAAGCGGTCATGCCAGTCAATCACGAATAACGTGCTTAAGAAGCCGATAATGAAAGCACCCGAGATATTAATAATAAAGGTGCCCAGCGGAAAATGGCCGTGATAACGTTCGCCTGTCAGTTTACCGACCCACCAGCGCAGTAATGAACCGCTGCCGCCGCCGATACCGACCCAGAAAATATCAATTGCTGTCATATAACCTCACCTGTAAATAGCATCGTCAGGAGAAATACGTACAGCGGATAGTGTAGATCCTCTTTCTTTACTTCACAATTCCCTGATTGAAACCGGCTGAATTTATACAAAGATGCCGGATCTGAAGTCCGGTTACAGGTTATACCCTGTAATATTCTGTGACTATACGGAGAACGGATACCAATAACTGACGGTCAGCAGGAAAATAGCCACACCACCTGCCAGTGCGGTAACCGTCAGATAAAAACGAGTCCGTGGTACAGTTATTACCGGGTGCCGCCGGATATTACGGTAAAAACGAATCAGATCACCCGACAATACCAGCAGCAGAATGACCACCAGGAATTTACCGGCCAGGTATAATGAATCCCAAAATTCAGCAGAAACCGGCGGTTCCCGCAGGTTATTATTTATCCGTTGCACCAGTGTAATCCCGGTTGCTGTATACAACCACACACGGAAATAAAAACCGGCCAGCATTATCACGCTTGTCACTACTGTTTTATATCTCTTCATTTGTACTCTTTATACAGATAAAAAATCGCCGATACGGAACTAATAGTATTTTTGTGCTGTCAAAAACAGAGTAAAAACACACTACTTTAACACACTCATTAAGGACAACTGATGAAATCAGCCTATGTTATTGCTCCGCTCTTCTTATTAATGGCAGGATGCAGTCAGAATGCACGGACAGACCAGGCAGCAGAGAATACCAGGACATTATATATTGACTCTGAACTCGCCGATTGCGTGGGTGTTGCGCCGATGAAATGCATGAAAATAAAAGAATCCCCTGATGCAGAGTGGGAATTTTTCTATCAGAGCATCGACGGGTTTACTTATGAGCCGGGATACCAGTACCGGGTGTCCGTTAAAACAACGAATGTTCCGAATCCGCCTGCGGATGCACCCAATATCCGTTATCAGTTAATTTCCGTACTGAGTAAGGATCCTGTACCGGCGAAAGGTACAAACGTTGGTATGGCAAACCCGGCATCCGTTTATTGTGAACAATCCGGCGGTAAAACAGAAATCGTTAAAGCGGCATCCGGCTGGACCGGTTACTGTAATTTACCGGGCGGTGAGCGGGTCGACGAATGGACTTACTACCGTAAAAACCATAAATAAACAGATCAAAAAGAGCGGGAAACCCCGCTCTCTTTATGTATCCGGTATAACAAAAATTGTCTTTGTTATTTCACTAATTTACAGGTACGGCCTTTATCTTCGGCAACTTTGCCTTTCACCGCATCATCCTCTGAGATGCTGGCCAGATTCAGTTCATTTTTTCCGTTTGACCAAAGCTGGAAATTTTCGCCGACATAACGGGCACCGCTGGCAGCAACAGCTGCTTTCAGAACAATAATTTCATCGCTGTATACCATCACTGCAGTTTTGGCATCCGGGAAAGCAACTTTAATTTTTTGCCCGTCACAGTTATAGGTATCCGTTTTGGCCGCAAATGCAGGGCTTGCCAGTAATGCAGAAACTAACGCAACAGCAGACACAGACAGAATTTTACGCATCGAATGCTCCTGAAAACGAGCAATGCAACCGTTAATATTATTGCGCTTTGATTATGCACCCGCCATCAATAACCAATATAGGATATCTCTGTAATCCCGTTTCCCGGTTAATTTTTCCGCTGTTGCCCGGTGATATTTAAATCGCTATTCCGCCGAACGGTGCTATTATCAGTATAATTACGCAGACATTATTTAATCTTTATTACAGGCGGAGTTATACCAATGATAATATTCTCATCTCTGCGGCAGTTTATGCGTATTTATCAGTCACCGGCAGTATTGATATTGCATTTCATTATCATTATATCCGTTATTCTTCAGATTTTGATCAGCAACTGGATGTCTGTTTCCGTCACCGGCGTTATTCCCGCAAGCGGCTATCGCTTATTTTTTACCTGGCTGCATATTATTACCGGTCTTTCATTCTGGGTTTCCGGTACCCTGCTTATTGCTCTCTGCTTTCATCAGCGGGGAATAAAGCACTATTATCCGTGGGCTTTCGGCTGTTTTTCGCAGATAGCGGCAGACTGCCGCGCCCTGCTGCACGGGAAATTACCGGAATCCGCTCCCGGAGGTCTGGCAACCAGCGTTCAGGGGCTGGGTCTCGGTGCACTGGTACTGGTCGTGCTATCCGGTACAGCCTGGCTTATATTATGGGCGGCGGGGTCAGCTTATGCCGGTGAAATACGTAACCTGCACAAAACGCTGACGGGACTGATTGAAGCGTATATTATTGGTCATGGTGCAATGGGGTTATTGCATTTTATAGTCTGGCTGCGGAAAAAATCAGTTTATGATAATAATCAAACCCGTTGATGTTCTATCCGGAGATAATGTATCCTCAGCACCGCTGTAAAATAATAAGCCCCTCCGGGGCTTATTATTTTTACGGCAACAGCAGCTAGTCATTTTTCTTCAGATTCGCCACTAACTTTTCCAGCATCTCTGCTTTGTATAATACCGGTGCAATATTGCCGCTCTCAAGTAACGCATTAGACACGTCAGATAACTTAAAGCGTACTTCTTTCCCGACGATACCCACACGGCTCGCAATCAGCGGTTTATTTTTCGCTTCCGTACCGGTCATGAACACACTCATCGCCGCAATATTCGGGATCGGTAATTTACCTTTTTCCAGCACCAGCGTCATTTGCAGTTTCAGATCACCGGGAGCAGACTTTTTGGCCGACTGCAAACGTTTAATCGTTTCCGGCGTGATCATCACACCGGCATAGAGCTCGTCATTTGAAAAAATATAAATCCCGGCATTTACCGCCTTCATATCATCAGCGATAAACCCGACCCCGACAGGAACGATAAAACTGGCATAGGAATTAAATTTCTCTTTATAACATTCCTTGTATTCCGCACCGGAGAAGACAGCCGGCATCTGCTCTTTAATTCTGATAAGACTTTTTGATTCTTTCCGTGAATCTTCGAAATCATTACAGGCCGGTACTTCCACATTGATATTACCGGCGACCAGTTTGTGTTCATGAGAGACCAGGTCATCCGTATTTACCGTGGTTTCAACATCCACTTTACACCCTGCCAGAAATAAAACAGCGATCAGTACAGGAAGAATTTTTTTCATTTTTTCACCAATATGTATTTATGATTCATTTATTTAAACACACATGCAGTGAGATTAAAGCGATTCGGGAAGTTTTTGTGACAATGCAGATAAAAACGGGGTAATTGAAAAGCATATAACCGGAATTTTTTTAATAAATAACCCCGTATTGGCAGAATACTTAAATATGAAAGCCCGCAGCTTCGGGCATTCATATAATAATATTTACACCGGCATTGACATAATTTCCTGATAAGCAGCCACCAGTTTATTACGTACCTGAATACCCATTTGCAGGCTCAGGCTCGCTTTCTGCATGTCCACCATAACATCATTAAGGGAAATATCGGCTTTGCCGAGTGTGAAATCTTCCACCTTTTTTGCTGAATTAACGCGGGTGGTATTGATCTCATTCACTGCTGAGATCAGGTGATCACCAAACCCCGGTGCATCAACGACCGGTTTCGTCTGGCTTGCTGCCTGTGCTGCTGTTACATTCAGCTGGGAGACGACTCCCTCAATTGCCTGAATTGTCATGTTTTTTCTTCCGTTAACAGGGATAAATGTGCACTGCGGAAGCCATTTTCTGCTGAAAAAGACACCGGTCACATCCTATTGCCTGCATACCCTAACACACCCTTTTTAACTTGAAGCCCGTAAATAACACCAAAATCACAGGCTGATTCTGTCATTAGATTTGTTATTTGCAGGGAATAATAGCAGCGTAAAAAAGTGACGTTACAAAGAGGGAAATTACGTTGTTTCGCCAAAACTATTTTCACCCGTCAAATCTGCAAGGCAGGGAATGTTTATGAGTGCCGCACCACAAGACACCGGAGATACCAAAAAGGGATTCGCCCTGATTATTGACCGTATTAAGGCTGATCCGAAGGTTCCGCTGATGGTCGCCGGCGCGGCTGCAATCGCCGTTATTGTTGCGCTGTTCCTCTGGATGCGCAGCCCGGATTACCGCGTTCTGCTCAGTAACCTGAGTGCCAAAGACGGCGGCGATATTGTCAGTCAGCTGACACAAATGAATATGCCTTACCAGCTCGCGGATAACGGCAGTGCCATTCTGGTACCTGCTGATAAAGTGCATGAGCTGCGTCTTAAACTGGCTCAGGCCGGTCTGCCGAAAGGCGGGAATACCGGTTTTGAACTGCTGGATAAAGAGCAGTTCGGTATCAGTCAGTTCAGTGAACAGGTGAATTACCAGCGCGCCCTCGAAGGGGAACTGTCACGCACTATCGAATCACTCAGCCCGGTACAGACCGCGCGGGTGCATCTGGCGATCCCGAAACCGACCCTGTTTGTCCGCGAGCAGAAATCACCGACAGCCTCCGTCACCGTCGGATTGCTGCCGGGCCGCGCACTGGATGAAGGCCAGATCAGCGCAATTGTGCATATGGTCTCCGGCAGTGTGTCAGGATTAACCTCCTCCAACGTTATTATTGTTGACCAGACCGGACGTCTGCTGACAAACAATGATAACAGCCAGCAGTCTGTCAGCACGTCGCAGATGCGTCTGACCCAGGAAACCGAAGCACGTCTCAAGCAGCGTATTGAAGACCTGCTTGCCCCGCTGGTCGGCCGTGCCAACGTACAGGCGCAGGTAACCGCTCAGGTAGATTATTCCAAAGTCGAACAGACCGCCGAAGAATACAAACCAAACCAGCAGCCGGATTCCGCCGCTGTCCGCTCGCGTCAGAGCAGCCAGAGTCAGCAGAACAGCAACGGCGGCCCGGGCGGCGTGCCGGGGGCATTATCCAATCAGCCGGTCAGTGCCCCTTCCGCCCCTGTTGAAACAGCAAAAGCGGATACAAAAGATAACAAAAATGCATCTCCTGCCGATAATAAAAGTAACAGCAACATTAATTCGCAGAGTGATGAGACCACAAACTACGAAGTGGATCGCAAAATCAGTCATACCCAGCGCCAGATTGGCGTGGTTGACCGTCTCTCTGTCGCGGTAATTATTAACTGGCTGCCGCAGAAGAAAGAAGACGGCACCGAAGAAATGCAGCCGCTGCCGCCGGAAATGATTAAAGAGATTGAATCGCTGACCCGCGAAGCGATGGGGTATTCCGTCAGCCGCGGTGACAGCCTGAGCATAACCAACTCCCGCTTTACCGATGAAGGTCAGCTAACTGAAGAGCCGTCGCTCTTCACAAGCCCGGTCATCATTGCGCAGGCACTGGAGTACGGCAAGATCCTGCTGCTGTTACTGGTGGGCTGGCTGCTGTGGCGCAAAGGTATCAGACCGCAGTGGCAGCGTTACCGCAAAGCACAGCAGGCGGAAGCAGAAGCCCGTATGTTTAAGGCGACTCAGATGAAGACCCCGCTCGTGGCTGATGATGTTATCAGTGACGATATGGACGAGAAAACCCGCCGCCGCCTGACCCGTCAGCGTGTCAGCGCCGAAATTCAGAGTCAGCGTATCCGTGAGATGGCGGATAAAGATCCTCAGGTTGTGGCAATGGTTATCAGTCAGTGGTTAGGAAAAGCACAATGAATTTAAGCGGAACAGAAAAGAGCGCCGTCATGCTGATGACGCTCGGTGAGGACCAGGCCGCCGAGGTCTTTAAACACCTGAACAATAAAGAAGTCCAGCAGCTGAGTATGGCGGTCTCCAACATGCGTCAGGTCTCCAATGCCGAGCTGGCGGAAGTCCTGACGGAGTTTGAGGAAGCGGCGATTCAGTATGCGGCGCTGAACATCAATACCAATGATTATCTGCGTTCCGTGCTGGTTAAGGCGCTGGGTGAAGACCGCGCCGCCAGCCTGCTGGAAGATATCCTCGAGAAGCACGAAAGTGCGTCCGGGATCGAAAGCCTCAACTATATGGAGCCGCAGACTGTGGCCGATATTATCCGCGACGAACATCCGCAGATTATCGCCACCATCCTGGTGCATTTAAAACGCAACCTGGCCGCCGATGTGCTCGAACTGTTCGACGAACGCCAGCGCAACGACATCATGCTGCGTATCGCCACCTTTGGTGGTGTGCAGCCGGCGGCACTGGCGGAACTGACCGAAGTCCTCAACAATCTGCTGGACGGCCAGAACCTCAAGCGCAGCAAAATGGGTGGCGTGAGAACCGCAGCCGAGATCATCAACCTGATGAAAAGTCAGCAGGAAGAAGGTGTTATCGGGGCAATGCGCGATTACGACGGCGAACTGGCACAGCGGATTATCGACGAAATGTTCCTGTTCGAGAACCTTATCGAAGTGGACAACCGCAGTATCCAGCGCATCCTTCAGGATGTCTCCAACGACTCGCTGGTTATTGCACTGAAAGGCTGCAACGAAGAGCTGCGCGAACACTTCCTGCGCAATATGTCCACCCGTGCGGCTGAGATTGTCCGTGATGATCTGGAGTCCCGTTCACCGGTGCGTATGTCTCAGGTTGAGAATGAACAGAAATCTATTCTGCTGATTGTCCGCCGTCTGATGGAAACCGGCGAAATTGTGATTGGTGGTGGTGACGATGTCTATGTCTGATAAGGAAAACACCGGCCTGCCGTGGAAGCGCTGGCAGCCGCGGGAGCTGAATCAGTGGGATCTGAATTCCTCTGTGCTTCCTGCCCTGTCCGATGAGCCGGAACCGGAAAAACCCAAAGTACCCTGCCTGGAGCCGAAAGAGGTGCTCGAGCAGATCAATCTGCTGGATAATCTGAAAGAAGAGGCGCAGCGCAGCGGTTTTCAGTCCGGCCATGAGCAGGGACAGAAAGCCGGTTATGATGCCGGATTTACTCAGGGTCTGCAGGACGGCGCTGAACAGGGCCGTCAGCAGGTACTGGCAGAACAGCAACCGGTCACGGAAGCGTGGCAGAAACTGTTATCCGAGTTCAGTTATTCTCTCGACAGTTTTGACAGCGTGGTAACCACCAAACTGCTGCAGATTGCCCTGACCGCCGCCCGCCAGGTGCTCGGTCAGCCTGCCGTCTGTGACGGAACCGCACTGCTCGAAGAGATCAGCCGCCTGCTTCAGCAGAAACCGCTGTTTGCCGGTCAGCCGGAGCTGCGGGTCAACCCGGCACATGTTGAGATGATCGAGCAGCATATCGGTACCCAGCTCAGTCTGAACGGCTGGCGTCTGGTACCGGATCCGCAGCTGCATGCGGGCGGATGCCGTGTGGTGGCGGATGACGGCGAAATCGATATGAGTGTCGCCACCCGCTGGCAGGAGCTGTGCCGGTTATACGCGCCGGAGACCTTGTTATGACCGCGCGGATTGGCCGCTGGATAGGCGCACTGGAAGGTTTTGAATCCCGGATGTCCGGCGTGGCGATGACCCGCCATTACGGACGTCTGACCAAAATCACCGGGCTGGTGATGGAAGCCGAGGGCATCAAAATGCCGCTCGGCGCCACCTGTTTTATCGAGCGCGTGATCAACGGGAACACCGAAGAAGTTATCTGTGAAGTGGTCGGTTTTAACGGGCCGCGTATGCTGCTGATGCCGCTGGCAGAGCTGGAAGGTATCGCGCCGGGTGCCCGTGTCTATGCGCAATCCACCGGAAGCGGCGGGCAGACCAGCCGCCAGCTGCCGCTGGGTGATGAACTGCTCGGCCGTATCCTTGATGCCTCCGGTAACCCGCTGGACGGCAAAGGGCCGCTGGAAGCCAAAATCCGCGCCCCGCTGATTACGCCGCCAATCAACCCGCTGGAACGGTCGCCGATTAACAGTGTGCTGGATGTCGGTGTCCGCGCTATCAACGCCCTTCTGACCGTCGGACGTGGTCAGCGTATGGGGCTGTTTGCCGGTTCCGGTGTCGGGAAAAGTGTGCTGCTCGGCATGATGGCGCGTTTCACACAGGCGGACATTATTGTGGTCGGGCTGATTGGTGAGCGCGGCCGCGAAGTAAAAGATTTTATCGAGAACATCCTCGGCGCGGAAGGACTTCAGCGTGCGGTGGTTGTCGCGGCACCGGCGGACGTTTCCCCGCTGCTGCGGATGCAGGGTGCCTCCTATGCCACGCGGATCGCGGAATATTACCGTGATCTGGGTCGCAATGTGCTGTTAATTATGGATTCACTGACCCGTTACAGTATGGCACAGCGTGAAATTGCGCTCGCCATCGGAGAACCGCCGGCGACAAAAGGCTATCCTCCGTCGGTGTTCGCAAAATTACCGGCACTGGTCGAACGGGCAGGCAACGGTAAAAACGGCGGTTCTGTCACCGCGTTTTACACTGTACTGACCGAAGGGGATGACCAGCAGGATCCGATCGCTGACTCCGCACGGGCCATTCTTGACGGCCATATCGTGCTTTCGCGTTCCCTGGCGGAATCCGGACACTACCCTGCTATCGATATCGAAGCCTCCATCAGCCGTGCCATGACCGAGCTGATTGAGAAAAGCCATTACCGGAAAATTCAGCGTTTCAAACAGCTGACCTCCGCTTACCAGCGCAACCGCGATCTGATTAATGTCGGTGCCTACGCGGCAGGCAGTGACCCGATGCTGGATGAGGCCATTCAGCTGTTCCCGTATATGGCGAAGTTTCTGCAGCAGGATATCGATGAGCGCTGTGACTACCCGGCCGCCTGTGAGCAGCTCAGTCAGGTGATACCGGACGCATAACGAGGTCGTCAATGTCAAACACGCATGCACTCACCACGTTGTTAAATTTAGCTGAAGAGGCCGCCGAAGAGGCGGCTAAAGTGCTGGCGCAGGTTCGTCAGACCCACACACAGATGAGTCAGCAACTGACCATGCTGGAGAATTATCAGGCTGATTACCGGCAGAAGCTGAATCAGACACTGCATACCGGGATGGCTGCCGATAAATGGCAGAACTATCAGCAGTTTCTGGTCACTCTCGAACTGACCATTGAACAGCAGCAGGGTCAGCTGAACCTGTGGGAGCAGCGCGTCAGTGATGCCAACCGCCACTGGCAGGAAAAACAACAGCGCGTCAATGCCTTCGATCCTCTGATCCGCCGTGCGGATCATGCAAAAAATCAACGACAAAACCGGCTGGAGCAAAAGCAGATGGATGAATTTGCCCAGCGTGCGACTTTATGGAGAACCCGTTAATGGATGTCAATGCCGGTACCAAAGTGGTCAGTTCTGCTGACAACGCATTGAATAAACAGGAATCACCGCGTGCGGAAGATGCACAGGCAACCGCCCTGCCGTTTCAGGCCGTAATGGATGCACAGCAGCCGCGCCCGGAAAAACCGGCACAGGCTGTACATGCGGTAAAACAGACCCGTAATGACACTGCCGCGCATAAACAGGCCGCAGAGGGTAAAGCGGTCTCCGCACAGGAAAAACAGACCGGTGCCGACACCATGGCACAACTGAATTTCTCTCGCCGCCTTGCCGGGGATGCTGCCGCTCCTGAGCTGGATGCAAAATTGCTGACCAGCGGGGATGATGCACCTGCATTACCGCAAACAGAAGGTGAAACGGACAATGCCCTGCCCGCGGCACTGAAAGAGCGCCTGAGCGGACGGGACAGCCGCGCGGCGGAGAAACCGGCCGCGGACACAAAGCTGCAGATTGATGACAGCGGGAAAAACGTCACCAAAACCACAGAGCTGCCGGAAGACATACTGGCTAAAACCGGTAATAAACCGCTGATCACGGATGAAAATAACGACGCACGCACCCTGTTTACGGATGACAAATCCAAACCGCGTGTGGATCAGCCGCGTTTTTCACTGACCGATGCACAGAAACCGGACCCGAAAGCACTGCCGGAGGATTTTTTACCGCTGAATAAGAAATCCGCTGACACTTCCGTGCCGTTATCGCTGGCGTCCGCCACTGATACCACCGGTGCGGATAACAGCAAAAGCGCATTCAGTATCAAAACAGAAAGCAGTGCCTTTCAGACTGTCACCGCACCGGGCAGCCATACTGCCGTCCAGAGCCCGGTACTGATGCCGGCGGCGGCTCAGAGTACCGCCGCGCAGACCAATGCCCCGGTGGCTCAGCCGTCCATGCAGCTGACCGCGCAGCTCGGCAGTGAACTGTGGCAGCAGCAGGTCAGCCAGAATATGATCTATTTCTCCCGTCAGGGATTACAGCAGGCACAGCTGCGTCTGCATCCGGAAGATCTGGGCTCTCTGAATATCCATCTTAAAATTGAGGATAATCAGGCGGTGATGCACTTTGTCTCCCCGCACAGCCACGTCCGTGCCGCGATGGAATCTATGATGCCGGTGCTGCGCAACGCCCTTCAGGAGAGCGGGATCCACCTGGCGCAAAGCTCCGTCGGACAGGAGTATCACGGTAATCAGCAGGGTTCCGGTGATGATCGTCACAGCGGCGGCAGTGCTGATGGTATTACGTCTGCCGGAAGCATCAGCGGCGTGAATGTCAGCACAGATACCCCTGTCCGCCCGTCAGCACTTCATGACGCCCGCGCCCGCGGCGGGATCGATACCTTCGCCTGATTCCTGTACATAACGGCGGTACCGGGGGCTAAAGCCCCGAGTTACCGCCTTTTTGTTTCGTTTTTCCCCCCTTTAGTCCTTCAGAAGCACGCCATAATGGGTGGGCTTACAGAGTATGAAACCCCTGCCGGGTTTTGCTATCAAGAAATAGGAATTCAGTTAACATGTCGTCTTCACGCAATGCCTCAAAAGGTTCCAATACCGGGTTACTGGTTATTTTCGCCCTGATTGCCCTCGCAGGAGCAGGTTTCGGGGGTTACAGCTGGTGGTCTTCTCACCAGGAGAGTACCACCGCCGGTACCGCAGACGAGAAACGGGCCAATATGCCTGAGCCTATCTTTATGGGCATTGAACCGTTTACCGTGAATCTTCCCGGTATGAATAACGGCCGTGATCGTGTGCTGTATATTGATATGACACTGCGTCTGGCCAACGAGCGTTCCCGCAAACAGCTCCATGAGTATCTGCCGGAAGTCCGCAGCCGCCTGTTACTTCTGCTCTCACAGCAGTCCCCGCAGATACTCGGAACCCATGACGGCAAACTTCAGCTGATGAAGGCAGTTAAAACCACCTTAGCCCCGACCGTGGTACAGGGACAGCCGGATCAGGAAATTTCGGATGTGTTATTCACCACCTTTATTCTCCGGTAAAACTGATGAGCGATAATATTTTATCTCAGGCAGAGATAGACGCGCTGCTCAATGGTGACTCGCCGTCAGAGCCGCAGCCTGCCGACACAGCACTCAATAAAGGTAAGGACAAAGTCCGTCCTTATGACCCGAATACCCAGCGCCGCGTTATCCGCGAGCGTATGCAGTCCCTGGAAATTATTAACGAGCGTTTTGCCCGTCAGTTCCGGATGGGATTGTTCAACATGCTGCGCCGCAGTCCTGATATCACTGTCGGTGGTATCAAAATTGAACCTTATCATGAATTTGCCCGTAACCTGCCGGTGCCGACCAACCTGAACCTTGTGCATATGCCGCCGCTGCGCGGAACCGCACTGTTCACCTTTGAACCGGCGCTGGTCTATATCGCTGTCGATAACCTGTTCGGCGGTGACGGCCGTTTTCCGGTCCGTTCCGAAGGCCGGGAATTCACCAACACCGAACAGCGCATTATCCACCGTATGCTGAAACTGGCACTGAACGCTTACCGCGATGCGTGGAAGCCGATTGCTGAAGTGGATGTGGAATATGTGCGCTCAGAAATGCAGGTGAAATTCACCAATATCACCACCTCCCCCAACGATATCGTGGTCACCACCTCCTTCCTGGTGGAGATCGGTAATACCGTGGGTGAGCTGAGCATCTGTATTCCGATTGCCATGATTGAACCGATCCGCGAGCGGCTGATTAACCCGCCGATGGAGCACGGTCACCAGGAAAATGAAGCCTGGGTATCCAGCCTGGTGACACAGGTGAAGCATTCCGAGCTGGAGCTGGTCGCGAATTTTGCTGAAATCCCGCTGCGGATTTCAAAATTACTGCAACTGCAGAAAGGGGATGTGATCCCGGTGGAGAAACCGGATCGCCTGATTGTCAGTGTGGACGGCGTACCGGTACTGACCAGTCAGTACGGCACCCGGGACGGCCAGTATGCATTGCGTGTGGAACATTTGATTAATCCTGTATTAAACACTCTGGACGAGGAAAAAACCAATGAGTGAGGCGAACAACACTCCTGATATGAACCCGGAACACGATGGCGAGTCTCTGTGGGCAGAGGCAATGGAACAACAAAAAAAAGCAGAAACCGGGAACAACCAGGCGTTTGATAATCTCGACAGCCAGAATCCGCTGAATCAGCTGTCTGATATCAATCTGATTATGGATATCCCTGTCCGTCTCTCTGTGGAACTGGGCCGGACAAAAATGACCATCAAGAAGCTGCTGAGTTTATCCCAGGGTTCTGTGGTAGCGCTGGACGGGCTGGCCGGTGAGCCGCTGGATATCCTGATCAACGGTTATCTGATTGCCCAGGGTGAAGTGGTGGTGGTCTCTGACAATTACGGTATCCGCATCACGGATATTATCACCCCGTCTGAACGTATGCGCCGCCTGAGCCGCTGATATGACACCGACCGCATCCGGCACCCCTGTTTTACCGGCCGCAGAGAAAACGGCAGATAATGCCGTTTTTTCTTCCGTCGCCCTGCCGCCGCCCGCAGTGGGTTCTCAGGCGATTAACAGCACGGACAGCCTGATTCAGGTGTCCGGCGCACTCAGCGGCATTATTCTGCTGATCCTGGGACTGACCTGGTTTGTCCGCAAATTCGGCTTTACCGCAAAACTGGCCGGCAAAAATCCGCTGCTGAATATCAGAAGCACCTGTTCTCTGGGAAACAAAGAACGGCTGGTGGTGGCGGAGATTCAGGGTGAATGGCTGGTTCTGGGTGTGACCGCACAGTCGGTTAATCTGCTGCACCGCTGTCCGGCTGACCCGGCGGCGGTAACTGATGCCCCTTCCGCCTTTCAGGCACTGCTGAAAACCAAACGTACCGCAAATAAAGATGCGGTACCGGCTGACGAACCACGCTGAGATTTTTCATGATGTCATTGCTCAAACGCGCCATTCCCGCACTCGCTCTGTTTCTGCTGGTTCCGCAGGCGCAGGCTTCACTGCCGGGCGTCGTCAGTCATGTGCTGCCGGACGGCGGCCAGAGCTGGTCTCTGCCGGTTCAGACCCTGCTGTTTCTGACACTGCTGGGCTTTATCCCTGCTCTGCTGCTGATGACCACCAGTTTTACCCGCATCATTATTGTGCTGGGTTTATTACGCAACGCACTCGGGACACCGTCCGCACCGCCGAACCAGGTTCTGCTGGGACTGGCCCTGTTTCTGACGTTTTTCGTGATGTCACCGGTGTTCGATAAAGTCTACGAAGATGCTTACCGTCCGTTCAGTGAAGACAAAATCAGCCTGGAAACGGCACTGGATCGCGGTACTGCACCACTGCGCACATTTATGCTCGGCCAGACACGCGAAAACGACCTGGCACTGTTTGCCCGTATCGCCAAAGTGGGTGAAATTCAGGAAGCCAAAGATGTGCCGATGCGCATTCTGATCCCGGCCTTTATCACCAGTGAGCTGAAAACCGCCTTCCAGATTGGTTTCACGCTGTTTATTCCGTTCCTGATTATTGACCTCGTGGTTGCCAGTGTACTGATGGCACTCGGGATGATGATGGTACCGCCCGCCACGGTTTCGCTGCCCTTTAAGCTGATGCTTTTTGTGCTGGTGGATGGCTGGCAGTTACTGCTCGGTTCGTTATCACAAAGCTTTTTTTAGTCGGGAGAGGATATGACACCGGAATCCGTAATGGCGATGGGCACCGAAGCCATGAAAATCGCCCTGATGCTGGCCGCACCGCTGCTGCTGGCCGCCCTGGCAGCCGGTCTGCTGATAAGTCTGTTACAGGCCGCCACTCAGGTGAATGAGATGACCCTGTCATTCATTCCGAAAATTCTGTCTGTTATCAGTGTGATTGTGATTGCCGGTCCGTGGATGCTCAATCTGCTCACTGACTATATGCGTGCACTGTTAACCAATCTGCCGTTTATCATCGGCTGATCTATGTTAAGTATCACCAGTGAAACACTGACGCTGTGGCTGAGCCAGGGATTCTACCCGTTTATCCGGGTGCTGGCATTGCTGGGTACGGCACCGTTTTTCAATGAAAAACAATCAATCAGTAAGGTGCGGGTGATGCTGGCCTTTTTCACTGTTCTGATTGTCTCCCCGCAACTGCCGGTGGTAAATATCCCGCTGTTTTCCGCCCCCGGTCTGTGGGTGATTTTACAGCAGGTGGTGATAGGTGTGGCGATGGGACTGACCATGCAGATGGCGTTTGCCGCTGTCCGTCACGCCGGGGAAGTGATCGGTCTTCAGATGGGCTTATCCTTCGCCACCTTCTTTGACCCGAGCGGCGGGCCGAACATGCCGATTCTGGCACGTATCCTGAACCTTATCACTCTGCTGCTGTTTCTCGCATTTGACGGACACCTGTGGCTTATCCATATTGTGATAAGCTCATTTGACCTCATTCCTGTGCAGGTCACCCCGCTTAACCGCGAAGGGTTCCGCATGCTGGTACAGTCGGCTAACCATATTTTTCTCAACGGGTTAATGCTGGCGCTGCCGTTTATCACCCTGTTCCTGATTCTTAACCTCGCATTGGGTATTCTGAACCGGATGACACCGCAGCTTTCTGTGTTTGTGGTGGGTTTTCCGCTGACGCTGACCGTCGGCATCAGCATGCTGGGCCTGATCATCTCCGTCCTGCCGGGCTTTACCGAGCGGGTCATTCATCAGGCGTTTGAGCAGCTCTCACTGATTTTTAATCTGTTTGCCTCTCCGTAACCTGACCTGACTCATATCCGGTGTCAGGGCAGCATAAGTATCCGCTTATCTCCCTTAAATAAAAAACCGGTAATCACCGAGAAAGTGATTACCGGATCCGGTAATGGCGTACAAATGAATATTGCTGTGTATAATCCGGAAAACGACTTGAGAAATAACACGGTTACCAATTTCCTGCTGAATAACCTCCGTCCACCGGCATTACAGTGCCGTTAATATAGTCAGATTTCAGCAGAAAACGAATGCTTTCTATAATATCATTAATGGTTCCGACTTTATCCGCCGGTGAGACTAAATTAATAAAATCCTGATTGAGTTCTGTATTCAGCGGGGACTCAATATACCCCGGTGCTACCGCATTAACGCGGATATTTTTCTTTGCATACTCCAGCGCCAGTGCTCTGACCAGTCCGTGCACGCCTTCCTTTGCCAGGACACTCAGTGCAGCCGGTATTTTCTGCGACGGTTGCAGGGCAATACAGGAGGTTACCACGATAATTTTACCACCGTGATTTTTCAACATGTTTTTAATCGCCAATTGACTCAGATTAAATAAACTATAAATATTACTGTTTATTAAATGCATGAAATCATCCGGTGTCGTTTTTTCATAAGTTTTGCTGAGAAAAGCACCGGAATTATGAATAATAATATCGATATTTCCGAAGCGAATAATACCCTGCTGCATCAGTTGTCCGGCAAAATCAGTACAGTGACTTTCACCGGTCACGGGTAAAAATGCGGTTTTATTATCCAGTTCCTGCAAAAAACTCTGCATGTGTTCATCGCTGCTGAATATGCCGATCACATTGTAGTGTTCATCAAGCAGTGTTCTGACTAACGCTTTCCCCAGACAACTTTCTGCATCGGTAATGACGGCAGTCCGCTGTTGTGGTTTCATAAATAGCCTTCGATTATGATTTATTACTTGCAATTGATGTAAATTATTATATTTCTTCATTGCGTGAAATAAACTACTCTGATATCACTTCATTACCAACCTGAGGTTAATAATGCCGCGTCATTTTGATGATTTGATGCTGGGTACACTGGAACTATTCTGCCGTGCCGCCGAACTGCAAAGCTTTTCACAGGCAGCACAGGTACTGAATATTTCTCCGGCTGCGGTCAGCAAAACCATTGCGAGGCTGGAACAGAAGCTGGGCAGTCCGCTGTTTGTCAGAACCACCCGCCATGTGCGGCTGACAGAAGCGGGAGAACAATACCTCAGCTATTGCAGGACAGCGCTGGACGCGATGTATGATGCAGAGAATGCCCTGCTGGACATGAAAACCATTCCGGCCGGGAAAATCCGTGTTTGCCTGCCCAATGATTACGCCTATCTGAAAGTGTTTCCGCTGATGCCGAAATTCCGCCGCCGTTATCCGCAAATCGAGGTCGACTTTCATCTCCGCTTCCGCATTCCGCGCCAGGAAAGCACGGATTGCGATATCGTCATGACCAGCTGGCTGAATTACCTGCCCGACTGGATAGCCACCCCGGTTGATTTTGCTATGTTCCGGATTTATGCCTCACCGGATTATCTGAAAAAGGCACCGCCGCTGAATACCCCGGAAGATCTCCGCCATCACAACTGCCTGCAGATGCATTTGCAGGAACAGACCAGACCACTGCGCTGGCCACTGGTGATAAACAATAAGATTGAACATATCGAAACCCGTGGTGACGCTGCATTTTATGAGGATGTGATGGCCGCATACTATATGGCGGTATCCGGTAACGGCGTCGCAATAATGCATGACTTTATTGCCCGCAAAGCCGTGGCAAACGGGCAACTGGTTCCGGTACTGGAGCCCTGGACTACCGTATCCCATATTTATCATATTGCCTGCCCGGCAGACGCACGCAAATCTCCGCGTATCCGCGCATTCATTGATTTTCTGACAGAAGAACTGCGGCCGGCCGGCGCTTTTCCGGAACATTCGGTGATAGTCCCTGTCCGCTGACTTGTATCCGGCACAAAAAAAGGCCGTCGCAGTGACGGCCAAAGGAATTCAGTACTAAAACCGGATAATTTAACGACTGAACAGTGACATACTGTTGAGATCTTTAAAAATATCCTGTGAGGCCTGGAACAGCGCCATTTCTTTTTGATAATCCGATACCGTGCTGGTCCAGTCCGTGTGAAGCAGGCTGCTCAGACGGCTTTCATTCTGGATCCGGCGGGTCTGTGACAGGAAGTCCAGGCTGTCGATTTCCTGTAACTGCAAGCCTTGTTTCGCTTCAATATTGGAGATTTTATCCATCCCGGCTTTAATACCGCGGTTTGCTTCATCCATCCCGGCTCTGGCTCTGTCCAGATCAGCCTGTGAGGCATTCTGCTGAGGAATTTTCAGTGCTTCCAGACCTTTGTTGATCGCAGTAAACATATCAGCGACTTTTTCACCTTTCGCGTTTGTCGTGGTGACAAACACTTCCGAACCGGCAAAATAGCTGATCATTTCACGATCACTGCCCACGTTCTGGGTAATGGATTTATCGCCGCCTTTGTAAAGCACATCGCCGGTCGTTGCATCCACTTCAAACGGTGGCGTATCTGATTCATAACCACCAAAAATATAACGGCCGTTACCGTCAGTCGTGTTACCCAGAGACACCAGCTGATCTTTCAGCCCCTGCAGCTGTTCTGCCAGTGATGCACGGTCGTTATCGCTGAGCGCACCCTGGTTGGAGGCCTGGATAACCGTTGAATCCATCTGTGTGGATACTTCATTCATCTGGGTGAGAATGCTCATCTGCAATGTCATCCCGGTTTTGGCATAGCCGCGAGTGGATGCATATTGCTGATTGCGGTTCTCAGACTGAGTGACACGCACCGCCTGCGCGGATGCCTGCGGGTCATCTGACGGTTTGCTGACACGCTGACCGGACGCCAGTTTACTGCCTGCTTCCATCCAGCGGGCGGTGGCATTGTTCATATCCGACACACGCTGACTGAACATTAAATTGGTGCTGAAACGCATGATAATTTCCTTCTTAACTCAAAATCAGAATGCACGCATCAGAACGTTGAATAACTCATCAACGGTCGACAGCACTTTGGCATTGGCATTAAAGAACTGCTGCATTTTCTGCATCTGGACACTTTCTTCGTTGGTATTAACGCCGGAAATCCCCTGCTGCTGCTCATAGAAGCTGACCGTCAGTTTGTTCTGCACTTCGGAATCAATCTGTGCCTGGCTGGCTTTGCTGCCCACATCATTGACCAGTGATGCATAGAAATCGGACAGGGTTGATGTGCCGCCGACCAGTTTCTGATCCTGCAGTTTTACCAGCTCTTTGATATTTTCATTGTTGCTGGCACCACCGGTGCTGTCCGCTGCGGCGAAATCTGCCG
Source organism: Morganella sp. HMSC11D09 (assembly GCF_001807955.1). NCBI lineage: Bacteria > Pseudomonadati > Pseudomonadota > Gammaproteobacteria > Enterobacterales > Morganellaceae > Morganella > Morganella sp. HMSC11D09. Next base: position 78,925 of record NZ_KV791693.1, read on the forward strand.
CATTTGTCACCAGCGTGTTCAGACCACCGATCACATTATCCACCGGCTTGAGCAGGAATTTATCTCCGGCCTGTGCGGTATTGTTGCTGATTTTGATGTCCATGCCTTCGAAACTTAAGGTGCCGGTCGCACCGTCAAAATTCGCGGTCACTGCGATACCTTCCGGCAGACGGGTCACATTCCAGTTGGTGCCGTCATAACTGACATCGTAGTTATTACCGGTGACTTTGGAGACATCGTTGTATTTGATATCAAAATCGGCTTTGCCTTTGTTGTGGGTATTGCTGACCACACTGCCGCTGCCGACCGCAAAGAAATCTTTGTCAGTCTTGCCGTTGGCATCATAGCCTTTGCGGTGAACTTCATTGAATTTTTCCGCAAAGACCAGCGCCATCTGGTTCAGCTTTTGTCTTGCCGGGTCAATAATTTCACGGCGGGAACGCAGAACACCGCTCAGCTCACCACCACGGATCTGGTCATCTTTGATTTCACGGACATTACCGGCAGAATCAACAAAACCGATGCTCAGACGGCTGTCATCCGCACCGGAAGCCACCGCTTCCAGACGGTTAGCACGTCCGCCGGTCACCAGCGGCAGGCCGTTGGCAAACGAGACGTTGAAGTTGCCGTTCTGCTCGATCACTTTGATGCCGATAACAGAATTAAGCTCATTCACCAGGCGGTCACGCACATCCAGCAAATCATTCGGCTCTGCACCGTTAACCGCACGGGAGTTGCTGATCTGCTCATTCAGTTTGGCAATTTTTTCCGCATAGGTATTGATATCTTTAACTTTATTATCAATCTGATGGTTAACATCGTTATCCATCTCACGCAGACGGCGGTCAGCTTCCTTCAGTTGGCTGACCATGGTTTTGGCTTTGCCGAGGAAGACATCCACCAGCGTTTTGTCACTGGCGTCACTCGCCGCTTCGTCCAGCGAGGTGAAGAAACTGCCCAGCATCCCGGCGAGATCATCCGTGCTGTTGGATAACAGATCATCCACCCCGGAGGCATTTTTCATGAATGCTTCGTAGTCGCCGCTGCGGGAACGCGCGTTGTTATACTGCATATTGACGAATTCATCGAACTCACGGCGGACATGGCTGAAATAAGTGCCGTTGCCGAAATAGCCGTTGGTTGTCATTGTGCCCGGGTTTTCACCGAATACCGCGCTCTGGCGGTGATAATAACCCACCCCGGCGTTGGCCAGGTTGTTGGAAATAACACTCAGCCCGCCCTGGGCCGCGTTAATTCCGCTTAATGCGTTATTCATTACATTATTCAGCATGTGCTTTTCCTTTCTCTGGCGACTGCTTTCCCGGCGACTTACTGAAAATGCAGCGCAGATAGCATCCGTTTAAAATTATGTCTTACCTTGTTATCGGAAAGACGGCGTAAAAATTTAGTGTTAACTGCATTTTTTTACGCCGTGAATTTGTCAGAAAATGTCACTCAAATCGAGGGTGTACGCCTGTACAGCACGGGAAGCCACCGGTGCGGCGGCGGGTGTGCCGCGGATTTGATTAATGAGGACAATCAGCTTGTCGGAATAGCCCGGGTCGGTGGCATATCCGGCCTTGTGCAGACGCTGTGCCGCCTGCTCCGGACTGGCCGCCTGTTTCACGCAGTGATAACGCGGATTTTCAGTCAGCAGACGGGTGTAATCGGCAATCGCCTCTTCATAAGAACCGTAAACACGGAAGTTATCACGCATTTTAATGGTCTTACCGTTGATAACCTCGGTGGTCATGATATTGGTGACCGGACCTTCCCAACCCTTACCGGCTTTGATACCAAACAGGTTGTGACTGGTTTTGCCGTCTGCGGTCAGAATTTCCCGCTTTCCCCAGCCGCTTTCCAGTGCCGCCTGTGCCAGGATCAGCAGATGATGCACACCACTTTTCTGTGATGCTGCTTTCGCCGGCTCTGTCAGTTTTGCAATGAAATTCTGACTGTTAAGCCCCAGTTCACGCACTTTTTTCAGCGGTGAACTCAGTGCATCCCCCGCAGAACTGAATTTCCGCATCAGCTGCGCCATTGCCTGCTGCGGCATGGACTGAATCACCGTGGCATCATCCAGCGCCATCATTGATGAACGCAGCGGCAGATCCGGTTCATTATCCGCAGAAAGCTGCTTAAACATCATATCGCCGAAGCCCAGCCCCTTTTCTGACAGGTTCTGGGCTATCTGCTGGTCATACATGCTGGTCAGCATCCGGGTCTGGTCGCTGGAGAACAATCCGTCCTGCGGCAGTGCGGCGCGCATGCTTTTGAGCATCATCTGAACAAAGGTCGCTTCCAGTTGCTGCGTCACCTGACGCAGCCCCTCCTGCGGTTTTTCATTCAGCTGCTGTTTCAGGCTGCCCAGCGACTGCACATCGTAGGCCGCACTCTGCATCAACTGTATGTCGCTCATCAGATGATCTCCAGCTTCGCCCGCAGACAACCGGCACTTTCCATCGCCTGCAGAATCGACATCAGGTCGGTCGGTGTGGCCCCTAATGTATTGAGCGCCTGAATAACCTGATTGAGATTCGCCCCGGCATTCACTTTTTTCAGTGTGCCGTCCTGCTCACGGATCCCGACATTGGTGTTGCGGGTCACGACGGTCTGACCACCGGCAAACGGCGTGTCCGGCTGGCTGACCTGTGTCTGGCGCTCAACCGTCACCGCGAGGCTGCCGTGGGCAACCGCACAACTGTCGAGCGTGACGGTCCGGTTAATCACGACAGAGCCGGTGCGGGAGTTCAGGATGACTTTGGCTTCATTCTGCGGCGGACGGATATTCAGATCCTGCACCCGTGCCAGGAAACGCACCTGGTCACTGCTGCTCTGCGGTACCCGTAACTGTACCGTGCGGGAGTCCAGCGGTGTTGCGGTACCGAAACCGTTCATGCGGTTCACCGCGTCGCTGATATCCTGTGCCAGCGCAAAACTGTCTTCATTCAGCTGGAGATTAATCACGCCGCTCTGGCCGAATCCGCCCGGCAGTTCACGCTCAATCGTCGCTCCGCCGCTGATACGGCCGCCGGCCAGCTGGTTCACTTTGACACTGCTGCCGCCGGCACTGACACCGGCACCGCCGACCAGGATATTGCCCTGTGCCAGCGCATACACCTGACCATCCACGCCTTTAAGCGGGGTCATCAGCAGTGTGCCGCCGCGCAGGCTTTTGGCGTTACCCATTGAGGAAACCACCACGTCGATCGCCTGGCCGGAGCGGGCAAACGGCGGCATTTTGGCGGTGACCATCACCGCCGCCACGTTTTTCAGCTGCATATTGGTGCCCGGCGGTACGGTGATCCCCATCTGCGACAGCATGTTATTCAGACTCTGCGTGGTAAACGGCGTCTGCATGGTCTGGTCACCGGTACCGTCGAGGCCGACAATCAGCCCGTAACCAATCAGCGCATTCTCACGCACGCCCTGTACGGTGGTCAGATCCTTAATCCGCTCACTGTGTGCGGGGAGACCCGCCAAACCTAAAACCGCAATCAGCAGGCCGGTCAGTACTTTTTTCATTCTCACTTTACCTCTGCTCAGTACGGTGACACATTCAGGAAGAAACGCTGTAACCAGCCCATATTCTGCGATTCATTGATATAGCCGTCGCCGACATACTCAATACGGGCATCCGCCACCTGAGTGGAGCTGACACTGTTATCCGCCCCGATGGTGCGCGGGTTGACCACACCGGAGAAACGGATAGATTCCGTACCCTGGTTAATGGCGATCCGTTTTTCACCCACCACATGCAGGTTACCGTTCGCCAGCAGCTGATCCACAGTGACCGTGATAGTGCCCTTAAAGGTGTTCTGGGCATTAGCGCCGCCTTTGCCGGTAAAATCACTGTTGCCTTTTACGTCCAGCTCCGTGTTGCTGCCGCCGAGCCAGCCCTGCATAAAGCCGGGCAGAATGGACGCAAGAAAGCCGGTTTTTCCGGCACGGTTGGCATTAGCGGAGGAATTTTTGCTGGCGCTGACGTTTTCCTGCAGATTGATGGTGAGGATATCGCCGACATTACGCGGACGTCTGTCCTCGAACAGCGGCTGGTAGCCGTAGTAGGCAGGCTGCGCACTCTGAAAAATAGCACCGTTCGCGGCCGGGGCAGTCGGTGCGACCGGCAGCGCGGTGGTATGGGTATCCACCAGCGGTTTGGGTTTGATGTAAGCACAGCCGCTGAGTGATACGGCAAGCACTGCCGCTGTCACCAGTCCGCGCCCGCAAACAGAAGTGGCAGGAGAACTTGCGCAATCCTGCTGCCGTGGAACAATGCCGCTTTCAGTCATCTTAATACTCTTGCTGTTCTGTGCGTGTCTCAGTAAAAAAGCCCCGGCAGCGATAACCTCACCGCCGGGACGGGGATTACAGTTGTGTCAGACGCTGTAACATCTGGTCAGAGGCGGAAACGGCCTTACTGTTGATTTCATACGCGCGCTGCGTCTGGATCATATTGACCAGTTCTTCCGCCACGTTAACGTTAGAGGTTTCCACCATGCCCTGATACAGACGGCCTGCACCGTTGGTTTCAGGGGCACTTTCTGTCGGTGCGCCGGAGCTGGCGGTTTCCATATACAGGTTTTCGCCGATGCTCTCCAGACCCGCATCATTGATGAAGGTGGTCAGGGTAATCTGGCCGATCTGCTGCGGCTGGCTTTCGCCGTACATGGTGACAGAAACCGTACCGTCACGGCCGATTTCCATCTTCTGCGCCCCTTCCGGGATCATAATGGCCGGGACAATCTGATAACCGGATGAGGTCACCAGCTGACCGTTCTGATCAGGATGCAGTGAACCGTCGCGGGTATAGGCATCAGAACCGTCCGGCATCTGGACATGGATAAAACCCTGTCCGCTGATGGCGATATCAGTCGATGTGCCGGTTTTGTTCAGCGCACCCTGGGCATGAATACGGGTGGTTGCGACCGGACGCACACCGGTACCCAGCTGGAGACCGGTCGGCAGAGATGTCTGCTCGGAACTCATGGCACCCGGCTGGCGGATGTTCTGATAAAGCAAATCTTCAAACACCGCACGCTGGCGTTTAAAACCGTTGGTGCTGACGTTGGCCAGGTTGTTGGAAATAACATCCAGGTTCGTCTGCTGGGCTTCAAGCCCGGTTTTGGCAATCCATAATGAACGGATCATGATAATTCCTTACTGAATATTAACTCACCGCAAGCAGCTGATTGGCCCGCTGGGCATTCTCATCCGCGCTGTGAACCACTTTCATCTGCATCTCGAAATGACGCGCATTGGCAATCATTTCCACCATCGCCTGTGCCGGGTTGACGTTACTGCCTTCCAGCACACCGGACGATACTTTGCCGCGCTCACTCAGCGGCAGTTCATTGCCATTGGCATTACGCGCCGCAGCAGTGAGATGAAACAGCCCGTCCTCACCGCGCAGAACATCCTGCGGTTTCGCTTCCACCACTTTCAGACGGCCTATCTGTCCGAGCATGGTCGGCGGATCAGTCGGGATCAGCGCGGTGATAGTACCGTCACCGCCGATGGTCAGTTCCGCGTGCGGCGGCACATCAATCGCACCGCCGTCACCCTGCAGAAGGTGTTCACCCAGCATCAGCTGACCATCCGCCGAAACCTGAATGCTGCCGTTACGGGTATAAGCTTCTTCCCCGCCCGGCAATGCCACCGCCAGGAAATGGCCTTCATTAAGCGCCACATCCATCTGACGGCCGGTGTAGTTCAGCGGCCCCTGAGTCATATCCGCTCCGGGGGTCGAGGAGACCACCAGTGTCCGGGTCTGCTCTGTATCGCCGTTTACCGGTACTGCCCGCATGGCGGACAGCTGTGCCTTAAACCCGGATGTCGAGACGTTGGCAATGTTGTTCGAGACAATGGCCTGATTTTCCAGCGCATGCTTAGCGCCGCCCATTGCTGTATAAATGACGTGATCCATGGCCACCTTCTGTCTTTATGCTTAACGTAAGTTAACCAGCGTCTGCAGCATCTGATCCTGCGTTTTGATGGTCTGCGAGTTGGACTGATAGTTACGCTGCATCACAATCATGTTGATCAGTTCCTGGCTCATATCCACGTTGGAGGCTTCCACCGCGCCGCCGGTCAGGTTACCGAACTGTCCGGTACCCGGAACGCCGTCCATCGGGTTACCGGAGGCATTGGTGGCTTTCCAGACGTTACCGCCCTGGGATGCCAGGCCGTTATTGTTGGCAAACGCAGACAGTGCGATTTTGCCGACAGTCCGCTTCTGCTGGTTGGAATAGCTGGCGGTGATGGTGCCGTCATTCTCAATTTTGAAGCTGGTGTATTCACCGGACTGATAGCCGTCGATATCAATTTTGCTGACGGATGATTCGGTGACTTTCTGCTGACGGGTTTTATTGAAGCTCAGGTCAATTGTGCCGCCATCCGCACCGTTTAAGCCTTTATAAGTGAACTGAAAATCAGCGGTACCTTTCAGCTTGCCGTTGCCGTCAAATTCCATATCACCCAGGTCCTCAACAGCCGCTGTTTTATCGCTGCTGTCTTTGGCTTTGACACTCCATTTGTTGTCAGCGGTTTTGATAAAGTAAACCGCGACTTCATGGGTGTTACCCTGGCTGTCATAGGTGGTCATGGTGGTGCTGAAGTTGTAGGTATCCGGGTTGTCCGGATCAAACGCAGCGGTAATTGCCTTATCATCCGAGTTCAGGTTCATGGTTAATTCACCTTTGGCGGACGCTCTGGCGTCCATCATATCGGTCGGGATATTCAGCGCCTGCGGAATGCCGCCCGTCTGGATAGTGGTGTTACCGGCAGCATCCTGACCCGCCGGGAAACCGGTGACCATCATGCCCTGGTTGTTGACCAGGTTACCGCTCTTGTCACGGTGAAATTCACCGTCACGGCTGTAAACCACATCACCGTTACCATCCAGCAGACGGAAGAAACCGTTACCGGAAATCGCCACATCAGTAGCGCGGTCAGTACGGGTGATAGCACCGTCTTTGAAGTTCTGGGAAACCGCCGCAACGTTAACCCCGAGACCGACACCGGAACCGGCAAACATATCAGCAAAAGAAGCATGCGCCCCTTTAAAGCCGTTGGTTGCGGAGTTGGCAATGTTGTTACCGATCGAATCAAGACCGGATGAAGCGGCGTTCAGGCCGCTGACTGCTTGTGAAAAAGACATGTCACCTCCATGACAATTGGGTTTGCTTATTAATTTGACGGATACACTTTAAAGATTTCAGACAGCAGCACGCTGTTGCCTATGCCCACATCCAGCAGCGGTGCATCCGCTCCCGGTGTCACGCCATTCACTTTCGCGTATTTCAGTCTGACGACGCCGCTTTTCGGGATCTCTTCACCCTTCATGGTGGCTTTTACCTCAAAGGTGTATTTCCCTTTGGTATCGGCAACCAGATCACCGTTGTCATTGCGGCCGTCCCAGGTCTTGTCGTAGATATCCGGTTTGGTTTCACCGTCAATCGTGATGGTTCTGACAATTCCTTTATTTCTGTCGCGGATGGTTATCTCAATTTTGTCCGCCGGTTTGGCGAGGAAGAAACCGAACGGCGAGGATTCAAATCCGCTGCCGCTGCTGTCATCACCACCGTTATCATCCGCAAACGGCGCAATTGATGTGTCATCACCCGGCGGCGGGTTATCGGCTTTCACACGGGTGGTGCCGTCGCCGGTTGGCACCAGAACCAGGTCACTGCCCGGAATCAGGACATTTTTTCCGACCAGTTGTGTTGCCTGTAATGACTGCCCGGAGTTAATTTGTTTCGAAATACCGCTGACACTGTCATTCAGGCTGTTCATGCTTTCTAGGGTGGCGATTTGCGCCAGCTGACTGGTCAGATCCGTGTTATCCATCGGTTTGGTCGGATCCTGGTTCTGCATCTGCGTGACGATCATTTTCAGAAAGGTGTCCCGCATATCGTCACTCTGACTTTTCTGCGGCTTTTTCTGCGCATCAATGTCGTTATTGACCGGATCATTGGTTGCTGCATTAATCCCCATGACTCACTCCGTTACTGTCCGAGGGTTAAGGTTTTCTGCAACAGCACTTTGGCTGTGTTCATCACTTCCAGGTTTGCCTGATAACTGCGGGATGCGGAAATGGTGTTAATCATTTCACCCACAGTGTCCACGTTCGGCATCCGCACATAACCCTTTTCATCCGCCAGCGGGTGACCGGGTTTGTACTCCAGACGCGGCGGAGCCGGGTCTTCAATCAGTTGGCTGACTTTCACGCCGCCGATGTCATAGCGCCCCTGCGGCGCGGTCTGAAACATTACCTGTTTCGCGCGGTACGGTTCACCGTCCGGCCCTGCCACACTTTCGGCGTTCGCCATGTTACTGGCGCTGACGTTCAGACGCTGGGACTGCGCGGTCAGTGCGGAGGCGGAAATATCAAAAATACTCAGTAGTGCCATCAGAATTACCCTTGCTGTAAGACGGCCAGCATGCTTTTCACGCGGCTGTTAATAAAGGTCAGGTCAGCCTGATATTTCAGGGTGTTATCAGCAAACTGACTGCGTTCAACATCCATATCCACGGTATTGCCGTCCATCGATGTCTGATACGGCACCCGGTATTTCAGATCAACCGCTGACGGTGTTGCGGCACCGTGTCCGCTGATATGACCTTTCGCGGTCACTGCCATCGCCAGACCACCGTTTTTCACCGTGCCGTTATTCATCGCCTGTTTCAGCTGACGGCTGAAATCGATATCCCGTGCCTGATACCCGGGGGTATCCGCATTGGCAATATTGGATGCCAGGATTGTCTGACGCGTTTCCCGCAGCGAAAGTGCCTGCTGCTGAAATGCAAACGTGGCATTTAACTTATCAAGCATGTCTGCCCTCTGTTGATGTGTTACGCCTGTTTTAGTGACAGGTATATTATCCGTCCCGTGAAAATCTAATGGCAGGATAAACGCGAAATAACCAACCTATTTACCGGATTCAACAGTGAGGAAATTGCGTAAACTGCGACCATCAGAAATAATCCCGTTTGTGAAGGAGAGAAAAATGGCGCCCCGTTACCGCACCCTGTTTATCAGCGGATTACTGGTGTTTTCCGCCTCCGCACAGGCCGGATTACCGGAAGAGATCAATCATTACTTCCGGCAGCTGCACCCGAAACCCATGCAGGTATCTGTCGAAATAAAAACCCCGATCGACCGCTGGCCCGCCTGTAAAGATCCTGTACTGCAACTGCCTGCCGGCGGACGTAACACCGGCAATATTTCACTGCCGGTGTTATGCGGAAAAAAACGCACCTTTATGCAGCTGACAGTCAATGTCACCGGTCAGTATTACGTGGCAACCCGTCAGATTCAGCGCGGTGAGACTGTTCAGCTTGTGGATATCGGCACAAAACGCGGTTTACTTCACAAATTGCCTGCGGGCGCGGTTACCGATAAAATAGCCCTCCGCGGTGCCATTGCCCTGCGCAATATTGATGCCGGGCAGACCTATGTCGCCTCCATGACCCGCAAACCCTGGGCAATAAAAGCCGGACAAAGCGTTTTTGTCATGGCGGATGGTGATAATTTCTCGGTAAAATATGAAGGCCGTGCCATTAATAATGCCGCCGCCGGAACTACTATCCGGGTCCGGCTGGTGAATGGTCAGGTGGTCAGCGGTGAAGCCCTTGAAAACGGCAGCGTGAAAGTATCACTGTAGTTATATGCTGCGTGATGAATTTAGTTATAAAGTTTCAGATAAGATTGCCGATAAACAATGAGCACAAGGGAGGCGCCCCTCCATCTCATACAGATCGGGAAAAGGAAAACAGATATGGCAATTGAGCAAACATCCGCGATTTCAGCACTGACAAAAGTGACTAACCGCGACCCGAAAGAGCTGACCGCGCCGGTGCGCGATAAAAAAGTTCAGGCAGAAGAGACTGTCCGCGAAAGTGCATTTTCGCCGAGTGAACTTCAGAAGCAGCTGCTTGCGCCGGGTAAAAACGACATTAATACTGCACGGGTGGCAGAAATCAAACAGGCCCTGAAAGACGGCACATTACGGATGGATGCCGGTAAAATCGCTGACGGTCTGCTGCGCGATGCGCATGAGTGCATGTTATCCATGGACAGCGCCGATAAAAATGACTGATCAACTTCTGCCGCTGCTGGATCAACAACTCTCTCATTTACAGTCACTGCATCAGGTGATGAAAAATGAAGAGTTGTTACTCGGCTACCCGCGTGTTCCGCAGTCTCCGTTTCAGGAAGCCACGGAACAGAAACGGTTTCTGGTTGCCGCTATCGGCCATAATGAAACCCGCCGCCAGGCACTTGAGCAGGAAGCCGGGCTGTGTGCACCTTATGACAATAATGAAACCATGCACACTGTCTGGAATGCGATTAAAGACCTTACTCTGACGCTGAAAGAGATGAATTACCGCAATCATCAGATGCTGAAACTGCATATGCAGTTTAATCAGGAGCGGCTGGATTTTATGAAAAAACATAATAACCAGGCGACTTACGGCGCTGACGGCCAGGAATCCCGCACACCGGCACTCGGTAAAAAAATCTCCGTCTGATAATTAACTGCCCTTCCCCGCAGTTAATTATTTTAATATTCACTGTCCCTTATCTTTATTCCCGTTCTCACTTCTGTTTTCTGATTAATATTGTATCCCCCTTTACGCTCATATTATTGACTGCCGCCCGGCAGCATCCTGAATAACATCAGATATACAGCCATTCCTATATGAAAATATAAATTTATAATTCAAATCTATTATTACCTCATGGAAAATAAAATCATTTCTGCTTTAAAAATCAAATAAATAAATAAAACACCACAAAGTCAGCACATCATGCTAATCGTTCTGATTGACTATCCTCATTCCAAAACTGACACTCGACCTCAGTGACATATTCCGACAATTCTATTGTTTGCGAAATATAACGTCAGTTAACAATAAATCTACGGAGTACTGAAAAGTACATTTCTGTGTCATTAACTAAATTTCATATTTATAAGGCTATTGTCGATGGATAAAATAACCCGAATTCTCGAAAAGCTGAATCAGCAACGCAGTGGTGAAACAGTGACACTGGCAGATTTTATGCCGATGTCCCTTGCCGAAGTCCGCAGCCTGGCGGGTGGCCGTTTGTCCCGTGAAGAAGCGCAACTACTTCACCGCGCGGCAATCAAAGAACAGCAGAACAACATTCTGTATACTGCCCGTGCGCTGACCCGCACCAACCCGCTGCTGAAAAAAGAGATGGGCGCTGCCCGCACTTACGGCGCGACGCCGTACGGCTATAACGACATTATCATGCCGCGTGCCGATGAGTTTGCCGCACCCGGTGCGGTCTCTTCCATGTTCTCCCCGGCCGGCTATCTGACTGAGTTGTACCGCGAAGCCCGTGGCCTGCATCAGAAAGAGAGTGTCAATAATCTGGACAAACGCCGTCCGGATCTGGCGAAGCTGGTGTTATCTCAGGAAAATCTGGATAAAGAGATCTCCACCCTGTCACTGGCTAATGAGCAACTGGAAACGGCGCTGATGGCGCAAACCGGTCAGACAGACAAAAACAAATATTATGAAACTCTGGCAACCTCCCGCCGCAGTGGTGTAACCCCGTATAACGCGCCGTTTGAGGGGATCCGTAACGCCCTGGCACAACAGGATTTTGTTCTGCCGGACCATGTGCTGAGTAAAGGTGCACAATCCGCTGCACAGATGGCGTTATACGCCGGTATCTCACCGGAACTGTATGCTATTCTGACAGAAAAAACAGACGGATTAAGTGAAGCAGCAACCGAAGCGCTGCTGGAGAAAAACTTCCCGGGGGTGAATACCGACAGCCTGATGAACCCGGATGCGCTGGCCAATTATTATGAGTTACCAAGGGATGAGGTTCAGGCATTACTGGAGATAACTATTCCGTACGGTTCATCACTGAAAGATACACACAATCTGTACGGACAAAATAAAACACAGATAATAAAAGCCGGGGACACAGACGGTGATGTCTTTTATACATTAACTCACACCCGACTGAAAAATGAATATGACCGCATTGTAAATTTCGAATATATTGACCTTATTCCGCTGGATAATAATCAATTTTGTATTAATTTTAGTATAAGTCATCTTGATCAGGCTGCTTCCGGTCTGTATATCGGCGTTGTGACACCAAACTCAAATTATCCGACAGATATTTATTCATCTGCTACCACGAACCCTGAGGAAGGGAAACACTACAGTATCCGGGGCACAATTCCTGCCGCCAAAGTAACACCAGAAATCACCATCTCGGTTTGCGCCAGAACTAACTATTCCTGGTATGGACACAGCACATTTGCTGTCACCAAAACAACCACCGTTCCTTTACCACTACTACTCACCCTCAACAAAACCCTGCGCCTGGCCAAAGCCACCGGTATGACCCCGCTGGAAACACAACGGGCATTAACCCGTCTGAAACTGAAAGACACCGATTCAGACGCAACCGTACTGCACCGCTTCTGTGAATTCCTGCTCTACCGTAAACGTTACAATATCAGCAGCGATGATGCTTTAATTCTGAGCGGTGCCACTATCAGCACTGTCAGCTATGACGGGCAGCTCAGTCAGTTTGATCGGATGTTTAATAATCCGCCGCTTAATGGTGTAACGCACACTTTAGGTGGTGATCCTATTCCGATGCGGCCGGACGAGCAAGACCCGCGCCGTGAAGTGCTGAAACGGGCTTACCGGGTGGATAATACCGATTTGTGGCAACTATTTGATATTAGCGACAGAAAAGATAGGAATAAAGACGCCGATAACAACATAGATGAGTTAAGTAATATCTGTAAGGTACGTCTGCTGGCGGATATGCATAATCTGACCGTCGCACAGCTGGATATCCTGCTGCGTATTTCCCCTTACAGTGAAACCCGTATTTACGGGATCACTGATAAAAATCGCCGTGAACTGATCACCTTCCTGTATCAGACCACCCAATGACTGAATACACAGAATATCACTGTTGAACAACTGGTTATGTTGCTGACAACGGATGCCCCTGCAACCCCGACCAAAGAGATGAATACCCTGCTGGATGCCCTTCGTAACGGTGGTATTGACAGTACAGATGAGAACACATTCCGTACAACGATGGCCCCACTTATTGCCGCAGCTATGCAACTGGAAAGCCCGGAACAGGGGGAAGCCTTGCTGCGCTGGATGGATAATAACCTTCCTGACAATGTACTGCCCATCGGCAACACCTGGGTGATGATTACCACCGAGAAACCATCTGCTATCCAGCAGAAACATTTGGCGGCATGGTGTCAGGCACTGGCACAGCGTGTGCTGGCCATTCGTATTTTTGTACTCAGTAATCCTGAGCTTCAGGTATTGTCACAGGGTGCAGCGGCAGGAACTATTGCCGCACTGCGTGAAATCACTGAATTCCATAATCTGATTAACCGCTGTGGTAAACAGGCCGGTACTGTTCTTGATACACTGCAAAGTAAAACACTGACCAGGGCTGTACTTGCCAAATCACTGCAACTTTCAGAACATGTGATTATTCAGGCACTGGCACAGGCCGGACAAGCACCGGAACTGACCACATGGCAGCAGCTGGCCACACTGCCGTCACGGCTGGATTTGGCAGACAATCTGCATATCACCCCGAAAGAGATCACCCATCTGCTGACGGTATCTGAAAATGCGTCACCATCTTATACCGATCTCTCCATACTGGCAGGCCTGTTACAGGCTGGTCTGACTGAACAGCAGACAAAACAACTGCAAAACCAGTCTGAACCGCGCCTCAGTGAAGCCCTCAGCGGAGAGTACCGCTCTCTGGTTATGGGTAAACCGCTGGCAAACCGTGATGATATCTGGCGTACACTGCTGATTGACGGCAAAGTCAGTGCTGAAATCACCACCACACCGCTGGCGGATGCGATTGCCGGTATTCAGCTCTATATCAACCGCACTGTTGCCGGTGATGAGCCGGGGGCAGACAGTGCTGTGCTTGAGCGTCAGTTCTTTAAAGACTGGGATACCTATAATAAGCGCTACAGCACCTGGGCGGGTGTGTCTCAGTTAGTCTATTACCCGGAAAACTTCATTGACCCGACTATCCGCACCGGTCAGACCGGGATGATGAACACCATGCTGGAGCAGCTTTCACAAAGTGAGCTTAACAGCGACACCCTGGAAAATGGCTTCCGCCAGTATCTCACCGCCTTTGAACAGGTCGCTAACCTGAAAGTGATCAGCGGTTATCATGATGCGGTTGATATTGATGAAGGTAATACCTGGTTTATCGGTACCAGCCAGACCGAGCCGAAAAAATATTACTGGCGTAAGGCCGATCACAGCAAATGCCGGAACGGTCATTTTGCTGCCAATGCCTGGAGTGACTGGAAAGAAATTACCTGTGCTATTAATCCGTATCAGGATATGGTGCGTCCGGTGATTTTCCGTTCACGTCTGTATCTGTTATGGGTTGAAGAACAAGTACGGAAAGATGGCGAAGGTAAAAAGGAGATTTCGTCTTTTACCCTGAAACTGACGCATATTAAATATGACGGCAGTTGGGCATCACCGTTCAGTTATGATGTGACCAATGAATTTATTAAAATGGAAGAGGGTCGTAAAGGATTATATTGCACTGAGAATCCCGGGAAAAATGCATTGACTGTTGCCTGCTATCTGGTTAAAGACAGCTACAACTTCAGTCAGAAGAAAACCACACCGCGCGATAACAATAAAGTGCAGGAAAAGACAGAGTATTTCGGGCGCTATATATTCTCCGATATGTCTTCAGAAAATATACCAGATATCCTGAATGTCCTGGAGTACACTGCACCACAACTCGATACAACTACTATCACCAGGGTAAACACCCTGCTGCTGCACAGCTATAGCTCAACGCTCACCCCGGAAGGGGAAACCGGTACATCCAATGCAAATATCAGCCTGGACACAAAATATTATTATCTTTCAACATCCGGGAACAAAACATACCTCGTAGTTAACTCTGAAGCATACGTTGCTACTCATGTGGATTTTATTCCGCCATTATTACGTCCTGAATTTATTAACCAACTAAGTAAGGGCGCCAACTCTTACCGGACTGAGGGGGCTGTTTACTCGCCAATGGGTGATTTTCCGGGCGGTGAATGTACTGTCAGCCTGACTGAAAATATGGGGACGGGCATAAACATTATTTACCTGAGTATACCCGGAAACGATAAAACATTACCTTTTGTTAATAGCGCAGAATTAGCACTGGTAACCCCTGACGGAGGTTTCCCATATGAATGTATACACTATGGTTCAGATAAAAACAGACACTATTTTACATGTAAAATAGATGAATTAATATCAGGTTACCCTGCTGATAAAATAAGTATCACATTTTTTATCAGAAATGAAAACTCAAAACGAGAAAAAACAGGGGTCACAAAATATAGCGGAATTAATAAAAACCTGCATCAAATCAGCCTAAGAAATTGCTCACTTGAATATATTCATAACGGCAATACAATTGGAACCTTTCAGACAATCGATATTGCCAACTCACACAAAAATGATGTTTTTGAAACCGTTTATCGTTTTGGCGAGCATAAGCTGGACATCACTAATTTTATTAGTAATGAGAAAGTAAACTTAACATTACAGGCTAAGTTTAAAAATGGCAGTGTTGATATAGCCCGTAAGTACAAACTAAATATTACTGTTCCCGGGATAAGCCCTCGTACTATTTCCCTGTACACCGATAAAAACGGCGCCCAATACATGGAATGGGATGCTTACCGCACCCGGCTGAATACCCTGTTTGCCCGGCAGTTAATTGAACGTGCCAACCGCGGGATTGATGCCGTGCTGTCACCGGAAACCCAGAACCTGCGAGAACCCAAACCGGGACCGGGGACTTATGTGACTCTGACACTGAAACCGTATGATCCGGCTATTCATGGCAGCGACCGGAGATTTATACTTGAACAGAGTAATATTTTTAATACCCAGCCATCATTCTACACCATATACAGCGGGATGCTCAGTACAGTAAATACTACAGTAACACTGTTTATTCCGCGTCTGGAGAGTGCCTATGGTGTGAAAGAAAACTTTTATATAAGAGCAAAATATCAAAGTGGCAGGACAACTGAAATCAGGCTTGAATGCCCGGATACTTCCAATCCGCATGGCTGGACACTGGATAAAAGCTATCACAGCGGCACCTTCGCCGGTCTGGAATCCGTCTCCGGTCTGTCACAACCTGATGAACCGATGGACTTCAGCGGCGCCAATGCCCTCTATTTCTGGGAGCTGTTCTATTACACCCCGATGATGGTGGCCATGCGCCTGTTACAGGAGCAGAACTTTACCGAAGCCAACCGCTGGTTAAGCTATATCTGGCGCCCTGCTGCAAGCGGTGCCGGTGACTGGCGCGTGCGTCCGCTGAAAGAAGATACCTCCTGGAACGCCGACCCGCTGGATTCGGTTGATCCTGATGCCGTCGCTCAGAATGACCCGATGCACTATAAAGTCAGCACCCTGATGAAACTGCTCGATCTGCTGATTGCCCGTGGTGACAGCGCTTACCGCATGTTGGAGCGTGATACCCTCAATGAAGCGAAAATGTGGTATATGCAGGCGCTGGGATTACTGGGTGATAAGCCGATCACGATTATCGGCAGTGGCTGGGGTAACCCGGCACTGAGTGACGCGGCAGATAAAACTCAGGCAAAACAGTTCCATGACGAAATCAGCCGTATCCGCAGCGGTGGTCTCCTGCCGGAGGTCCGTACTGCCAATACCCTGACCGGGCTGTTCCTGCCGCAGCAGAACGAAAAACTGCTCGGCTACTGGCAGACCCTGGAAATGCGCCTGTTTAATCTGCGTAACAATCTCTCCATTGATGGCCAGCCGTTATCGCTGCCGGTCTTTGCCGCACCGGCTGACCCGGCCGCACTGCTCAGTGCCGCAGCCGCAGCCTCCGGTGGCAGCAAAGCCTTACCGTCTGCCGCCATCCCGGCGATGCGCTTCCCGCAGGCGCTGGACAGTGCCCGTTCGCTGACCGGACAGCTGATGCAGTTCGGTTCCTCGCTCCAGGGACTGATTGAGCGCCGGGATGCGGAAGCGATGAGTGAACTGCTGCAAAACCAGGCC